>JBDHVK010000008.1:0-59536 GCA_039809645.1 Gemmatimonas sp.
TCAGCGTGAGCAGCAGCAAGGATTGGGGAAGCCCATCATCTATGCTGAGTTTAACGGCTATCGATTGGTAGCAGTCGGATCTGAGCTTCTTTGGTCCAAGGAGTGGCGCACCTTCCATGACTTTCTGTTCGCCTGTCTTCCCCGCGTGATAGGGCAGGAATGGGCGGCGAACGAGCAGAAGCAATCGCCAGACTCATGGCATCCCTTGTTTCGGTTGCACGAGGCCGTCCGGGCGCTGCGTTTCGAGCATCACGTGCCTAGCCGCACTATACAGTCGGCGACCCTGACAGGAGCGGCCGCGGCGTATCTTGGGCTCGCCTACGCCCTCTATCTCCTCGGCCACAATGCGGCGGTACAGGATCGCCTAGTTTAGCGTCTTCGGCACAAGGAACAATTCTGGCCAGCGCTTTACGAGACATCGGTGGCGGCCAAGGTCATTCAAGCGGGATTCTCCCTCCATCTCGAAGAAGAGGCAGATCCGTCCACCTCGCATTGCGTGTTTATCGCGACGCATGGGAGAACGGGGCGCTCGTTCTCCGTCGAAGCGAAGTATCGACAACTCAATAAAGCCGGCTTTGGCGTCAGCAATCAGCTTCACGCGGCACTAAGCAAGGCGAGTCAATATCCGCGGATCGTATTCATCGACATTAACATCGACGCGCGAGGGACGGAATCGACCAACCCCTTTGAGGTTCTTCCATGGCTGAAGGGAGCTTTGGACAGCGTTCGCAGTCGAGAGCAGACAATGACGATTCGTGGACGACCCGCGCCGCCGGCCTACGTGATCGTCACAAGCGAGCCCTACTTGGCATGCTTGGATTCACCCTACGCCGGGTTGGCATTTGCCGCCGAAGGATTCAAGATCGCGAATTTTAAAGTCGACTCCGCGATTACGATCAGGGAGGCGAGACTGGCTCGCGAACCGCATCGAGAAATTTATGAACTTCTCGCATCGATGCTCCAGCATCAGCAGATCCCAGTGACTTTCGACGGCGAGATCCCGGAAATTGCGTTTGGCGATTCAGAAGAGCCCCGTCTCATTGTTGGTCGAGAGTACTGGTTACCTGGGGCTGACGGCGAGGATGTTGTCGGTGTCCTTGAGGAAGCAGTCGCCAGTCCAGAGTCTGCGAGAGCGATCGGCGTATATCGCTTAGCCGATGGCACGCAGGTCCTTGCAACGAATCCTGTCACGAAGTCAGAGGACGCGGCGTACCGACGGCACCCCGAAACGTTTTTCGGTACTATCACACGCTCCGCCCATCGAGCCAATGATCCGCTCGACCTGTACGACTTTTTCTTCGAGACTTACGGCGGCGCGCCACGCGAGCAGCTGATGGATCTCATGAAGGAGGAAGCGGATATTGAGGAGCTGTCGGGGAGTACAAGAGAGGAGCTGGCCATTCTGTACTGTGAAAGAATGGTCGAGGCCGCTTTCCGCCACGCTGGGCTGTCGAAATCGACAAGGAAGGCCCCGTGATCGCCAGCAACATTCGGCGTAGGAGTCTGCGTGCTTGGACGCTTAAGTTGGCGACGGCCGGCGATTCCATGAGGGGCTACGCGCGCGGTGGGCGCTCCGGGCTCGCGGCGGGGGCCGGATAGCTAGGGCTTCATTCACGAGAGTGGAGACTTCTGTGGGAAAACTGGGAAAGCAGCTCGTACGCGCAGATCCCAGCTCAACTCTCTCGTCAAAGCTGAAAACGGCCAACCCGTTGAATATCAACGAGTTGGCCGTTCCGTTTTCTATCTTCTCTCAGTCGGGGCGACTGGATTTGAACCAGCGACCTCCTGCTCCCGAAGCAGGCGCTCTACCGGGCTAAGCTACGCCCCGTGCGATTCCGGACCATCACCTGCACACGCGTACCAACACGCGCCTGGAAGGACTCGAACCTCCAACCTTCTGATCCGTAGTCAGATGCTCTATCCAATTGAGCTACAGGCGCAACGGACTCCCAACCGGAACCGCACTCCCCCAGTGACGAGGGCCCTGCTCCTCCACCGTTCGGCGAAGGACCCGCAACCTACTGGCACTGCATGGGTCGTACAAGACTCGAACTTGTGACCTCCACGATGTCAACGTGGCGCTCTAACCAACTGAGCTAACGACCCGGACATCGGCCCTACAGAGCGGGAAACGGGACTCGAACCCGCGACCCCAACCTTGGCAAGGTTGTGCTCTACCAACTGAGCTATTCCCGCATACCTGCTCGGTCAGACTGACCGATCCTGCACCTGCTGGCCTACGCCTGCTACCGCTATGGAGCTGAGGGGAATCGAACCCCTGACCTCTTGAATGCCATTCAAGCGCTCTCCCAACTGAGCTACAGCCCCGGGACCCAACGCCCCCGCCAAGCGAAGGCCTTGCGGCCCCCCGCCAGCGAGGGCGTCAGGAACCGCGCAGTCTAGTCGGGTGTATGTCCGTCGTCAAGCAGAGTTTCCCGATTCGCACTGGCGAAAGCTCACCGGTGGCGTATCTTGCATGGCTCCCCCGCGCTACGCGATCGCTGCGCGCTCCAACCTCGCCATCGCGCTGGGTTCCGGAGCCGTTCGCGCCGACGCGAACCCGCGGGGGTGGGCCTCAGGCGCCGACCGTGATTCTGGCCAGCCAAGCCCTCTGCGTTACCGGTTTCTCGTCTCTTTGTCGGGAGTGCATGCGAGCACTCCAAGGTCCATAGAACGCCATGACTGAAGTCAAGCGGAAGCGCCGCCGGGCCACCCCCGCGGGCATCGCGCCCAGCGAACCCGAACGCGACATCCTCGACCAGTATCTCTACGAGGTCTCGACCTATCCGCTCCTCAAGGCCGCGGAAGAAATCGAGCTCGCCAAGAAGATCCGGGCCGGTGATCAGGATGCGCTGCAGGAGCTCGTCAAGCGCAACCTCCGCTTCGTCATCTCCGTCGCCAAGAAGTACCAGAACCGCGGCCTCCCGCTCATCGACCTGATCGGCGAAGGCAACGTCGGCCTCCTCACCGCCGCGCGAAAGTTCGATCCGGATCAGGGCGTCAAGTTCATCTCGTACGCCGTGTGGTGGATCCGCCAGGCCATCCTGTCGTCGCTCGCGCGCCAGGGGCGCACCGTGCGCGTGCCGCTCAACCGCACCGCCGACCTCTCGCGCATCATCAAGGCGTCGGAAATCCTCCGCCAGAAGCTGCGTCGGGAGCCGTCGCCCGAAGAGCTCGCGCAGGTCACCGGCCTCTCGGTCGATGTCGTGCAGTCGCTCGCCGCGCTCAACACCGGCGACGTGCGCCTCGACGCCCCCATGGACCCGGATGGCGACCGCTCGCTGATCGAGCGCTTCGTCGCCGACGAAATGCCCGACACCGAAGAGGAAGCCATGAATCGCTTCCTCACCGACGAAATCGAGCAGGCGCTCTCCACGCTGCCCCCGCGCGACGCCAAGGTGCTCCGCCTCTACTTCGGCCTCGAAGGCGGCCGCGAGCACACGCTCGAAGAAATCGGCTCCATGCTCGGCGTCACCCGCGAACGCGTCCGACAGCTGCGCGACCGGGCACTGAAGCGGCTCCGGGAAGGGGATGTGGGACGGGCGCTGTCGAGCTTCGCGGCGTAAACGCCGCCAGCAAACCCAATACCCAGCACCAAGAACCCGAAACCCTGAACTGATCAGTTCAGGGTTTCGCGTTTTTGGTCGTGGGTATCGGGTTTGCTAACTAGCCACATTCCCGTCCCCCCGTCATATTTGTGATCCCATGATCGAGCTCAAGAACGTCCACAAGGCTTTCGGACCCAAGCAGGTGCTCCGTGGCTTCTCCCTCACGGTCAATGAGGGCGAAACCATGGTCATCATCGGCTATTCGGGGACCGGAAAGTCGGTGGCGATCAAGCACATCGTCGGGCTGCTCGAGCCCGACAGCGGCGAGGTCTGGGTCGACGGCAAGCGCGTCGACGAACTGTCGCGCAAGGAGCTCTACGCCCTTCGGGGCAAGATCGGCTACGTCTTCCAGTTCGCGGCGCTCTTCGACTCGATGACGATCGGCGAGAACGTGGCCATGGGGCTGCGCAAGCAGGGCGAACTCGACGAGCGCGAGATCGCCGTGCGCGTGACCGAGGCGCTCGACCTCGTGGACCTCCCCGATGTCCAGAACCGCATGCCTGCCGAGCTCTCCGGCGGCATGCGCAAGCGCGTCGGCATCGCCCGCGCCATCGCCCTGCGCCCCAAGTACATCCTGTACGACGAACCCACCACGGGGCTCGATCCGGTCACCTCGGCCACGATCGACAATCTCATGGTGCGCATGCGGGAGCAGCTCGGCGTCACCGGCATCGTGATCACACACGACATGCGGAGTGCGTACACCGTCGGGACGCGCATCGCCATGCTGTACGAAGGGCGGGTGCATGCCGTCGGGACCGTGGACGAAATCCAGCACAGCACCGATCCGCTCGTCCGTCAGTTCATCGAGGGGCGCGCCACCCTCGACGATCACGCCGACCTCATCGCCGGCATCCCGGGGAGCCTGCCGGCCGATGTGCCGGCGAAGGCCCATCGCTGATGACCATGCCCTCCCGTGAACCCCGCAAGCGCCCACGCGCCAAGCTGGAGACGTCCGCGGGAGGCGTCGTGTACCGTCTCGAGAATGGCGAGCCGGTGTTCCTGCTCATCCGCGACAGCTATCGCAACTGGGGCTTCCCCAAGGGGCATCTCGAAGACGCCGAGGCGCCGCATGTGGCCGCCGTGCGTGAGGTGCGGGAGGAGACGGGGCTCGATGACGTCGAACTCGATGGCGAGATCGATACCATCGACTGGTTTTTCCGCTTCCGCGGGAAGCTCGTGCACAAGGTCTGTCACTTCTACCTGATGCACACCGAGCGTGAGGATACGGTGCCGCAGAAGGAAGAGGGGATCACGGCGTGTCGGTGGGCGCGCTTCGACGAAGCGGCGCGTCTCGTGAGCTACGCCAACGCGCGTGAGGTGCTGCTGCGCGCGAACGCCATGGTGCAGGGGATCGACCTGTCGCTCGATCCCGCCGAGCCCCCACGTCGCACGCCCGGCGGCACCCCGGTCATCACGCCGCTCGCGATCGACGGTCCACAGCCGTGACGAAGGCCGCCCGCCCCTCCGGCGACGCCACCACGGCGCCGCTCTGCCTCGTTGCGCTCCTCAAGCGGGACCGGGCGCGCGCCATGGTGCGCAGCGCGTTCCCACGACGCCGAGCGCATGTCATCAGCGCGCGGACCGCGGTCGATGTCGAGGAACAGCTCGTCAAGGATCTGGTGGACGCTGTCATCATCGATGCCGGCGCGGGTGAGGATGCCCAGAAGGTGCTCGCGAAGGCCGAGGAGTTCTCGAGCATTCCGTTCGTGCTCATCTCCCCGCTTCTGCCGGCCGATGCGCCGGTGGTGGGCAAGGCGGTGGACGCCGGCGTCTGCGACATCCTGATCGAAGGGGTCGACGACAGTGCCGCCCGCGACCTGGTGCTGCGCCGCGCCTTCAGTACGCGCTTCGAGAAGGCGCTGGCAACGCCGCCGGCGCTGCTGCACCTCGAGACGCCGCTCCAGATCGCCGTCTGGGCCAGCGTGGTCCGTCGTGCCGGTCGGCCAGTGCGCACTGACCAGCTGGCGAAGGAACTCGGGGTCTCGCGCGAGCACCTCTCGCGCAGCTTTGCCGTGGGACAGGCCCCGACGCTCAAGCGGGTCATCGACCTGGTGCGCGTCCTGGCCGCCGCCGAGCTGTCCAAGAACGCCGGCTACGACGTGCGCGACGTGGCCCAGGTGCTCGGTTTTGCCAGCTCCTCGCACCTCTCCAGCACGACGCAGCGCCTGGTCGGCGCGAAGGCGTCGAGCCTTTCGCGGCTGCGAGCCGTGGACCTGCTGGCGCGCTTCGAAAAGACCGCGAACGCACCCGACGAGGACGAAGCGCCCGTCGCATAGCCAAATGCTCCCCCCGCCCGTACATTCGCGCCGTTCGTGGTCAGCGGTGGAATACCGGGACGACTGGAGCGGTGCGTGGAGCAAGGCGCGACAACGGGGCAGGGCGTACCATCCATCGTGTTGCGAGTCGCGGGCGTCCTCCTGCTCGCGGCACCGCTCATCCCGCTGGCACTCTGGGGCAACCCGTATCCGGCCGCGGCGACGCGCTATTGGGGGCTCGGGGCAGGCCTCACGCTGCTCGTCGCGGTCCTCACGGCGTATGTGCCGTCGCTTCGCCGTGTGCTGGCGATTGAGCCACTGCTCGGGGCCGCGCGCGCCCTCCCCGCTCGCACATTCGCCGCGCTGATCGCGCTCGCGGCGTCGCTGCTCGCCGCCTGGTTCGCGTGGGAGGTGTTCCGCTTCGGCGCCAGCACCACCGACGAGCTCGCGCAGCTCTGGCATGCGCGGATCCTGCACTCGGGACATTGGGCGCTCCCGGTCGATCCGGATCGCGCGTTCTTCGCCCTCGATACGGTGGTCGACGGCGACCGCTGGTTCTCGCAGTTCCCCATCGGCGGGCCCATGCTGCTCGCGCTGGGGAGCGTGGTCGGCGCGCCGTGGCTCGTGAATACGCTCGCCACTGGGCTGATTGCCGCGGCCACGTATGGGTTTGCCCGTCGTGCCTACGGCGAAAGCGAGGCCCGGGTCATTGCGGTTGTCATGGCGCTCGCGCCCAGCATCGCGATGATGGGCGGCACGATGATGAATCACACGCCAGTGCTGTTGCTCTGGACCATCGTGCTGTGGATGCTCCCCGGCTGGGACAGCGCGCACCGCGCGCGAGACGGCGCGCTCCAGGCGCTCGGCATCGGCGTGGCACTCGGGCTGATGGCGACGATCCGCCCGCTCGATGCAGTCGTCGCCGCCCTCGCGACGGCGGGGTTTCAACTCGCCGCATTCCGCCGCGCGCCACGCCGCGCCGCCGAGTGGCTCGCCCAGGGCGCCGGCGGCGTGCTCGGGGTGACGCCGCTGTTCGTCGCGCACGCCAACACCACCGGGCATTGGCTGCGCTTCGCGTACGACCTGCAATGGGGGCCGGGACACAACCTCGGCTTCCACGTCGACCCGTACGGCAAGCCGTTCACGTTGGCGCAGGGGCTCGAGCACGGGCTGACCTATCTGGGGGAGCTCGCGATGTTCGTCACCGCGTGGCCGGTGCCATCGCTCGCACTGGTCGCCGCGACGCTGCTGCTGCTCCGCCGCGGCTCCCGCTGGGACGCGCTGCTGCTCGGCCACTTCGCGCTGCAGCTGGCCGTGCACATGGCGTACTGGGGGCGCGGAGAGTTTCTCGGGCCGCGCTTCCTGTTCACGGCACTCCCCACGCTGGTGGTGTTCATCGCTCGGCTGCCGCAGGCGCTGGGAGCGCGCATTGCCGACCGGTGGCGCCCCGCCGTCCCGGTGGCCTTTGCCGCGATGCTGGTCATGAGCTGGCTCGCTCCGGTTGAATTCCTTGGCGTGCGCGGGCTGATCCAGATCGCGGCACGTGCGCGGGGCGCGTTGCGGGCCGATGTCGCCGACGCCGTCCGATCGGCGCGCATCGATCGCGGTGTGGTGTTCCTGCGCGAGCCATTCAGTGCGCGCCTCACCCGACGCCTCTGGGGGCTGGGCCTCCGGCGCGACGAGACGGCGCGGCTCCTGGCCTCGCACGATGCCTGCGCCATTCACGACGCGGTCGCGCAGTTCGAAGGCGCGCCGCCGCAGCCGCCCAGCGTGATTCGCGGCGTGCTCTCGGCGACCCCGCGCATGCTCCCGAGCGACAGCGCGATGGGCAGCACGGACGGCGTGCTGGGGCTCAACGGTCCCGGCTCCCTGACCCCCGCCTGCAAGGCGGAGTTCGAAGCCGACACAACCGGGGGCTTCGTGGCGTTCGGGGTGGGATTACCGCTCGAGCCGATCGATCAGGCCGGTCGGGTCAGTGGACCAGTGGTGTACGCGGCCGACCTCGGCCCGGTGAATGGCCGTCTGGCCCGCCGCTTCGGGGATCGGCCGTGGTATGTGGCGGTGAGCCGGGGGAGGGGGGTCGAACTGGAGAAGATCCAGGTGCCCGAACCCACCGCGGTGAACTCACCACCCACGACCAAGAACCCGAAACCCTGAACTGATCGGTTTTGGGTTCCGGGCTTCAGGTCTTGGGTTGCGGGTGCCTTTCGGCGGTTGCCCCATCCCACCCCCTTGTGATAATTTTCACAAGCTGTCCCCAAAAACGTTACCAACGCTTTCCAAGCCTTCCGATATGGCCACCCAGACCGCCCTGCGTCCCGGCGAAATCAAGGACATCCTCCTCCGTGAGATCGAGGCGGCCGACCTCGCCGATCTCAATGTCGAGGAAGTCGGTACTGTCCTCGAAGTGAAGGACGGTATTGCCCGCATCTACGGCCTCGGCAAGGTCATGGCCGGCGAGATGCTCGAGTTCACGTCGTCCGAGACCAAGCAGGTCATCACGGGCATGGCGCTGAACCTCGAAGAAGACAACATCGGCGCCGTCATTCTCGGCGACTATCTGCAGCTCAAGGAAGGCGACGAAGTCCGCCGCACCGCGCGCGTGCTCGAAGTGCCGGTCGGTCCGGAACTCATCGGTCGTGTCGTTGATCCTCTTGGTCGTCCCATCGACGGCCTCGGTGAGATCCGCTCGACCACGTTCCGCAAGGTCGAATCGCCGGCGCCGGGCATCATCGTGCGTCAGCCCGTGAAGGAGCCCCTCCAGACGGGTATCAAGGCCATCGACTCGATGATCCCGATCGGCCGCGGCCAGCGCGAGCTCATCATCGGCGACCGCTCCACGGGCAAGACCGCCGTCGCGATCGACACGATCATCAACCAGAAGGGCCAGGGCGTCATCTGCGTGTACGTCGCCATCGGCCAGAAGGCGTCCACCATCGCCTCGGTCGTGGAGCGCCTCCGTCAGGCCGGCGCGCTCGAGTACACCATCGTCGTGTCGGCATCCGCGTCCGACCCGGCGCCGATGCTCTACATCGCGCCCTACTCGGGCTGCGCGATGGCCGAGTACTTCATGTACAACGAAGGCAAGCCGACGCTCTGCGTGTACGACGACCTCTCGAAGCAGGCCGCCGCGTATCGCCAGCTGTCGCTCGTGCTCCGTCGTCCGCCGGGCCGCGAAGCCTATCCGGGTGACGTCTTCTATCTCCACAGCCGTCTGCTCGAGCGCGCTGCCAAGCTGCGCGAAGACGAAGGCGTGGTCGATGGCAAGAACATCCTCAAGCCGGGTGGCTCGCTCACCGCGCTCCCCATCATCGAGACGCAGGCCGGTGACGTGTCGGCCTACATCCCGACGAACGTCATCTCCATCACCGACGGCCAGATCTTCCTCGAGACCGACCTGTTCAACGCCGGCATTCGCCCGGCCGTGAACGTCGGTATCTCGGTGTCGCGCGTCGGTGGCTCGGCGCAGACCAAGGCCATGAAGGGCGTGGCCGGCCGTCTCCGCCTCGACCTCGCGCAGTTCCGCGAACTCGAGGCCTTCGCCGCGTTCGCGTCGGACCTCGATGCCGCCACGAAGCGTCAGCTCGAGCGCGGCGCGCGCACCGTCGAAATCCTCAAGCAGGGGCAGTACTCGCCACTCCCGTTCGAAGAGCAGGTCGTGGTCATCTACGCGGTGACGAACGGCTTCCTCGACGGCATCGACACCGGCAAGGTGCGCGCGTGGGAGAAGGGCTTCCTCGAGTACATGCGCGCGCAGTTCCCGCAGGTGCTCGACGGCATGCGCACCAGCAAGGCGCTGGCCAAGGATGCCGAAGCGGAGCTCAAGCGCGCGATCGAGCAGTACACGAAGTCGTTCGCAGCCTGAGACGCTGACTCATGGCGAAAGGCCGCGAACTGAAGGGGCGCATCAAGTCCGTCGAGAACACGCGCAAGATCACGCGCACGATGGAAATGGTGGCCACTTCCAAGATGAAGCGCGCGGCGGACCGCGTCGCGTCGGCGCGCCCGTACGCGCTGGCGCTCGGCGAGGTGCTCTCGCGCGTGTACTCGCCGGAGCTCGCGGAGCAGTTCCCGCTGCTCCGGCGCCCGGCGCAGGTCCGCAAGGCCGCGCTGGTCGTGCTCACCGCGAATCGTGGGCTCTGCGGCGCGTTCAACACGAACCTGCTGCGTGAGTCGCGCGCGCGTCTGGCCGAGTGGGAAGGGAAGGGCATCAGCGTCGAGCTGCATGTCGTGGGGCGCAAGGGTATCGGCTTCTTCAAGTATCTGGGCCGGAATCAGGCGACCTCGCGCGCCGACATCGGTGACCGTCCGAGCGCCGAAGACGCCGCGTCGCTCATCGACGGGCTGATGGCGCGCTACGCCGCGGGCGAGATCGACGCGGTGTACATCACCTACGCGAAGTACAAGAGTGCCCTGTCCACGCCGCCCGCCACGGAGCAGGTGCTCCCGGTCGTGGCGCCCACGGCGGACGGTTCGGCCGGCATGCGTGATTTCATTCTCGCGCCGTCGGCTGAAGACATCCTCGAGGCGCTGTTGCCGCTCTATGTGCGCAACACGGTCTATCGCGCCCTCGTGGAGACGGCGGCCGGCGAGCAGGGCGCGCGCCGGACGGCCATGAAGAACGCGACCGACAACGCCACCGAGATGTTGCAGCTGCTCAAGCGCACCTACAACTCGGCGCGTCAGGCGCAGATCACGCAGGAAATCGCCGAAATCGTCGGCGGTGCATCGGCACTGCAGGGCTGACGTTTCACCATATCCAGTACGCATTCCATGGCTACCACTGCCGCCCCGACCGTCGTCGGCAAGATCGTTCAGGTCATCGGCCCCGTCATCGACGTGGCCTTCGAAAACGATCACCTGCCTGAGCTCTACAACGCCGTGCGCGTCGACACCGTCGCGCCGGACGGTTCGCGCATCAGCGTGACCGCTGAAGTCCAGCAGCACATCGGCCGCAATCAGGTGCGCGCCGTCGCCATGTCCTCGACCGACGGCATCACCCGCGGCATGGACGTGATCGACACCGGCAGCGCCATCACGGTGCCCGTCGGCGCGCCGGCGCTCGGCCGAATCCTCAACGTGCTCGGCGATCCGGTGGACGATGGCGCGGCCATCCCCGCCAACGCCGAGCGCTGGCCGATTCACCGCAAGCGCCCCGACTTCGTCAACCTCGAGCCGAAGACGGAAGTCTTCGAAACGGGCATCAAGGTCGTCGACCTCGTCGCCCCGTTCGTGAAGGGTGGCAAGATCGGTCTCTTCGGCGGCGCCGGCGTCGGCAAGACGGTCATCATTCAGGAGCTCATCAACAACGTCGCGAAGGGCCACGGCGGTAAGTCCGTGTTCTGCGGCGTCGGTGAGCGCACGCGCGAAGGGAACGACCTCTACCTCGAGTTCCAGGAAGCGGGCATTCTCGACAAGGTCGCGCTGATCTACGGGCAGATGAACGAGCCGCCGGGAGCGCGTCTGCGCGTGGCGCTCGCGGGTCTCACGGTTGCCGAGTACTTCCGCGACATGGAGAACGCGGACGTGCTCGTGTTCGTCGACAACATCTTCCGCTTCACGCAGGCCGGCTCCGAAGTGTCCGCGCTGCTCGGCCGTATGCCGAGCGCCGTGGGCTACCAGCCGACGCTCGCGACGGAAATGGGTGAGCTGCAGGAGCGCATCACCTCGACGCGCAACGGCTCGATCACCTCGGTGCAGGCCATCTACGTGCCCGCCGACGACCTCACCGACCCGGCGCCGGCCACGGCCTTCGCGCACCTCGACGCCACGGTCGTGCTCAACCGCAAGATCACCGAGCTCGGCATCTATCCCGCCGTGGACCCGCTCGACTCGACGTCGCGCATCCTCGACGCGCAGTACATCGGTGAGCGCCACTACAACGCCGCGACCACCACGCAGCGCATCCTGCAGCGCTACAAGGAGCTCCAGGACATCATCGCCATCCTTGGAATGGACGAGCTCTCGGAAGACGACAAGAAGATCGTCGGTCGGGCGCGCCGTCTGCAGCGTTTCATGTCGCAGCCGTTCGCCGTCGCCGAGCAGTTCACGGGTATCGCCGGCAAGTACGTGAAGCTCGAAGAGACCATCTCGAGCTTCGAGCGGATCTGCGCCGGTGAATTCGACCACCTGCCGGAGCAGGCCTTCTTCATGGCCGGCGGCGTGGAAGACGTGGTGGCGAACGCGAAGAAGCTTCAGGGCTGATTCGTGAGCGACTCTCTCAAGGTGTCGGTCATCTCCCCCGAGCGCGTGCTCTTCGAGGGCACCGCGCGCGGGGTGGTGGCACCGGCCTTCGACGGCGAGGTGGGCATCCTCCCGATGCACGCTCCGCTGATGACGCTCCTCGGCCGTGGCACGCTGCGCGTGGACACGACGGCCGGCGAGCAGAAATTCACGGTGAGCGGCGGATTTCTGCAGGTCGTCGATGACACCGTGCGCGTCGTCACCGAACACGCGACGCAATAAGACACACCCGCCACTCGGCTAATCGGGTGGCGCGACCAATGCAGTGAGCGCGGTCGAGGCGTCGTCGGACGACTCCTGCGCGTGTCCTCGCGGGGTTCGTCGTGCAGAGCGGTGCCCGACGAACCTCCGCGGCGACCGAAACAATGGGACCGCCGGCGCGTTGTGCGCAGGACCTTCTCCGTGATGCAACGTCGTTACGGTATGCGCCGTAGAGCAGTTGTCGCGTGGCACGGCGTCACGCACTGCTCGGTGTCTGAACGCAGCGTGTCAGCTGTCGTCTCCCTCCTGCCTCATGTCTCTCCGTGTTGTAGTCCTTGGACAGGTGCCCGCCCCACTGGCGGACCAGTTGCCGGCGATGCTGTCGTCGATGGACCTGTCCCTTGTCGCTCAGGCGACCGACCATTCGGCGGCGCTCGCCGCACTCACGGCTGCTCCCCATGCCGAGATCGCGCTCGTGAGTGCATCGCTCTCGGATGGCGCCGCGTTCCCCATGCTGCGGGAGCTGTCGCCATCGCACCGCCCCGGCGCGATCGTCGTGATCGGGACGACGGAGGATGAGGCCGTCGCCGCCTTCGATGTGCAGGCGATCGATTTTGTGCTCTGGCCCGCCGAACCGACCCGTGTCGAAGAGGCGCTCACGCGTGCGAAGCAGCTGGTCGTGCAGCGTGCGCTGCTGCGCACGGCCGACGACCTGCAGCGCCTGATCGGCGAGGCGAGCGCACTGGGCATCATGGATGTCGCCGGTGGGCGTGATGATGCTCGACGCCGTCGCTCCTTCGGTGGCGCGGCGACGGGCACGCTGGTCGCCTCGGCGCCGTGGCGCGCCGGCGGCCGCCCGGACGCGCGCACGGGGCGCAGCAACGGCAGTGGCGACGAGTCGGTGCTGGATCTCTCGCGCGAGGACGGCGGGCGCGCGGGGCAGGCGACGCCACCGCTGCGCGTGCTGGTGCGCGAAGGGCGTCGCACCCGCTTCGTGCCTCTGGCGGAGGTCGACTGGTTCGAAGCCGATGGCAACTACATTCGCGTGCATGCGGCGGGGGCGACCTATCGCACCCGCGGAACCATCACGGCCATCGAAAGCGCGCTCGATCCGCGACAGTTCGTCCGTATTCACCGTCGGATCGTGGTGAACATGGATCGGGTGCGCGAGATGAGCCCGCTCCCCGGCGGCGATGGGCTACTCGTGTTGGGCGACGGCTCAACCCTGCGGTTGTCGCGGACATACCGCGCGCGGGTGCGCTGAGTCACCAACTCGGCGACCGGCCCGGTGGAACGTCGACGCCGAACCCGCGTATTGTTCGGCGTCACGTTTCCCCGGAGTGTTCATGGTGGTGTGGTCCCGTCGTTCGCTGGCCGCCGCGGTTGTCGCGGCGGCCCTCGTCTCTGTCGCTGCGGCGCCCTCGATCGCGGAGGCGCAGGCCTTCAACTATCCGTCGCTGCAGACGCCCCAGGCGAGCACGCGCGACTACACCGCGGCGCTGGTGGGCGGTGCGGGGACGACGCTGCTCTTTCAGTGGCGGGAGGGCGCGGGTACGGGGCTTCATTGGCAGCTTGACGCCGGTTTGGCCGATCCGAAGGGCGGTGCCGATCCGCTCCTGTTCGTTGGAGGCGGTTTTGGCAAGGAGCTCACGCGCGCCACGGCCGACCAACCCCTCGATGTCATGCTCACCGCTGGCGCCGGCGCCGCCTTCGGCGGCAACAACACGGTGCTGCGCATCCCGGTGGGCGTGAGCGTCGGGCACCGCTTCGCGCTCGATCAGGGCATGGCGATCACGCCGTACGTGCATCCGCGGGCGTCGGTGGACGTCTGTAGTCGCTGTGGGCTGAACCGTAATGGCCGATCCACCATCAGCCTCAACTTCGACGCCGGGGCGTTCTGGCAGGTGAACCGCAATTTCGGGGTGATCACCGCCGCGAGCTTCAGTGGATCGGACGCCTTCACCGATGACGACACGTTTGCCATCGGGGTCCGCTGGACGCCAGCGGCGCTGGCCGGCGCCGGCCGGCGCTAACCGGCGGGATGGGTGGGATCGTCGAGGCTGAATAGAAGAGTTCGCTTGTCTCGTTGAGAAAATCGACACGCCGCGTTGGGACGAGTCGTTCCGGCGCGGCGTGGTCATTTGGCGTCTGCATTCCCTGTGACGCATCCGGTGGCGTCGCTGCTATGGACGTGATAGTGTGGATCTCCGACTCTCTGTCCCCCCTCAGGACAGCATGTCGTCCCGATCCGCTGGCTGTCCCTACTTGCCAACCCTGTTTTTGCGGGCTAGCCTTGGCGCTTGCCCGCCGAGCAGGGTGAGGTGGATCACGGGATGGCTTTCTCCGGTGGTTCCGTCCTTCATGCGGGTGCGGTTGGTCCCTCCGTAGGTCCCTCCAAGGCAGTCCCTCGCTTTCCCCGACAACTGACCAGGTGGTGCAGTCCGTCCGCGCGCGCCGCATCGCGAGCGAACGGGGCGACTACTGTGCGTCGGTTTTCGGTTTCGCATAGACCGGTGGTTTTCGCAGGCCCGCAGTTCCGTCTTCTTCACCCCTGGGAGAGCGATGTTGCCCAAGTCCTTCACCCGTCCCGCGAGAGCGATTGCCGCGGCCCTGCTCGGGCTGTTTGCGGTCATCCCCTCGGCCCGAGCGCAGGCGCAGAACGCCACCATCACCGGTAAGGTGGTTGGTGATGCTGGCCAGCCCCTCGAGTTCGCCAATGTCTACATCACCGAGCTCGTGATCTCGGTGCCGACGAACGCGCAGGGCATTTACTCCATCACCGTTCCGGCGGCCCGCGTGTCGGGTCAGGCGGTGAACCTTCGCGTGCGCGCGGTCGGCTTCAAGCCGGCGTTCACGGCCATCAAGGTCACGCCCGGCTCGCAGACGCAGAACTTCACGCTCGAAAAGGACGTCAATCGCCTCAGTGAAGTCGTCGTGTCCGGCTCCATGGAAGGCACCGAGCGCAGCAAGGTGGCCTTCGCGGTCGGTCGTGTGACGGCCGAGGATATCCCGGTTCCCGCCCTGAATCCGGTGACGGCGCTGCAGGGTAAGGTCGCCGGCATGCGCGTCGCCTCCACGAGCGGCCGCCCGGGCTCCTCGCCGGAAATCATGCTCCGGGGCCCGACGTCGATCAACGCGAGCGGCCGCGGCACGGGCCCGCTGATCATCGTCGACGGCACGATCCTGCGAAACCAGAGCCTGAACGAAATCGGCGGTCTCGACATCGAGTCCGTGGAAGTCGTCAAGGGCGCCGCGGGTGCCTCGCTCTACGGCGCGCAGGCTGCCAACGGCGTGATCAACATCAAGACCAAGCGCGGTGCGACGCGCAACGAAACGCGCGTCGGTGCGCGCGTGGAGTACGGCACGTCCGACCTCAACTCGGCCCGCATCATCCAGCCGGTCAACCACCACCTGCAGCTCGACGAAACGGGCAAGCGCTTCTGCGTCGCCGGTTCGGGTGCCGTGTCCCCCTGCTCGAAGTCAACGGGGTGGATGGAAGAGATCTATCGCATCAACAACGTGGCCGCGGACACGATCCGCACGCCGCAGCCGATGCAGTGGAACTCGCCGGCCGCGTCGGGCGGTGAGCTCCTCAACGTGTTCCAGTCGAACATCTGGCCGGGCCAGTACTACAACGGTCTCGCCCAGGTCACCACGAACAGCCCGACGCAGCTCAACACGGTCGACGTGAACGGTCGCGTGGGGAACGTGCGCTATTTCGTGACCGGCTCGTACACGAACGACGGTGGCGCCATCAAGGGCCTCAACGGCTCGCTGCAGCGCCGCGCGCGTGTGAACCTCGACTACGACGTGCGCCCGAATCTCACGGTCTCCGTGAGCTCGATGTACAACCGCAGCACGGTCGACGACCGCTCGGGTGGCTCGTCGAACGGTGGCATTTTCGGTCAGCTGCTGCGCGGCGCTCCCGCCGGCACCGACTACGCGGCGGTCGACACGCTCGGCCGTCCGATCGTTCGTGGCGGTGGCGCGGGTCTCCGCGGCACGGGTAACGGCGGCGGCACGTTCCTGTACGACATGCAGTACCTGAACGCGTACACCAACGCGAACCGCTGGCAGGGGTCGGTCAACACGACGTACACGCCGGCGCCGTGGGCCTCGTTCGAGGCGCTCTACAGCTTCGACAACCGCGACCGCATCTCGAACTCGTACGTGTCGAAGGGCTATCGCACGTTCGGTCTGAGCCCGGACGACAACCTGGGTAACCAGAGCATCGGCAACCAGACGCGGCAGAGCATGAATGCCTACATCTCCGGCACGTTCCGCAAGCAGCTCACGTCGGACCTGAACGGCAAGCTCAACCTGCGCGGCCTCATGGACCGCGACTATGTCCTCGGCAACAGCGCGAGCGGCACGCAGTACGTCGTGAAGGACGTCTACACGCTGTCCAACACCACGACCAACTTCTCCAACTCCTCGAGCAGCTCCCTGATCAAGAACGTCGGTGCCATCGCCGGCGCGAATCTCGATTACAAGGGCAAGTACATCGTGGACGGCACGTTCCGCCGCGACGGCTCGTCGCTGTTCGGCGCCGGCAACCGCTTCGCCAACTTCGGCCGTCTCTCCGGCGTGTGGCGCCTGTCGGAAGAGTCGTGGTTCAGCCTGCCGAAGGTGTCGGATATGCGTGTCCGCGCCTCGCGCGGTTCGGCCGGTAACTCGCCGAGCTTCACGGCGCAGTACGAGACCTACTCCTGCTCCGCGTCGGGTTGCGCCCTTGGTCAGGCCGGTAACTCGAACCTCAAGCCCGAAACGACGACCGAAAACGAATTCGGCTCGGACTTCACGCTCTTCGGCAAGATCGGTGTCGAACTGACGTACGCGCAGTCGAACACCACGAATCAGATCCTGAACGTCCCGACGCCGGCATCGCTGGGCTTCTCGAGCAAGTGGCAGAACGCCGGCACGATCCAGAACAAGACGTTCGAAGTCGCGCTGAACATGCCGGTGATCAGCCGCAAGGACTTCTCGTGGAACATGCGCGGCACGTACGATCGCAACCGTACGTACATCACCGAGCTGTTCATGCCGGAGTACTTCACGAGCGCCGGTACGGGTCAGGGTACCGGTTCACTCTTCCTGTTTACGGCGCGGACCGACAAGAGCAATGGCCAGCCGGTGAACCGCTACGGCGGGATCTGGGGCCGCAGCTTCTACAAGTCGTGCGGTCAGCTGCCGGCGTCGGTGCAGGCGCAGTGTGGTGACGGCAAGGCCTACCAGGTCAATGATCAGGGGTGGGTCGTGTGGGTCGGCGACGGCAACAGCTGGCGCGACGGCATCACCAAGAACCTGTGGCAGACCAAGCTGTCGGCGGCCAACTCGCCGTGGGCGTACCCGCTCCAGTTCGGTCACCCGATCGTCGATCGTCCGCTGCGTGGCGAGAACGGGCAGGGCACCGGCAAGACGAGCATCATCGGCAACACGCTGCCGTCGTTCCGCTTCGCCCTGAACAATACGATCACGTACAAGCGGCTCTCGCTGTACGGGCTGCTTGACGGCACGGTCGGTCACTCGATCAACAATCAGGGTGCCGGCTGGGGCCTGCTCGACTTCGCCAACAACTACTTCGACATGGGTGGCCGCACCGTCGAAACGGCCAAGCCGCTCGGCTACGGCTGGCGCGTCGGTGGTTCGGAAGGCGCCGGCACGGGTGGCTTCTACGACCTCCTCGGCCCGAACAACTGGAACGTCGAGAAGGGCACGTATGCGAAGCTCCGCGAAGTGGCCCTCACCTATCAGCTCGGCAAGCGCCTCGGGCTGAACGATGTCACGCTGCAGCTCATTGGCCGCAATCTGTACACGTTCACGAACTACTCGGGCATCGATCCCGAAGTCGGCGTGAGCGGGTCGGGTCAGGCCAGCTCGGGCCTCGTCAATCAGGTGGACGCGTTCGGGTTCCCGACGCTCCGCACGTACACGTTCACCATCCAGACGCGCTTCTAGGATCCTGACGACATGAATCGCACTTTCCTTCGGGCAGCCGCACTCGCGGTTGCCCTGGTCGGGTCGGCTGGGTGCAGCGACAGCTCGCTGGCGGTAGAGAACCCCAATCAGGGTAATACCGCCCGCGTGCTCGGCACCGCCGACGACGCCGAGGCGCTCCTCGGCACGTACTACAAGCGCTGGTCCACGGGTGTGTATGGCAGCACGGCGAACCTCGAGGGTATGGCCTCGATCCAGTCGCTGATGAACTACTCCTCGCTGGCCAACAACTGCATGAACGCGCGTGCGCCGTTCTCGGGCGCGGCGAACGTGAACACCCCCGGGAATACCTGTGCGGGCGAGCAGTACCGCCTGTACTCGTACATGGGTGAAGTGAACCGCGTGGCCCAGTCCATCCTCAATCAGATGAAGGATGGCCTGACGCTCGGAAGCGTGGCTCGCGACAACCGTGCGAAGTCGTTTGCGGAGTTCCTCCGCGGCATGTCGATCGGCTACGCGGCCCTCATGTACGATTCCGTGGCGGTCGTGGCCGATGGCATGACGAACGAAGATGCGGGCACGCTGATCGGCTACAAGGCGGCCGCCGACTCGGCGTACGCCGCCTTCGATCGCGCGATCACGTACGCGAATGCCGGGGGCGCCGGCGGCAACGGCTTCCCGCTGCCGAGCACCTGGATCCCCTCGCCGACGTCCTTCTCGGCGGCGGAGTTCGTCAAGCTCGTACGCAGCTACCGGGCTCGCATTCGTGCGAACATGGCCCGGACGCCGGCCGAACGGGCGGCGGCCAACTGGGATGCCATCATCGCCGATGCGGCGGCCGGCATCACCGAGGACCATCAGATCACGACCAGCACGACGGTCGGCCCGATCAACTCGTGGCGCGCGCAGTTCATGACGTTCAGCACGTGGCATCAGATGCCGCCGTTCTTCATCGGCATGGCGGATACCTCTGGCTCGTACGCGTCGTGGATCGGTACGCCGGTGGCCGATCGTGGCGGCAACGGCGCCTCGTTCACGATGGCCACGCCGGACCTGCGCTTCCCGCAGGGCGTTACGCGCTCGGCGCAGCAGGCCGATTTCGCCATCACCTCCTGCTCGGCGGCGAGCACGCCCTGCAAGCGGTACTTCGTGAATCGGCCGAACGGCAACGACGCGCTCTCGGGGCTGAGCTTCGGGTTCTCGAACTATGACCACGTGCGCTTCTACTCGTGGCGTACGAACGGCGACGGGTCCGCTCGCAACGGCAACACGCCGTTCATGGTCAAGGCCGAGATCGACCTGATCCAGGCGGAAGGACTGTATCGCAAGGGCCAGTACGCGGCCGCTGCGGCGCTCGTGAACAAGACGCGTGTGGCGGCCGGCCTGCCGGCCATCACCGCCTTCGACGAGACGTCGCCGGTGCCGGGCGGCAACGCCTGCGTGCCGAAGGTGCCGAAGGGGCCGAGCTACAACACCGTGGGCTGCGGCACGCTGTGGGACGCGCTCAAGTATGAGAAGCGCATCGAGACGGCGTATACGCACTACGCGCCGTGGTTCCTCGATGGCCGTGGGTGGGGTGAACTGCCCAAGGACACGCCGCTCTTCTGGGCGGTGCCGTACCAGGATCTTCAGGCTCGTGGCTACGCGACCGGCGACATCTACGGCGCCGGCCCGGGCCCGGGTAACGCGCCGAATTCGACGGCGGCGACGAGCGTGTACGGCTGGTGACCTTGCACGCAGTGAAGCGTTGGGCGGTGCTCACGGTGCCGTTGATGATCTCCACGACGGCCGGCTGCTTTACCGCAAAGCCGGTCGTCGGGGAGGCGCTCCCCGCTGGCACGGAAGTGCTGGTCAAGGTGACTGACGCGGGCCGGGTCAAACTGGCGCCGCAGTTGGGGCCGGGGGTGGATGTCGTGGAAGGTCGACTCATCTCGCGCGACGCGAGTGCAGTCACCGTGTCCGCGTCCAGCGTTTCACTGCTTGGCGGAGGTCATCAGGTCTGGTCTGGTGAACGCATTCGCATCGAAGCTGACGAGGTTGCGCTGCTCTCGAAGAAGCAGTTCTCGAAAGGGCGCACCGCGGTGGTCACCGCCGCGGTTCTTGGCGCGGTCATCGTGGTCGCCAAGGGAAGCCTCGCCGGGATCCTGCAGGGCTCGGAAGGGAAACTGCCCTCCGACTCGGGCGCGAGCACCCGGATTCCTCGGCCTTGATGTTCAAGCAAACCCTAGTATCTCCCTCCACGGAGTTGTCCATGCGAAGCATCCTTCGTCTCACGGTGGCGTCGATGGTGGCCGGGGCCACCCTGACGGCGTGCCGCCCTGATACGGTCATCGCCACGGAAGACATTCCGACGGCCGGCGTGCGTTTCATCAACGCCTCGCCCGATACCTCTGGCGCGTTCGGCGTCGACTTCCGGTTCGTCGACCTGGTCGAGTCCAACGCCCAGTTCCGGCACACGTTCCGTAGCGGTCCGACCACGTCGGGCGGCGTCACGGCCTCCACGCTGGTGCAGTACAAGCCCGCCCGTGCCGGCTCGCGCTCGTACTCGGTGTTCCTCGACGACACGATTCAGACGATCGCGTCGACCAAGGTCTTCAGCGGCACCGCCAACCTCACCGCCGGCACCAACTACACCTACATCATGTGGGGGCAGGGCCGGACGGGAACGCTCAAGCTTGGCAGCTGGGAAGAGACCACCACGGTGCCCTCCGGCAAGGTGGCGATCCGGGTGATCAACGCGACCGAGACGCCGATCGACGTGAGCTACTTCACGACCGGAGGCACGGCGCCCGCCACCCCGTCGTGGGCCGCGGTTCCGGGGTTGTCGAAGAGCAACTACATCAACGTCGATCCCGCCAGCATCACCTTCAACGTGAAGGCGGCGGGCAGCTCGACGAACCTCTTCAACAACCTGCTCGCCCTTCCGGGATCGGCCGCCTCCTCCACGGCCGGTGCGGGTGGCAAGCTCGATATCAGCTCGACCCCGGGCACCACGGTGGCGGGATCGGCGATCTCGCTCATCGTGTTCCCCCGGTCGACCGCGGGGTCGCGTGCGCCGCAGGCGAGCGCGTTCACGGCACCGGCCGGCACGTTCGTGTGGGATGTTCGTCCGCCCCGTGGCTTCTGATTCGTGACGTCATGACGCACCTCCCGGTGCGACTTGAGAGAGCCGCCGAGCAATCGGCGGCTCTCTTTCGTTGACGGCTCCCCTGGTACGAACCAGCTTCTTCGCATGGTCAGCACACGCAGTGAACGACGCAGTGCACGACGAGCCACCGCCCGCGCGGAGTCGCGCGTCGGCACGCAAGCCGCCACCGTCGTGCGCGACGTCGGGCAGGACTACGGTCCTACCGCCACGGTGCATGCGCACGGCTCGATGATCTCGCCGCTGGTCGACTGGCTGGCCGTGGGCGGGCTCTCGATCGTCGTGATGCTGCCGCTTCTCGCGACCGGTCGCACCGACCTCGTGCTCGTGGGTGCCGGAGCGCAGGCGTGGATCGGCACCGCGATCAACATGCCGCACTTTCTCGCCTCGTATCGCCTCGTGTACGGCAGCCGGGCGATGGTGCTCAAGCACAAGTGGGCGAGCCTTGGCATACCCGCGCTCCTGCTGCTGTGGATCATCGCCGCCATCGTGATGACCGACTGGACGCAGCCGCTGGGCATCGGACTGGTGACCGTCGCCAGCGTGTATCTCGCCTGGCACTACACCGGACAGGCATGGGGCATGATGGCGTCGTTTGCGTATCTCGCCGGTCGCGGCTTCGACGCACGGGAACGCACGCTCATTCGCACCAGCCTGCGCATCATGCTCACCTGGCATCTCGCGTGGTTTCTCTACACGCAGCTGCGCGACCCGTCACGCGTGGAACTCGTGTATCGCGTTGCCTCGGCCGCGACGGTCGGGGCCTTCGCGCTCGGCGCGTGGGGGCTGCTGCGCATGCGTCAGCGCACCGGACAGAATCCACCGCTGCTGGCCATCACCGCGTGGATCTCCATCTTCGTGTGGTACGCCGTCATGGCGCGCGACCCGAAGGCGCTGTTCTGGGTGCAGATCTCGCACTCCATTCAGTACCTCGTCTTCCCCTTCCGTGTGGAGTACAACCGCGCCTCGGGGACGGCCAATGTGGTCAGGGACGCGCCCGCGCACTCCGCCTCACGGACCGTGCTGCACATGACGCTCTACGCGGTCCTGCTGCTCGGCGCGAGCGTCCTCATGGCGCAGGTGGTTCCAGGCGCGCTGATGGGTGTCATCGGCAATGTGTTCGGCGAAGTGCCCGCACAGGCGGCGCCCATCCTGATCCTGATGTTCATCAACATCCATCACTACTTCACCGACGGCGTGCTCTGGAAGATCAGCAATCCGGAGGTGCGTCGTGACCTGTTCGCGCATGTGCCGAAACGCTGAGTTCTCTCTTCACGGACTTCCACGGACACAGATGGAGAACGCGGACACTGCCACGGAGACTGCAGAAAGCTTGGCCGTGTCCGTGGCTGTGTCCGTGGCCGTGTCCGTGTCCCTGTCCTCCACAGTGTCCGTGGTTAGCAGTTGCCGTTCCCAAACACTCCCTCCCCCTCACCTCGGAGCTCTCATGATGTCCCGCAGTCGCCTGGTCGTTCCTGCCTTGGTGCTGTTGCTCAGTGTCCCGGTACTCGCCCACGCGCAGCGTCGCGGCATGGGTGGCGCAAAGGATGCCGATTGGAATGCGGTGATGGCGGACGTACCCAAGGGGCCGACCATCTCCGGGAAGGATTTTGTCGAGGCGAGCCCACTGGCAATGCTGCTCGACAAGAAGAAGGACCTCAAGCTGACGGATGCGCAGATCACGGCCATCAAGGCGGCCGATGAGAAGCTGCAGGCGGCCAACAAGGATCGGTACGCGCTGGTCGATTCGCTCAAGAAGCAGATGCGCCCCAGCGTGGCGCCCACCGCGGAAGACGAGACGCGGCTCGTGCTTTCCCGTGAATCCATGCAGGGCGTGGTGCGCGACATTCGTGCGAGTCACGACGCCGACACCAAGGCCGTGGTGCAGACGCTCGACGCCGACCAGCAGAAGACCGCAGACGAGCTGCTCGGCAAGCACGCCGAAAAGGTGCAGAAGATGCTGCGCGAGAAGATGGGCGCGAGCGGCGGCCGTGGCGGTGGTCGCGGACGCGGTGGCCAGAGCTGATCAGCGCCCCTGGCTCATTCGGGACGCCACGCGCGCCTTCCGGTTTACCGGAAGGCGCGCTTTGTCCAAACGACCACGGCACCGCAGTTCTGCTGCACGCGCTGGAACTCTGACGGCACCGTGGTGCGCTGCTGGTACACCTCGATTGCCGCCAGATCGGATGGCGAGAGGGTGTTGAAGACTTCGGTGTCCTGCTGCTGCACGCCATCGAGCACCAGCGTCGCAAGGCAGTTGCCGGTGCCCGTACTGGGCAGATAGAGATTGAATCGCCGTCCGTTGGCGGTCAGGTTCTCGACGGTCAGCCCGGGGACGCCCTGCAGCGCCGCCGACACCGTGGCGCGCTTGCCGATGGCGACCGAATCGAGGTAGCTGCCGAAGCCGCGAATGCGCCGGGCCTCGAACTCCATGATGCGCACCTTGCCGCGGGCCGAGACGGCGCGGATGCGCATCGTATCGAGCGCATTGAGACGGAACGTCGTGAGCTGTACGAGCGCCGTGTCGTCGGCGAACACATCGACGGCGGCGCTCGTGGGATTGAACCCCACCGCCGACGCATCGATCTGCCGCGTGCCCACCGGCACGCCGCGAAGCAGGAACGTCCCCTCGGCGTCGGAGCGCGCTTCGAGCTCACCGATGGCCACGCGAATATCACGGATGCCGCGGCCGCCGCTGTCGCTCACCATCCCGCGCACGGTGCCCTTGCGTTGCGCATCGACGGCCGTGCCGCTTCCGAGGACGAGATCGAGGCGCCGTACGCGATCGCTGCTCGCGCTCATGGTGACCGACGGCGTCGTGATGGTGCCGTTGAAGGCGCGCACCACCAGCGGCAAACCCGTGGGCACGTTGCACACCGCGTAGCCGCCCTGGGCGTCGCCCTGCACCTCGCTGTTGTAGCGACGCTGGGTGACGTTGGTGCTCTTCCTGGCGGGATCGAGCTTGACGAGATCCGTCCACGACAGCGCGACCCACGCCTGCGGCACCGACTTGCGCGACACGGCGTCACGAACCGTTCCGTACACGAAGCCCGTATCGCGGCCGGCAGGCGGCGTGGATGCGCACACGGCACGCCACAGCGTGGTGAAGCTCGGCACCGCCAGTACGACCGGTGCCTTGCCATCGCTCACGACCGCTTTGGTCGTCGCCCCCGAAAGCCCCAACGAATCGAACACGGCGTGCTGCATTGCGAACGTGTACGTTCCGGGCGGGACCGAGTCGAACCGAAAGCGTCCGCGCTCGTCGCTCGTGGTGCTCCGGCCACGTTCGGTGAGAATCACGAACGCGTTGGCCAGCGGCGCCCCGCGCAGACTGTCATACGCCACGCCCGCCACCGTCACCGGACGCTGAGCCTGAAGCGGGGTGCTCCCGACGCCAGCCAGCACGCCAGCCAGCACGGCAGCAACCATGAGCGCGACACGACGGAACGGGCGGAACGAGCACGACATAACGGGCAACCTGCGAAACGGGAAAGATTCGGTGACGAGCTACTTGGCCAGTCGCTTGGAGATCAGCTGCGCCAGCTTCTGCTCGAACAACCCCTTCGAGGAGCAGGGACTGTAGGCCTGGTTGTACGTGGCCGGGCGCGCCTGCGCCTCGACCAGCGTCCCCACCTTGGCCGACCCCGTACCGTTGGGGGTGACCGTGGTCATCGCACTCAGATACACGTCATACGAGTCGGCGTTCGGCCCGATCTGCGTACTGCCCCCGCAGTCGAGGTACATGCTGAGTGGGATCTTGCCGAGCCGATTGCGGATCTTGTAGCCGGCATTGCCCACCGTCTTCTTGGCCGGATCGACGGTGTTCACCTGGACGCCGAGTGAATCATAGAGCGACGGCAGGATGCGGAACACCGCGTCGGCGTCATACGGCACCGTCACCACGTCGGCCTCGACGGTGTTGGTGATCGTAATTCGCCCCATGTTCTCGATGCCGGTGGTGGTGCGGCGTGTGGTCGAACCGCTGGTGGGGACCGCCGAGACGGCGCCGCCCGACGGTGTGCCGCCCGACGCGCCTCCCGAGGCGCACGCGGCGAGCCCCGTCAGGGCAATGGCACAAATCACAGTACGCATAAATGACTCCGGGATATGGGTGATGAAAGCTAGGATCGGCGGGTCCAGATCAACATCACGCCGCACACCGAATTGAGCGTGCTGTACCGGGCAGGGGTGCTGGCCGGCGAGGGATCGAATTCCACGCCGGCGATCTGATCGATCGGAATGCTGTTGACGTCGAACGGCTCGGTGGGCTTCCCGCTGTTCATGATGCGGTCGTCGAGATACACCTGCGCGAAACACTGACATGACGTCATCCCCCGAGCCCGTTCACCGGGGGTGGGGCAGTAGTACCCCTGCTGCGCCACGTCGTCGAAGGTGAAGCTGCAGGCGGTTGACCGCGTGGTCCCGCAGGAGCCGCCGCCGGCGCCCCGTGGTCCCAGATGTGACGGCGCGCGCTTGCCCACGACATAGGCATGCGCTCCGCCGTCCATGTTCGACAACGCCGTGCCCATGCCCTTCACCATCGCCATCACGGTGCCGAGCCGCTGGCCGCGCGCCGAATCAAGCTGTGCGCGCGTGATGTAGCTGCCGAGCCCGAGTCTTCGGCGCTCTTCGAATTCTGTCGGAATGCCGGAACTCACGATCTCCATGGCCGCCAGGCTTTGCGCGGTGGCCCGCGCCACGAGCACCCGCTCATCCAGCGCGCGCGCATTCTGAAGCGTGATGCTGGCAGTACGCTTGGTGAAGCCCACCACGCGCACCGACACGAGGTGCGGACCGGTGGGCAGCCCCGAAAAGCGGAACTGACCGCGGCGATTGGTCAGCGTCGAACGCCCGAGGTCGGAAATGGTCACCTCGGCGCCTTCCAACGGCATGCCGCCAACGGAGTCGACCACCGTGCCGGTGTACGTCGGCGCCACGACGAGCCCCGTCTGCAGTGTCAGGTCGAGGCGCGCGACACGCTCGGCCGGCGCCAAAACGAGCGATTGGGGCGCACTCGCGCCGGCGCTCATCGTATCGGCCTCCGCGCGCACGGTCAGCGGGCGGCCGAGCGGTGCGTCACAGAGGCGATAGACACCGGTGGTCGGATCGGGGGTGGCCCGAATCCAACCGCCCAGGCGCGACTGACCGAGCGAGTCGGTCGCGAGCAGCGTGCTGGTGTCCGCATCCCATTCGGCGATCACCCGGTAGCCGGCCAGCGCGGCGCCATCGCCGGCGGCAGTCAGACGCCCCACGACGAGGCTGCTGCCACTCCCACCGACCGCCCGGCAGGCCGCACCGAGCGCCTCGGCGCGTTGCGGCGGATGCAGCGTCAGCGCGGGCATCGCGTCGCGCAGCTCCAGGTCGCGCCGCACCACGATGCCCAGCGGATCCAACGCGCGCGTGCCGACTTCGACGAGATAGCGACCGGCGGCGAAGCCACCGAGCACGAACCGGCCTTCCTCGTCGGCGACGGTTTCGAACGGCGTATCGGCGAGCCGCACGCGCGCCTCCGGGACGATTGCGCCGGTGGCCGAATCGCGCACGACCCCCGAGATCGTGATCCCCGGTCCGCTCATGGCTCGCGCGGTGCGCGGATTCGGGAGACGCACACCAACAATCTCGAGTGCGCCGTCGAGCACCTTGCGCACGCGCGCCGAGTCTCGGGCGCCCGCTCGCCACACGGCCAGCTCCACGGTGCGTCCGCGCTCGAGCCCTTTGCAGATCGCGATGACCCCATCACTGCCCGTCATTCCCACATCGGTGCGGGGCTTCCAGCGCCCCTCGTCGGCCTCGAAGAGCTGCCAGCGCATATCGGCTGCGGGCGTGCCCGTCGCATCGTGCACGCGTCCGAGCAGCCAGCTCTCGTCCTTCTTTGGCGAATCGGTCCGTTTGCACGCGGTCTGCGCGAGCACGAGCGGCCCGTTGATCTCCACACGGGCGAGGAGTGCGCTGCCGCGAACCGCCGTGATCGACTTGCCGGTGGGGATCGTCATGCCGATGGGTCGTACATACGGATCGTCGACCACGATGCGGTAGGGCCCCGGCAGCAGGTTCGTGATCGTGGCGCGGCCGTTGGCGTTCGTGGTGGCCTGGTACTCGGTGCCGGCGAGTCGGAGCAGCACGTCGGCGGCCGGGCGATTGCCGGCGCCAACCGCGGTGATGTGCACGCTGCCGAGTGGCGCGGTCCACACGCGGCCATCGGGCCAGCGGGCTTCGGCGAGTTCGCCCCCCGTCTCGCGCACCACGAACGCCGGTCCCGGGCGCGTGTCGGCGGGATTCTCCGCCGGCGCATCGACCAGGCGCAGCTGCCAGCGGTCGATGAACGGCACGCCGTTCGGGAGCGACTTGAAGCCGATGCGGCCACCGGCCCCCAGCCCCTCGGCCAGTTGATCCAGGCCGACATACTTGAAGGTGATTTCACCAAGGGCTCGCGCCGCGGTATCGATCCACAGCGTGCCGTCGATGTCCACGCGGCCACTCTTGCGCGAGGCCGGGGTGAACCGGAGTCCGACCTGGTGCGGACGGGCGGTGTCGGCCTTCGCCACGCTGAAGCAGTAGCCGGCCTGAAAACGCTCATCGAGCAGAATGCCGGCGTCGGGGCTGAAGAACGTGTAGTCACCCGGCCGGCCGCCACGAAAGCCCGTGACCACAAAGTCGGCGGCCGACTGCACGGCCGCGAAGGACGCCGTTGCCTGCTCCGACGAATCGACGCGCACGGTCTGGCGCACCGTTTCGATGCCGTCTCCGTCGAGTTGCCGCTCGAAACGCAGGACGAGCAGCTTGGGTGGATCCTTTTCACGGGCGACCACCGAGGCGAGCAGGCCGGCCCGGGCTTCATCGAGCAGCCGGAAGGCGCTCGCCTGATCGTCGCGGCGGGCGCACCCACTCGCCGCCGATACGTCCACGGTCTGCAGCGTGCGGGCGAGCGGAGAGACGCGCACATCGAGCTCATAGCCCCCCTCGGGGCGCCCCCTGGCGCGCGTGAGGGGCAGCGTCTGTGGCTCGAACCCCAGGCGGACGACGCGGAGCTGCGTCGCCTCTGCGGGGCGCAGGAGGCGATACTGGCCCCGATCGTTGGTCAGCGTGCGGAGGAGCGTGGTGCCGCCGGCATCGAGCAGCAACACGACCGCGGCGGGCACGGGCGCTGATGAGGCGCTGTCGAGCACCGTGCCCCGCACCTCGGAGAGCTGCGCCTGCGCACGCGCGGGCAGCAGGAGTGCGAACAGGACGACGAGGGACGAGATGATGCGTCGCACGATCATGAGGCGTACCTGCGGCAGTGGGACTCGCCCAAGCTATCGGCCCGGGAGACGCCTGACCAGATTGACAGGATGTTCATGAACATCGTTGCCTCGCCTCGGCCGGCCGTGCGCCGGCTGGCGACGCTGCTGCTCAGTGTCGCCGCGTCCCTGACGCTGTCGAGCTGCCGATCCAGCGCCCCGGATCCCGATCCGCGCATGGTCTCCGAATGGATCCATGCCCTGTACGGCACCATTCGCGTGGAGCGGCTGTCGCCGCCGGTTGCCTCACGCCTCACGGCGTATGCCACCATGGCGTTGTACGCCGGTACCGCGGCATCGCATCCAACGCTCAAGCCGCTGCACACGGTGGTCACCGGCCTCGAGCCGCTGCCAACCGCCGCCGCGCCCGGCGACGTCGACGCGACGCTGGTGGCGGTGGCCGCTGAGCGGACGGTGCTCGATTCTCTCCTGCGCGAAGCGCTGCCGACCACGCGGAGCGCGCTGGGGCGGTTGGCCGACTCGCTGCGGACCGCGCGGCGTGAGCAGGGGGTGGGGGAGGCGGTGGCGAGTCGTTCCGATTCGCTCGGGCAGGCGATTGGGCTCGCCCTGCTGGTGTACAGTGCGGGTGATCATTTCTCCGAAACGCGGAAAATGGCGTACACGCCAGCGACCGGCGATTCGTTGTGGATCAACGATGCCCCGCCGACGCTCTATGCCACCACGCAGACGTCGGCGGTCAGCGAAGTCATCCAGCTCGACAATCCGGCCAACCAGCAGCGGACGTCCAACACGAGCGATCGCAGCTTGATTCTGAGTCGCCCCAAGGTGGCCGGAGGCAAGACCCTCCCGGCCGCGAACATGGCCGGCATCACCGAGCCGTTCTGGGGCGGAGTACGGAGCTTCGTGAACGTGGACACGGGTACCTGCCCGAGCGGACCGCCGCCGGCCTACGGCACCGACAGCACGGCCACGCTGTACTACGAGAACGCGCAGGTCTATCGCATCACCGGTGCCCGCACGCCGGAACAGAAGGAGATCGCCTACTACTGGGCCGACAACGCGGGCGAAACCGGCACGCCGGTGGGTCACTGGCTGTCGATCGCCGCGCAGATGATCAGCGAGCGACATCTCGACGGTGAGCAGGCCGTGCGGCTCGTGACCGGCACGGCGCTCGCCCAGGCCGATGCGTTCATCGCCGCCTGGCGCGTGAAGTTCGCCACGATGACGTTGCGGCCGCGCACGTTCATCCGCCGGCACATCGACCCGTCGTGGGAGCCGCTCATTCCCACGCCGCCCTTCCCCGAATTTCCGTCGGGGCACTCGACGCAGTCGGGCGCCGCGTCGGCGGTGATCACGGCCCTCATCGGCGCGGGGCCGTTCAGCGACAGCACGAGCATCTCGATCGGGCACGCCGTGCGGCAATTCCCCTCGTTTCTGGCCGCGAGTGAAGAGGCGGGCAAGTCGCGGGTGTACGCCGGACTGCACTACGAGTGGAGCAACCAGGCGGGGCTGCGCATGGGTCGTTGCATCGGCAGCGCCGTCGCCTCGCGCCTCGGCGCGACCGTCGCGCCATGACGTCGCCGAAGCGCGCGATCGCGCTGACGGTGCTGGTGGCGGCGGTGGTGGCTTCGGCGTGCCGCAATCGATCGAGCGGAGACTGGACCACGGAAGGGAGCGCGCGCTGGCAGTCACTCGCCGTGCCCAAGGGGAAGCCGGGCTTCACCGCCATGGCACCGCGCAGCACCGGCATACGCTTTCAGAACAGCGCGAGCGAAAAGATCCTCCTCAACAATCGCCAGCTCGGGCAGGGTGGCGGGGTGTCGTTGGGCGATGTGGACGGCGACGGACTCGCCGATGTGTTTCTGGCGCGCACCGAGGGATGCAGCGCGCTCTATCGCAACAAGGGCAATTGGGAGTTCGAGGACATCACCAAGTTCGCCCGGGTTGGTGCGTGTGATCGGCACGCCACCGGATCGGCACTGGCCGACATCGACGGCGACGGCGATCTCGATCTGCTTGTCGTCACCACGACCGGCCCGAACGCGATCTTCGTGAACGATGGGCAGGGACGCTTCACCGAACATCAGGACCTGGGGCTGGACACCGTGGGGCGCGGTGCCACCACGATCACGATGGCCGACGTGAAGGGCGATGGGCGCCTGTCGCTGTTCATCACGAACTACAAGCCGTACAACGTCGACGATACGATCCCGCCGCAGCAGCGCGCCTTCAGCCAGATGGTGCGCGAGATCGGTCCGAAGCAGTACGAGATCGTGCAGGACCATCGCAAGGACTACAAGCTCGTGCAGCGTGCGGACATGGGTGGTCTGCGCATGACGCAGCGCGCCGAGCCCGATGAGTTCTACGAGAACGACGGCACCGGGCACTTCACGCGGGTGCCGATGGCCTCCGCGCGCTTTCTCACGGCATCGGGCGCACCGAACACCGAGGAGTTCGAATCGTTCGGCCTCTCGGCGCGCTTCGCCGACCTCAATGGCGACGGTGCCCCCGACCTCTACGTCGCGAACGACTTCGAGGATCTCGATCAGCTCTGGTGGAATGACGGCGCCGGCACCTTCCGTCTGGCGGATTGGCGCGCGCTCCGCCAGATGAGCAACTCGTCGATGGGCAACGACATCGCCGACATCAACGGCGATGGGCGGTTCGATCTGTTCGTGACGGACATGCTGGCGAACGATCCGACGCGCCTCAAGACGCAACTGCCCACCCACACCGCGCTCCCCAAGAAGCTGGGCGAGATGGAGTTGCAGCTGCAGCAGCAGCGGAACTCGCTCTTTCTCAATCGCGGCGACGGCACCTTCACCGAGCTGGCGCAGGCCGCGGGCGTCGCCGCCAGCGGGTGGAGCTGGGGCACGCTGTTCCTCGACGTGGATCTCGATGGGTGGCCAGACCTGCTCGTGGCGAACGGTCACCTCTGGGATGTCATGGACGCGGACGTGCAGGAGAAGTTGCAGAACCGTCTCACCGACGTGCCGTACCAGCGCATTCGCTGGCAGTTTCCTCGTCTCCCGCTGCACAACGTCGCGTTTCGCAACAACGGCGATCTGACCTTCGCCGATGCGAGCAGTGCGTGGCGTTTCGGCACCGATGCCGACATCTCGCACGGCATGGCCAGTGCGGATCTCGATGGCGACGGCGACCTCGATGTGGTCGTGAACCGTCTCGATGCACCGGCGCTCGTGTTGCGCAACGACGCCACGGCGCCGCGCGTGGCCGTGCGGCTCGTGGGCGATGCGCCCAACACGCGAGCGGTGGGCGCGCGACTCACGCTCCGTGCCACCGGCCTGCCCACACAGACCCGCGAGATCGCCGTGGGTGGGCTCTACCTGTCGCACAGCGACTACACGCAGAGCTTTGCGCTGGGCACCGCGACTGAGGCGACGCTCGAGATCACCTGGCGTGACGGGCGGAAGACGGTGGTGGAGCACGTGAAGCCAAACCGGCTCTACGAGGTGACCCAGAAGGGTGCCACCGACGGTGTCCCGCGCGTCGCGGAAACCGTGCCGGCCGACTCGGTGTGGTTCGAGGACGCCACGGCGCAGCTGGGCGGCCATGTCCACACCGAGAACCCGTTCGACGACTGGGATCGGCAGTATCTGCTGGTGAACGCGCTGTCGCAGTTGGGGCCGGGCGTGTCGTGGCACGACCTGGATCGGGATGGCGATGAAGATCTGATCGTCGGCACCGGAAAGGGCGGGCACGTGGCGGTGTTCCGCAACGACAAGGGACGGCTCGTGCCGCAGGCGCCCGCCGGACCGGTGGCGAACGCCGACTACACGAGCGTGCTTGCCATGACCGAGCGGGGGCGTGCCTCACTCCTCGCCGGCGTCGCCACGTGGGAGTTCCGCGATGAGGCCGCCATGCGTGCGCAGCCCGCGGCCGTTCGTATCGATGCAACCGGCGCGCGCCTGGGCAGCACCGCCGCGATGGCGGTGGGCTCCCATGCCTCGAGCACGGGGCCGCTCGCGCTCGGCGATATCGATGGCGACGGCGCACTCGATCTCTTCGTGGGCTCGCGCGCCGTGCCCATGGCGTATCCGCTCCCGGCCTCGTCGGGGATGTTCCGCAACGTGAACGGCGCGTTCGTGGTCGACACGGCGAACATGCCGGTGCTGCGGGATATCGGCATGGTGTCGAGCGCGGTGTTCGCCGACATCAATGGCGACGGGGCGGACGATCTCGTGCTGGCGCGCGACTGGGGGAGCCTCGTACTGCTGCTGAACGACGGCCACGGCCGGCTCACGCCGGCGCCAGGCACATGGGGGCTCGATGCGCACACGAGTGAATGGAACGGGCTCGCCACGGGCGATCTCGATGGTGATGGCCGGCTCGATCTCGTCGCAACGAGTTGGGGGCGCAACACGAGCTTCCACGTGAGTGAGCAGTCGCCGCTCAGCGTGACCTTCGGTCCGTTTGGCGCCGGTGGGGAAATCGAGCTGCTGTTGGCGCAGCAGGAGAACAACGCGTGGCGGCCCCTGGCCAGTTGGGCGCGCGTGCGCATGGCCGTGAAGGGCGCCACCGAGCGCATCACGAGCTTCGCGGCGTACGCGGCCGCCACGGTGCCGTCGGTACTGGGGCCGGACGCCGCCACTGCGCCGTCGCTGCGGGTCCGGTCACTCGATCACCTGATGTTCCTCAATCGAGGCGATCACTTCGACGCGCAGCCGCTGCCGGCCGAAGCGCAGTGGGCTCCATCGTTCTCACCGGCGATCGCCGATTTCGACGGCGACGGCGCGGAGGATCTGTTCCTGTCGCAGAACTTCTTCCCCACCGTGGTCGGGGTCCCGCGACACGATGAAGGGCGGAGCCTGCTGCTGCGCGGTGACGGCAAGGGCGGCCTGCAGGCGGTGCCGGGCCAGCGGTCGGGGCTGCTCGTGTACGGCGATCAGCGCGGTGCGGCGTACAGCGATGTGGACGGTGATGGTCGTCTGGATCTGGTCGTTTCGCAGAACGGGGCCGCCACCCGCTTCTTCATGAATCGGCACACCCGTCCCGGACTCCGGGTGCGCGTACAGGGGCCAGCCAGCAATCCGGATGGCATCGGCACGCAGTTGCGCATCGTGTACGGCGCGGTGAGCGGGCCGGTGCGTGAGGTGCAGGCGTCGTCGGGCTTCCTGTCGCAGAACGGCGCCGTGCAGCTGTTTGGTCTGACGCGCACTCCCACCGCGGTCTGGGCCCGCTTCCCGGGTGGCAAGACCGCCACGATTCCGGTGGCGGCCGATCAGCGTGAGGTCGTGGTGCGGTACTGAGCGCGACGCCGCGTCGCGCTTACTTGCTCTTGGAGTTCGGGATACGCGTCCAGATCACGATCGTGCCGCACGGCGTGGTCTGGGTGCCGACCGTCTGAAACTCGATGGGTAGCGTGGAGAAATACGGATAGAGCTCGATCGCCTGCACGGTGTTGGCGAGAATCTCATCCACTTCCATGCCCGGCGCGCGCGCGCCGTCGAGGTACACGTTGGGCTGACACTGCACGCCGCGTCCGCCCACGAAGGCGGCGAAGCGCACGCGCCCCCGCACCACCTGCACGCCCTTTCTCGTGCGCAGGATCTCGCTCAGCTTCTGCTCGCCGCGCTCGGCGATGTCCTCGCGCGTGAGATACTGTCCGAGCTTGAGTCGGCGGCGCTCATCGAAGCCCCGAATGCCGCCGGCGCGCGTCGCATAGTTCTCGGTCACGCTCACTTCCGCGAGCGTCGTGGCCGTGGCCTCGAGCTGCACCACCACCGTATCCCACATGCCGTTGCGGGTGGTGATGAACGCATCGATCGGCTCGAAGCCGACGCGCTTGATGCTGATGCTCGCCGTGTCGAGCTGCGACGTGAGGAGGGCGAAGGCGCCGCGCAGGTCGGTGACGACCTTCTGTCCGTGCACCTCGACCGTCACGCCTTCGATCGGGCCACCCTTGATGTCGCGCACGAATCCCACCATCTGCCGACGACCAGCCGGAACGGGCGTCTGCGCGGAGAGCGGCGGGGCGAGGCTCAACAGGCCGAGGGCGATGAGGCTGACGGCGGCGAGCGTCGGGTGGGAGGACCTCATGTTTGAAACTTGGTTCGGACGGTGGTAGGCCTCAAGGCTCACATGGCATAATGGTCGACGGCACGACAGTTTCTCCTATGCCCGAGACCCCCCGTACGCGTGCGGTGCTGCTGCTGGCCCTGCCGGCCCTGTCCCTCCCGCTCCTGACCCTCCCGGCGGCGCTGGCCGCCCAGGATGCGCAGTACATGCCCCCCAAGGGGTGGGCGTCCACGCCCCGGCAGTACGAGTGCCAGAAGACCGAGACCGACCGGCTCATTCCCATGCGCGACGGCAAGCGCATGGCAACCGACATCTACCGTCCGGTCCGGAACGGGGCCCCCGTGGCCGACCGGCTGCCGGTCCTGCTCAACCGCACCCCGTACAACAAGGAATCGCTGAGCCTGCAGGCCACGTTCTACTGCGAACGCGGGTACGTGGTGGCCCTGCAGGACACACGCGGTCGATACAAGTCCGAGGGCGCGTTCAGCAAGGTCCAACCGATCGACGCCACCGATGGCTACGACACGATCGAATGGCTGGCGAAGCAGCCCTATGCCAATGGCAAGGTGGGGATGTTCGGCACCTCCTTCGCCGCGCACGAAGAGGCGGGAGCCGCGCAGTATCGCCCGCCCGCGCTGGCGTCGCTGCTGATCAACATGGGGGGCATGGCCAATGGGTGGGATCACGGGGTGCGCTACCGCGGCACCTACGAAATGGGGAGGCAACTCACCTGGGCCTGGAGCCAGTTGCTCGCCGACGCGCGCTCACCGGACGTGAAGGCGCTGCTCACGAAGGAGAAGGTGGAAGATTGGTACGGCGTGCAGCCCTTCCGGCGCGGGCTCAATCCCCTGTCGGTGGCACCGCAGTACGAGGCATGGTATCTCGACTTCTTCGAGCATGCGGACTACGACGCCTTCTGGAAGGATCCCATGCTCGCGTGGAACGAGCATTACCGGGAGACGGCCGACGTGCCCATGCTCCACGTCGGAGGTTGGTACGACATCTTCCTGGCCGGCACCTTCGAGAACTTCACGTCGCTGCGAGCGCTCAAGAAAGCGCCGCAGCGCATCCTCGTGGGCCCCTGGACGCATCACGGCAACACTCGCCCATTCGCCGGTGATGTGGCGTTCGGCGACAGTGCCGCGATCCCGGACTTCGAAGCCGACTACACCGTCCGGTGGTTCGACTACACACTGAAGGACGCCAAGGGCGGCGCACGGGACGACGCCCCGGTGCGCCTCTTCGTGATGGGCACCGGTGATGGCCACAAGGATGCCAGCGGCCGGCTCGTGCACGGCGGCTACTGGCGCGACGCGAACGAGTGGCCGCTGGCCGGCACCCGTTTCCAGCCGTGGTACTTCCATGCCGACGGTTCGCTTTCTCCCGCGAAGCCCACCGCCGCCGCCTCGCAGACCACCTACACATTCGACCCCGCGCACCCGGTGCCCACGATTGGCGGTGGCTCATCGGCGCGTCTCAAGGACGGCGCCTACAATCAGCGGGAGGACCCCCGCTTCCCGCCGTCGCAGGCGCCCTGGCTCCCGCTCCGCACGCGACCGGATGTCGTGGTGTTCCAGACGGAGCCGCTCGCGCAGGATATGACGATCATCGGTCCGATCACCGTGACGCTGTACGCCTCGGCGAGCACAGTCGATGCCGATTTCACGGCGAAGCTGGTGGACGTGTATCCCTCGAGCCTCGACTGGCCGGGTGGCTTCGATCTCAATCTCACCGACGCCATTGTCCGTGGCCGATATCGCGCGACGCGCGAAAAGGCGGTACTGCTGCAACCGGGCAAGGTCTACCCGTTCACCATCAGGCCCTTCCCCACGGCGAACGTCTTCAAGAAGGGTCACCGCATTCGGGTGGATATCTCGAGCAGCAACTTCCCGCGCTTCGATGTGAACCCGAATACCGGCGAGCCACTTGGCCGAAACCGGCGCATGACAACGACGAACATCGCCATTCAGCACTCGGCCGCGTACCCGTCGCACATCGTGCTGCCGCTGGCGCCGGCGCGGTAGCGGATGCTCACGCTGCTGGCGTACGGCCTGGTGGTCACGTTCATGACGCTGATCATGACGCGCCGCCTCTCGCCGCTGACGGCGCTGATCGTGGTGCCGGTGCTGTTCGGACTCGCCGGTGGGTTTGCCCCGCACCTCGGCGAGTACATGGTCGCCGGAGTCACGAAGCTCGCGCCAACCGGCGTGATGCTCATGTTCGCGATTCTCTATTTCGCGATCATGCTCGATGCGGGCTTGTTCGAGCCGTTCGTCACCCGGCTGGTGGCGCTCGTGCACGGCGATCCGGTGAAAGTCGTGGTCGGGTCGGCGGTCCTCGCCCTGCTCGTCTCGCTCGACGGCGACGGGTCCACCACCTACATGATCACCACGGCGGCGATGATGCCGCTCTATCGGTCCCTTCGGCTGCGCCCCACCGTCCTGGCCGGTGTCACCATGCTCGCGAGCGGGGTCATGAACCTCCTGCCGTGGGGCGGTCCCACCGCGCGTGCGGCCAGCGCGCTCGCGATCGATGTGGGGGAGGTGTTCACGCCGCTCATTCCCGCCATGGCGGTCGGCGTGATGGGCGTCTTATTCCTCGCCTATCGCCTGGGGTGCGCCGAGCGCGCGCGGCTGGCGGTGCATGCCGGTGCGGCCGATGTCACGGCCGAGGAGGGTGGTCTCGCGATGGACGACGACGATCGCAGCCATCGGCGTCCCGATCGTCTCCTCCTGAACGCCCTGCTCACGAGCGTGCTGCTGACGGCGCTCATAGCGGCGGTGTTGCCGCTGCCGGTGCTCTTCATGATCGGCTTCGCCATCGCGCTGCTGCTCAATTATCCGTCCATCCCCGAACAGAAAGCGCTGCTCACGCGACACGCGGCCAATGTGCTCGCGGTCGTGGGGCTCATCTTCGCGGCCGGCGTCTTCACCGGCATTCTGAGCGGTACGAAGATGGTGGACGCGATCGCCGAGAGCGTCGTGCACCTCGTGCCACCCGCGCTGGGCCCGTACCTCGCGATCGTGACGGGCGTGCTCAGCATTCCCTTCACGTTCTTCATCTCGAACGACGCGTTCTACTTTGGCGTACTGCCCGTGCTCGCCAAGGCCGGTGCCACGTACGGCATCAGCGCCGCGGAGATGGCGCGCGCCTCGCTGATCGGGCAGCCGGTGCATCTGTTGAGCCCACTGGTCCCCTCGACCTTCCTGCTCGTCGGGCTGGTCGGTATCGACTTCGACCAGCATCAGCGCTATACGCTGAAGTTCTCGTTGGCGGTCTCGCTGTTGCTGCTGGCGGCCGCACTCGTGATCGGCATCGTGCCGTTCGCCGGACGTGCCTGACCTTGATCCGTGCGATCACGGGGGCAGCGTCGTCGAGTCGCCCGGTAGGATCCTGGACGATCTCGGGGATGCTGGACGATCTCGGGGATGCTGGACGATCTCGGGGATGCTGGACGATCTCGGGGATGCTGGACGATTTCGGGGACGCTGGACGATCTCGGGGATACCTGAAACAGCATGCGCGGATTTCACGGATTTCGCGGATGGCGAGGTTGGATCCGCGGCGTCGGGGCGATCCGGGTATGCCGTGTCAGTTGTCCAGCTGATCCGCCCGTCGTCCGTAGGCGCCCTGGCTATCCGAGGCGCTGAGGCGATGGTGTGGAGAGTCGGGCGAGACGCTCTACGATCGTGAGTGCGCGCGCGGTGCCGCCGCGCTCACGCTCCACGAGGTCGCGTCCGATGCGCCCGGCGCGGCGCCAGGCGCCGCCGTCGCTGAGCCATTCATGCAGATCGGCCGCGAGCGCCGCCGCATCGGGGCGTGCGCGGGCGGCGCCGGCGTCGAGCAACAGCCCGGCTTCGCGACTCATGTGGTGCCCGGGGCCGAAGAGCACCGGAATGCCAAAGGCCGCCGGTTCGATGACCGAGTGGAGCCCGGCCGCGTGGAACCCGCCTCCGACGAACGCGGTGTTGGCCATGGCGTACAGATCACCAAGCACGCCGACGCGATCCACGAGCACCACATCGGCGGTGTCGATGGCACCGCGCTGCTCGATGGCTGTCAGCGTGGAGAGCGTGAGCCCTTCGCGCGCGGCCCACGTGGCAATTGGAGCGCAGTGCGCCGCGGTGGGCTCGTGAGGCGCGATGATGAGCCGTGCCTCGGGGAGGCGCGCGCGCAGCGCCTGCCAGGCCGGAAGCAGCACCGACTCGTCGGCGGGCCAGGTCGATCCGGCCACCAGTGTGGGGCGCACCGAGGTGAGTAGCGACAGCGGTGCCCGCGTGCGATCGGCGCGCGCCGCCCGATCAACGACCTGATCGAATCGCGTATCGCCCATCACCTCGACGACCTCCGATCGCACCCCGAGCTCGACGAGTCGTGCGGCGTGCGACGCATCGATCGCCCCAACGGCGTCGATCGCGCGGTAGGCATCGTGCAGCAGCCAGCGTGACATCGCGCCGCGACGGCCCGAGGCGGCGTTCAGGGTGGCGCTGAGCAGCGCGACCGGAATGCGTCGCACCTTGGCGCGCTGCACCAGCACCGGCCAGACATCGAGCTTCACGAACACCAGCGCCGCCGGACGGAGCGCGTCGAGGAGACGGTCGGCGGCGTCGTCGGTATCAAAGGGCAGGTACCCCGTCACGTCGGCCTGGACCGAACCGGCGAACGTCTCGGCGCTCGGCGAATAGAACGAGTAGGCCTGCTGCACGTCGGGATGGGCCGCTCGGAGCGCCTGGGCCACCGGGCGCGCCTGCAGCCCTTCCCCCACCGAGGGCGCGTGGAACCAGATCAACGGCGCGCCGGAACGGCGCACGCGGGCCGCGTCGCGCTCCCATCGCGCCAGCACGCCGCGTCGCGCGCGGAGCGAACGCGCCACCTTGTGTCCGGACGCCGGCGCGAGCCAGCTGGCCGCGCGCACGGCGGCCATGCCTCCCGCGTAGGCGAGGCGGACCAGCGAGTTCAGGGCGCCTTCCGCTTCTTCGCGTGCATCACGAGCGCCGTGTCGATGGCCTTCCGGAAGTCCGCATACGGCAGCGCACCCTGCACGAGGAAGTCGCCGATGATGAACGACGGCGTGCTCTGCACACCCGATTGCGTGGCTTGCGCGATGTCGTTGTTGACGAGCGCCCGCACGGCGTTGCCCTGACGGCAGGACGCGAACGCGGCCTCATCCAGCTTCAACTCCTTGGCGATGCGCGTGATGAGCGGCTCCACGCTGACCATCGCCCCCACCGTGGGCTGCGCCGCGAACAACGCCTCGCTGTACGGCCAGAACTTCCCCTGGGCGCTCGCACACATGGCCGCCTCGGCCTCTGCCCGCGCGTGCTTGTGAATGGACGTGAGCGGCAGATGCAGGTAGGCGAACTTGATCTTGCCCGGGGCGATATAGTCGCGCTCGACGCGCTTCATCGACGAGTCGTGCCACTGCTTGCAGTACGGGCATTGGAAGTCGCTGATCATCACGACCCACATCGCACTGTCAGGCCCCTGGACGCGACCGCGGTCGGCATTGGCGACCGTGGCGGAATCGATGCCGGTGTCGGGCCGGGCCGTCGGCACCGGCACCACGCTCGCCGCCGCCGTGGGCGCGGCCTTCGCATCGGCGGCGGACTTGGCCGAGTCGGCATTCCCCGCTTTCGCGGACGCCGCGTTGCCGCAGGCCGCCGTGACTGCGACGCAGATCAGCAGCGTGGTGAGGGCGCGAGGGCGGGCAAGGCGTCGGAACATGTCGAACGGGGGCACGGGGAAAGGATCGGCGGGCTGCCGTACCGTGAAGCCTACACAGCGGCGGCCCGCCCCGCACCGGCCGGATCCCGCAGACACGCCGAAACTCGCTGCCGAACGCCCCCGTAGGGTTCCTATCTTTCAGGGGTGCAAACTCTCGTGCGTCAGATCCGGTCGGTGTTGGTCGCCCTGATCCTGCTGCCGCTGCTGTGGTCCACACAGTCGCTGGCGCAGGGGGGGCCGACACCGTTGCCGCAGCCGGTCGGCTATGTCAACGACTTCGCGGGCGTGCTGTCACCGGAGGCGTCGGCGCGCATTGCCGCGCTCGCCGAACAGGTGCATGCCGCGACTCGCGGCGACATGGTCGTCGTCACGCTCGCCGATCTCGGTGGGCGTCCGGTCGAGGAGACCGCGCTGCGCCTGGGACGCGAGTGGAAGGTGGGCGCCGACGCCAAGATCGGCGATCAGGCGCGCAATGCCGGCGTGATCATCCTGTTGGTGCCCAAGGAGACTTCCACGGACGGGCGCGGGCACTGCCGCATCGAGACGGGGCAGGGCGCCGAGGGGTTCATCACCGATGCGACCTCCGGATCGATCTGTCGCGCGGCGACGCCGCTCTTTCAGGCGCGCCAGTACTCGGCCGCGCTGGTGCAGATCAGCGACGAGGTGGCGGCCCGCTACGCCGAGGCGTTCGGCGTCTCGCTGGACGGCTCGCCGGCCTCGCCGCAAACCGCGCGGCGACGCTCCTCGGAGCCGCCGACGCAAATCCCGTGGGCGCTGATCATCTTCGTGCTGTTCATCGTGATCAGTTCCATGGGACGCCGTCGACGTGGGTGTGTGGGCTGCATTCCCATTCCCATCCCGGGCCCGAATTTCCGCAGTGGTGGCTGGTCCGGTGGCAGCGGGTGGTCGGGTGGAGGCTTTGGTGGATCGAGCGGCGGATTTGGCGGCTTCGGTGGCGGTGGTGGCTTCAGCGGAGGTGGCGGTGGCTCAGATTGGTAAAGGCAGCACCGGCGGCAGCACCGGCGGCAGCACCCACGGCAGCAGCATGTCGCTGGACGAACTCGTACGCCAGCTGCAGGCGGTGTATGGTGCGCAGCTCGAAGCCGTGGTGTTGTACGGATCGGCGGTGCGCGGAGAGGACGTGCGGGGGCAGTCGGACCTCAACGTGATGGTCATCGTGCGCGAGCTGGTGGTAGACACGTTGCGCGCGCTCGGGCAGACCATGCGCGCCTGGCAGGAGGCGGGTCATCCGCCCGTGCTCACCTTCACGTCGGCGGAGTGGCGCGCGAGCGCTGACATCTTCCCCATGGAGTACGCCGACATTCTGGAGCAGCATCGGGTCCTGGCCGGAGCGCTGCCCCTCGATGGTGTGCAGGTATCGCTGGGCGATCTCCGTCTGCAGGTCGAGCAGGAGGCCATGGGCAAGCTGCTGCGATTCCGTCGCAGCGTGATGCTGGTGGGCCGCGACCACGAGCGGCAGCTCGAGCTGCTGCGGGCCAGCAGCAGCACCTTGCTGGTGATCTTTCGCGCGGTATTGCGCCTCCACGGCGAGGTGCCACCGCGCGATACGGAAGCCGTGCTGCAGGCCGTTGCCCGCCGCACGGGGTTGGACCCGTTGCCCTTTCAGCAGGGCGCGGCGTTGCGCCGTGGTGCGACCCTCGATTCCCGCGAGACCGATCTGGTACTCTCCGGGATTCTGGCGGGTATGACCACGTTGGTGTCGTATCTTGATCGCTTCGCGCCGTCCGTTCCGGCGGCCGCTGTCGTTCCCCCGGTTCAATCCTGAGGAAATTCTTGCCATGTCGACCCGTCTGTCCACGTTGCGCCGTCGCACCGCTGCCCTGTGGCTCGTCCTGCCGCTGACGCTCGGCGCGTGCGGCTACAACTCGATCCAGTCGTACGACGAGCAGGCGCAGCAGGCCAAGCAGAACATCGATGCCCAGCTGCAGCGACGCGCGGATCTGATTCCGAATCTCGTGAACACCGTCAAGGGCTTCGCCGCCCAGGAAGAGAAGGTGCTCACCGAAGTCACCCAGGCGCGCGCCGGGCTCGTGGGGGCGTTGCAGCGTCCAGGCGGCTCCGATCCCGCCGAGCTGGCGAACGCCAATCAGCAGCTCACAGGGGCGCTCGGTCGCCTGACGGTGGCCATCGAGGCGTATCCCGAACTCAAGTCGAACGAGAACTTCCTCAAGCTGCAGGATGAACTCACCGGCACGGAGAATCGGATTGCCGTGTCCCGAACCGACTACAACACGGCGGTCCGGCAGTACAACGAGTACATCCGCACGTTCCCGCAGGTGTTGACGGCGAAGGCCACCGGTGCCAAGCCGCGCACGTACTTCGAGGTGACCGACGCTGCGTCACGCGCGGCGCCAACGGTGAACTTCGAAAAGAAGTGAGTGGAAACGACGAGGGGCCCCGACCGGGGCCCCTCGCGCGTTACATGCGGTTCTTTTCGTAGAGCAGGTTGCGGGGCGCCACCTTCCATTCATACCAGCGCGCAACCGGTTGCCCGTTGTTGACCGCCGGATCGCTGCGAAAACTCCGGATCTTGGCGCGCACCTTGGTGCCGATCAGGTCGTTGCCGTCATTGAGCGTGTCGGCATCCATGCCGTTGTACGTGGTCGACTCGCTGCCGTTGGTGAAGAGCAATCGCGCATTGAAGGCTTCGACGTTCGAGGCGATGACCGCACCGCTCGGTTGCCCGGAGGACGACAGGCTGCTGGCACGCAACAGCTGATTCGTGGAGGCGTCGCGATAGTACATGACCACGTTGAGCTTCTGGATCGTGGTGCCGGAGCGCATCAGCAGGAGGCTGTCGAGTCCCGATCGGCGATTCACCAGCTTGGTCACCGGCAGGAACTGGATGCGAAACAGCGTACCGGAGCGGTTCTGGACGCTGGTGAGCAGCAGCAGCCGGCGCGTGTTGGCCACCTGCAGCTTGACCAGATCACCAGCGGCGAGCGTGTACGTGCCACCGACCTTCTGAAAGTCGATGCACGTCGCACCGCAGGTGCCGCCGGCGGGGTAGGTCGGCAGCGTGTCGCCGTCGTTGTAGATCGGATACACCGGCGATTCCGCGGGCTGGTACGGGACGCTCAGCACCGAGAGGGTGTCACCGTAGGTGTCCATGCTCGCGAACACCGGGGTGCTGGTGATGGCGACGCCGGCTTCCTGCACATCGCGCGCAATGGAAAGCCCGACGAACCGGGCGTCGCGGTCCACGGTCTCACGTACCGTCCAGCTGCGCCGCGCTTGCCAGCTCTGCACGGCAAACGCGGTCGCGCTGCTCACCACGACCATGGCCAGCGTGAGCGAGATGAGCACTTCGGTGAGCGAGAAGCCGCGGCGGGCGCGGCGGGCAGACGCGTGGCGCATCAGGACGCTCCGTTGAGGCCGTTGCCCCGGAAGACCGAGGTGGTGAGGACCAGTGGCGCCGTGGCGCGCGGATAGTTGATGCGCACCTCGACCCGGACCAGGTTCTGCCGCGTCGTCGTCACCGTGAGGGTGCGCGTGTAGGCGCCACCGGGGGAGGTCGTGCCGTCGGAATTGAGGCGCACCGGCGCCTCCGACTGCAACAGCCATGGATCGCGCGTGCGCACCTGCTCCACGTATGCCCGTCCAATGGCGATGGCGTTGGTGCGATTCTGCGCCAGCGTTTGCAGCCGCACCGTACTGGCGTTGGCGGTGGCCAACGACGAGAGCCCCGCCGCGAGGAGCACGATAGCCACGACCGTGGCGAAGAGCGTAAAGCCCGAGCGACGTCGAGCGCCGCCGCGACGGCGTCGGGCGGCCGACCGAGCGGCCTGCGAAAGGATGATCATTGCCAGGTCCCGTTGCGGTACGTCCAGAGGCGGGCACTGCCGGACGCCGACACCGACACGGCGACGACGGCGGTGGGGTCCACGGTGCTGCGCAGATACACGACCCCTCGTCCGGTCACCGGCGTGACGAGCCCGCGCGAATCGAAGTGCAGCTGACGGCTGGGAAAGGTGCGGTCGCCGCCGTCGGAGTTGTCGGGGACGGCCGGCGCCGATCCGCGACCGTAGGCCACCCGTGCCGGAAGCTCGCGCTCGCCGAAGGCACGCAACGCCTGCCACTCAGCCGCTGATTCGGCGAACTGGCCGTCGTTGTCGGTGTCCAGATAGCCGCCGTACTTGTTGGGGAAGTCGAAGCAGATGCGAACCAGCTGGCGCGTGGTCAGGGCACGCGTCCGTGCGACGTCGATGTCCTGCGCGAGCTGAATCCCCGCCAGTTGCACCTCCATCGCGCGCGAGAGGCGCATGCGCGGAGCGACGATGCCGAAGATGACGGCGACAACGGCCATCACCACGATCAGTTCGATCGTGGTGAAGCCGCGACGGAGGCGGGGTCGGGAGCGCATCAGTAGAGTGGTCGGAAAGCGGTCTGCAGCACGGTTCCCACCGAGGGCGTTCCCGGCGGCAGACGCTCGGGGAAGCGGAAGTTCACGTCGAAACTCCACTGACGCGTCGGGGGATCGTAGTACCCACCCGCCGAGTAGCCGACGTTCGCCGTGTTGCCCCACAGCCCGGTGGAATAGCGGCTCTGATAAAGCGACACGAGGGAGCCGGTGTACTTGAACACGATGCCCGACCAGTTCTCGAGGAAGCGCGGGAGATTCTCGAGTCCACCACCATACGCAGGGCTGGAACAGCCAGCGCGCGCGTAGTCGCAGGGCGTCGCCGAGTGTCCGATGAGCAACGCGGCGTTGACGGTGGTGGCTCTGGCGCGATTCTTGTCGAACGCCTGCTGGTTCACGTCGCACCACCCCAGGCTGCTGGCAGTGCATCGCGTGGCCGACGGCCATGAGGTCCGCGCGTCCATGTTGGGGTTGGGCGGCGCCGAGAGGAACGTGATGGCGTCGCCCATGATGGCGGCCGGTCGCCAGATCGTGGTGTTGTAGTCGCCCAGCACGTACACCGGCCGTTCGGTCGTGATCGTCAGCCCACCGGTGTCGGCCGCAGTGCGCGACGCCGGCAGCTGCGCGCCCTGCCGCAGTCGCACCGCGACGTAATCGCTGTTGGCGCTCACGCCGGTGTTCACGACGTTGATGTAGATGATGCGCGGCGCGCGTGTCGAGCGGGCGGAGTCGCTCCACAGGCGCAACGAATCCATGTGCACATCGATCAGATCGGGGCGCAGGTCCTCGCGCCCTTCATAGAAGGCGTTGGCGCGCGGCTTGAAGATGCGTCGGCACGCGGCCGTCGACGGCAGGTTCAAGCCGGGGGCGCGCACCTGCACGATGGAATCGCAGAACGCCGTCTTCATGGCGTTGGTGTCGGCCATGTCGAAGATGCGGGCATTGACCGTGATGTACCAATCGGCCTTCCACGCCATCTTGACGTCCTGCACCATGGCGTTGTCGCCCGCATTGCGGGGCAGCACGAGCGTGACGGGGGGCATGTTCGTCGGCAACGGCAGCTTGAGCGGCTTCACGCCGTAGCTGTGGTTCATGAGCCGGCCGTTGAACCGCTGCTCGCTCTTGGTCTTGAACGTCGCGCCGGGATCACTGCGATCGTCGAAGTCGAGCGCGACGGGCGTGCCGCTCGCATTGTTGATCTTCACGCCGCCCAGGCGCTCGTTGCGATCCTTGCGCTGCCAGAGCACACTGTCGGGCGTGGTAACCGTGCTCTGGAAGGTGGCGCTGTTCGACGAGAGGTACAGACTGCCGTTGGTGTGCACCCAGCCGGTGAAGGTCATCGGCTGGCCCGGCAGGATCTCGAGGTCGTCCTCGTAGAAGACGCCGAACTGGAAGAGCGGAATCGTCTGGGCGTTGACCGACAACACGGACGTCGCGCGATTGCCCGACGAGTCGCGCGCGGTCACGGTGATGTCGATGGGCTGGTTGAGCGAGTACAGTCCGGCGAACGGCCCCGACGAGATGGTGCGCGTCACGGGCACGCCGGTGGTCTGGGTGCTCTGCGTGAGCCGGTAGCCCGGCACATTGGGCGTCGAGATGGACGCGATGTCACTGCCGTCGATGATGCCGTCCTGCATGGCGGCATCGAGCTGCGACATGACGTCGTCCGCGCCGCCTTCCGAGGCGTAGCCGGCGCGCGCGCCCTTGTAGTCGGCGTCGGAGGTGCGGGCCATCGTGGTCACTGCGGAGAGGCCCGCGAGGACGACCACCGAGAACATGACCAGCATCAACAACACGACTTCCAGCGCGAAACCGGCGCGGCGGCGTTTCTGCGTCGGCGACGGCCGATGCAGCTGGACCTGGTGAGCGAACACGTTGGACCTCGTCGAGTGAAGACTTCATCACTCAAACGATCCAGGGTTCATGAAGGTATATTTATCGTGAACACCCATTCACACATTGAAACGAAACAGGGGCCCGCTGTAACGGGCCCCTGCGCGATTACGCCTTTCCGCCCGCCTCGGCGACGGGACGGGGGAACAACCCCTCCCCCTTGGTGACCCGCCAGCCGGTCGGGTCGAGGTCGGCCAGGGCGTCGAATCGAACCGAGCCGGCGGTCCCAGGGGCGCCCAGCTGTCCCCAGACCACCTCGACCTTGCCGGGCATGAACGGCGCCAGCAGCACGGTCTGGCGGGCGATGCGACGAATGAGCGACGCCAGAATGGTAGCCAGCTCGTCACGCCGTCCCGGGTCCTTGGCGACGGCCCAGGGTGCGGTGGCGGCGGTGTATTCGTTGGCCCGCTGGGTCATGCGGTACACCGCCGCGAGGCCTTCGTGCAACAGATAGCCGCGCTCACCATGCATCGCTGCATGGTAGGCGGCGACGTCGGCGGCGTCCTCCGCTTCTTCCGCCGGAGCCGCCGCCGCCGGCACGACGCCCTCGAAATACTTCTCGACCATCGCCATCGCGCGGCTTGCCAGATTGCCGTACGCGTTGGCGAGATCGCTCGTGTAGCGCTCTTCGAAACGCTCCCATGAGAAGTTGCCGTCGCCATCGAACGGCACCTCCCGCAGCAGGACGTAGCGGAAGGCATCGACGCCGAAGCGGTCGATCGCTTCGCCCAGATCGAGCTTCACGCCGGCACTCTTGGAGAACCGCTCGCCGCCGAGCTGCACGAACCCGTGCGCCCAGACCTGTCGCGGCAGCGGCAGCTCCGCGGCCTTGAGCATCGCGGGCCAGATCACGACATGAAAGCGCGTGATGTCCTTGCCCACGATGTGCAGATCGGCCGGCCACCGCTGTTCGTATCCGGCGTCGGGGAAGCCGGTGGCCGTGAGATAGTTGGGCAGGGCGTCGAACCAGACGTACGTGCCCTGCGTCTCACCATTCGAAAGGGCGACCGGAAACGGCACGGCCCAGTCGAGCCGCGCCCGCGAGGCGGAAATGTCCTCGAGCCCCTGCGCGAGGAGCCCGAGGATCTCGTTCCGCCGACTCTCGGGTTCGATGAACGACGGGGTCGTGGCCAGCAGCTCCTGCAGGAACGGCTGGTACTTCGACAATCGGAAGAACCAGTTGCGCTCCTCGACTTCCTCGAGCGTGCGTGTCGGGTGGAGCACGCACTTGCCCTCCACGATGTCGGCGTCCTGCTTGAACGCCTCGCAGCCGACGCAGTACAGGCCCGTATACGACCGTTCGTAGAAGTCGTCGGGACTGCGCTCGAAGATCCGTTGGATCAGGTGCTGCACCGCGCTCTTGTGGTGCGCATCCGTCGTGCGGATGAACTGGTCGTAGGAGATGCCGAGCTTCGCCCACATCGCCTGAAACCGCTCCGCGATGGCGTCGGTGAACGCCTGCGGCGCCATCCCCTCCCGGGCCGCGGTCTGCTGCACCTTCTGCCCGTGCTCATCCATCCCGATGAGCAGATGCACGTCGTCGCCACACTGGCGACGATACCGGGCAATCACATCGGCGCCGATCTTCTCGAGGGCATGGCCCAGATGCGGGTCGCCGTTGGCGTAGTCGATGGCGGTGGTGAGGTAGAAGCGCATGGGGGAAATGTAAGGGGTACTGCTACTGCAGATGGGGTACTGCCACAGCGGTCGGGGTGCAGCAACTACGGTCGGGGTACAGCAACTACGGTCGGGGTACTGCCACAGCGGTCGGGGTACTGCCACAGCGGTCGGGGTACTGCGACAACGGTCGGGGTACTGCACCAACGGTCGCGGTACTGCACTAACAGTTCGGGTTGCGTCGAAATGATGACGCATTCGGCGCGAGTGGGGCTTATCGTGACGCCATGGCTTCCCATCGCGACCTGAGATGCTGGCAGCGCGCGCAGGCGCTCGCGGTTCGTATTCACGACGCTACACGCGGGAGGGCGCTCAGAGAGGCGCCGCACATTGCGGCGCAGGTGCGGCGGGCGTCCCAGTCGATTGGCGCCAACATCGCGGAGGGGCGTGGTGCCGGTAGCAACGGGCAATTCCGTCGCTATCTCGATATCTCATTGGGATCAGCCTCGGAGACTGACTCCCATCTCGAGCAGCTTATGCGGCTCGACTTGCTGCCGCCCGCCGAAGCTCTGGAGCTTCGAGACGAACTCGCAAGCGTCCGCAGGCTCACCCTGGCCCTGAAGAAGAGCCTCCCTCCGAAGTAAGCCAAGACTGTAGTTGAGGTGCCAAGACCGTCGTGGCAGTACGCAGACTGTAGTGGCAGTACCCAGACTGTAGTGGCAGTACCCAGACTGTAGTGGCAGTACGCAGACTGTAGTGGCAGTGCCCAGACCGTAGTGGCAGTGCCCAGACCGTAGTGGCAGTACTCCGTCAGTCCTCGTCTCCGGACTCCGACTCTGCAACATCCTCCCCCCCCTCCGCGCGCCGCCTCTCCTCCGCCGCCCGGAGTCGCCGTCCGCCGCGCCGTCCGCGCCGTCGCTTGCGACGGGGGGCTTCAGCATCGCCGCTCTCCGAGGCGTCGGGATCGTCGGTCGGCTCGCCCGGCGTCCCCTCGGCCGCCCGCACCACCGCGAACTCCTCCGTCATCCCGCTCACCATCGGCTCGTCCACGGCCGGGCCCGCGCGGGACGGTACCGGCTCGTCCGACACGCCAATCGCTTCGTTGAGCGAGAACGTCTCGAACTCCATCGTGTCGAGCATCGAGGCCACGGCCGGTTCGATGCTCGACGCGGCGACCGACGGAATGGCATACTCCGCCGTCGCCCCCAGCGTGGAGGCGTCGAAACCCGCGGTCTCCTGCGTGAGCTCCGCGAGCGCGACCACGCGCGTGTCGCCCTCCACCGTGCGCAGCGTGACGCGCTCGTGGAAGATGTCGCAGGAGAGCACCTTCTCCTCGCCCCGCGAGGTCTGCAGGATCTTCCCTTCCTTCGGGAAGCGACGGCGACTCAGCACGTAGAACTCGTGCTCGTAGCGCAGGCAGCACATGAGCCGCCCGCACGCGCCCGAGATCTGCTGCGGATTGAGCGAGAGCTTCTGGTCCTTGGCGACTCCGAGGTTGACCGGGCGGAGGTCCGGCAGCCAACTCGACGAACAGTATTCCCGCCCGCACCGCCCGACGCCCGACAGACGCTTCGCTTCGTCGCGCACCCCGATCTGCTTGAGCTCGATGCGCGTGCGGAAGAGCGCCGCCAGGTCGCGCACCAGTCCACGAAAATCGACGCGCTTCTCGGCCGTGAAATAGATCGTGAGCTTACGCTTGTCCCACTGCCACTCGGCGTCGGTCAGCTTCATCACGAGATGATTCGCCTTGACGCGTTCCATCGACTGGCGGCGCGCGCTCTCGTTCTCGGCGGTCAGCTCGCGATCGGCGGCTTCATCCTCGCGGGTGGCGAGACGCAAGGCCTTGCGGGGCGGTGGCGCCGTCCCACAGCCATGCGCGCACCCCTTGCACCGCACCTCGGCGAGTTCGCCCGTGCTGTGCACGCGCCCGAAGTCCTCGCCGCGATCCGCTTCGACGATGATCCCCGCGCGCAATGGCGGCGGAGCCTCTCCGTCCCACGAGAAGAACTCCTTGCGATTGCCGCGGAACGCGACTTCGATGAGGTGCGCCACGGCCTGCGAACCTATTCGGCGAACTGACCCATGCGCAAAAACTTCTCGCGCCGGCGGCGCACGAGCTTGTCCGGCTTGAGTCGACGGAGTTCTTCGAGGTTGCGGATGAGCGTTTCCTTGAGGGCGGCGGCGGTCGACACGTGGTCGGCGTGCGCGCCACCCACGGGCTCCGGCACCACCTCGTCGACGACCCGCAGCTCCACCAGATCGGCCGCTGTGACGCGCAGCGCCTGCGCGGCCTTCTCGCGCATCTCCGGGCTCTTGCCGTCCTTCCACAGAATCGCGGCGCAGCCCTCGACCGAGATCGTGGAATAGACCGAATTCTCGAGCATCAGCACGCGGTCGGCCACGCCCAGGGCGAGCGCACCGCCGGAGCCCCCTTCGCCAATGACCGTGGCGATGATCGGCACCTGCAGCTGGCTCATCTCGAGCAGATTGCGCGCAATCGCCTCGCTCTGCCCACGTTCTTCGGCGCCAAGACCGGGCCACGCGCCCGGGGTGTCGATGAACGTGATGACCGGCACCTGGAACTTCTCGGCGAGCTTCATCAGGCGGAGCGCCTTGCGGTACCCCTCCGGATGCGGCATGCCGAAGTTCCGCTTAAGGTTCTCCTTGGTGTCGCGGCCACGTTCGTGGCCGATCAGCATCACCGTTTCGCCTTCGAGGCGCGCCCAGCCGGCCATGATGGCCGCGTCCTCACGGAACAGCCGGTCACCATGCAGCTCGATGAAATCCGTGAACGCGAGCCGGATGTAGTCCGACGTGAAGGGCCGACGCGACACGCGCGCCACCTGCACCCGCTGCAGTGGCGTGAGGTTCTGGTAGATCTGAACGCGCAGTTCACCGAGCTTCTTGTTCAGTGGAGCGAGTTCCGCCTCCACATCGAGCGAGCGTTCGGAGGCGAGTCGCTTGAGCTCCTCGATCTGCTTTTCGAGTTCCGCGAGCGGACGCTCGAACTCGAGAGTCGGGGCAGCAGCCATGACGATCCTGGAAAGGGGACGCGGCGCTCGTCAGCCACCGGTGCGCACGAGGCGCACGCGGTCGGCGCCAAGCAGCGCGCGAAGATCCGAGAGAATGGCGGGCGAGGCGGTCACGGTGAGCGATCTCGAGCGGAACCGAATGGTCCGGCCACTCGCATCCTTCCACCGCAACTCCAGCGGCGCCGATCCTTCATGCGCCTCCACCTTGGCCCGCACATCGTCCATCACCGCCGGTGGCAGGTCGAGACTCCGATCGAGTTCGATTGCCACCGCCAAATCACCGCTGGCCCGCACTTCAGCGAAGCGCGTGACCGTATCCACGATGAACGTGGCGTTTTCGACGTCCTGGTCCTTCCGGGAGTATCCCCCCTTGAGCAGGAGGGGCACATCCGGCCGGATGCGTTCGGCAATCACGCCCCACGCCTCCGGAAAGACCAGTACTTCGGAAGATCCGGAAAAATCCTCCACTGTCAACCGGGCGAACTCGGCGCCCGAGCGCTTGGAGATCTGTTTCCGGATGGCCGTCACCACCACACCGATCGTGACCGGATCGGGGGTCCACGTCCCGAGCTGCGAGACGGTGTGCGAGGCGAAGAGTTCGCACTCTGTTCGGTACGGCTCCAGCGGATGGCCCGAGATGTAGAACCCCAGCAACTCCTTTTCGCGCTGCAGCCGTTCGCTCTCCGTCCACGTAGGGGTATTCGGAAGCGACGGTGCCGTCGCATTCTTGGCCGGCGCGGTCTGGTCGGTGCTGTCGCCCAGCAGGTCGCCAAAGAGGGAAACCTGTCCCTTGGCAGCCTCTTCCTGCTGCAGCGACGCCTCGCTCATCGCCGCATCGAGCGCCGCGATGAGCTGGGCGCGATGCCCACCGAGCGCGTCACACGCCCCCGCGGCGATCAGCGCCTCGAACACGCGCTTGTTGAACACGCGCAGGTCCACGCGCGAACAGAGCTCGTAGAGTGAGGTGAACGGTCCCTCCGCACGCGCCTCCAGCAGGGTGTCGATGGCGCCGCGCCCCACATTGCGGATGGCGCCCAGGCCGAAACGAATGCGCTTGTCGCCCACCACCGTGAAGCGCCACCCCGATTCATTCACATCGGGCGCCAGCACTTCGAGCCCCATTTCGCGGGCCTCGGCGATGTACTTGATGATTTCTTCCGTCTTCCCGATGTTCGACGACAACAGCGCGGCCATGAACTCGGCCGGATAGTGCGTCTTGAGGAAGGCGGTGTGGTACGCCACCACCGAGTACGCCACCGAGTGCGACTTGTTGAAGCCGTATCGGCCGAACGTTTCGATCTGCCCGGCGAGCTCCTCGATGATTTTCGGGTCGTAGCCGCGCGCGATCGACTTCTCGGTGAACTTGCCGAGCTCCTTCTTGATGAGCTCTGCATCCTTCTTGCCGACGGCCTTTCGCAGCACGTCGGCTTCGGCCAGCGAGATGCCCGCGAGCACCTGGGCAATGCGCATCACCTGTTCCTGATAGGTGATGACCCCGTAGGTGTTCGACAGAATCGGCTCGAGCTCCGGCAACGCATAGACGGTGGGCTCGTCGCCGCGCTTGCGCCGGATGTACACGTTGTGCATGCCCGCGTCGAGCGGGCCCGGGCGCAGCAGGGCATTCGACGCCACGAGGTCGTCGAACCGGTCACACCGCATGCGCTTGAGCACGTCCGTCGCCAGCGGACTTTCGAACTGGAACACCCCACCGGTGCGCCCGGCGCGCAGCACTTCGTAGGTCTTCGCGTCGGTGAAGCCGCGCTCCTCGAGCTGCACCTCCACTCCCGACCGCTGCTTGATCGCCTTCACCGTGTCGGTGATGACGGTGAGCGTCGTGAGGCCGAGGAAGTCCATCTTGAGCATGCCGGCCTTCTCGAGCGCCGTCATGTCGTACTGCGTCACGATCACGCGCTCGTCGCCGTCCGAACCCGAGCCCTTCGTGGCCTGCGTGCAGATCGGCACGAACTCGTCGAGCGGGCCGGGCGCGATCACCACGCCGGCCGCGTGCACGCCGGTGTGGCGCGAGAGCCCTTCCAGGCGCACCGCAAAGTCGAGCAGCTGCCGATAGCGTTCGTCGCTCTGGTAGAACTGCTTGACCTCCGGGACCTGCTCGATCGCCTCCTTCACCGTGAGCGAGAAGTTCGGCGCGTTCGGGATCAGCTTCGCGAGGGCGTCCGTTTCGGCCGGCGTGAAACCGAGCGTGCGCCCCACGTCCTTGATGGCGGCCCGCGACTTCATCGTCCCGAACGTCACGATCTGGCCGACGCTGTCCTTGCCGTACTTCTGGCGGACGTACTCGATCACCTCGCCGCGCCGCTCGAAGCAGAAGTCGACGTCGACGTCGGGCATCGACACGCGCTCCGGATTCAGGAAGCGCTCGAACAGCAGGTCGAACTCGAGCGGACACACGTCCGTGATCTTCGTCGCATACGCCACCAGCGAGCCGGCGGCCGAACCACGGCCCGGTCCCACGGGAATGCCGCGGTCACGCGCCGCCTTGATGAAGTCGGCGGTGATCAGGAAGTAGCCGGCGTAGCCGGTCTTCGTGATGACGCCAAGTTCGTAGTCGAGCCGCTCCTGCACGTTGGTGGGCAGCGGATCGCCGTAGCGCTCCTTCGCCCCCGCCGTAGCCATCTGCACGAGCAGATCGTTCTCCGTCTCCACGCCTTCGGGCAGCGGAAAGGACGGCACGTAGTACTTCTTCGCGAACTGCACGTCCACCGCATCGGCGATCGCGAGCGTGTTCGTGAGCACATCGTCGCGGCCGGGGAAGAACGGACGGATCTCGTCGGCACTCTTGAAGTAGAGGCCGTCGTCGTACTTCATCCGGTCCTTGTCGTTCCGGTCCTTGCCAAGGCCGATGCAGAGGAGCACATCGTGCGCCTCGTGATCATCGTGGCTCAGGAAGTGGGCGTCGTTGGTGGCCACGACCGGCAGCCCCAGATCATCCGCCAGCGACAGCACCTTGGCGTTGAGCGTGGCCTGCCCTTCGCTCGTGTGCGCCTGCACCTCGAGGTAGTACCGATCCTTGAAGAGCTCGGCGTACCATGCCGCGGCCTCGCGCGCCTCCGCGAGGCGATCGTCCATCAGGTGCACCGCGACTTCGCCGGCCAGACACGCCGAGGACACGATCAGTCCTTCGGAATGGGCCGCCAGCAGTTCGCGGTCGATGCGGGGCTTCGTGTAGAAGCCCTCGGTGTACCCGAGCGAGGTGAGCTTGACGAGATTCTTGTACCCCACCAGATCCCGGGCCAGCAGCACCAGATGGTAGTACGGCTTCACGCCCGGGGCCGGTCGCCCGCGCGTGCGGCGATCGCCGGGGGCGACATACGCCTCCATCCCGAGAATCGGCTTCACGCCCGCTTTGCGCGCCTTCTCCTGGAACTCCCAGGCGGCATGCATGTTACCGTGATCGGTAATCGCGAGCGCCGGCATTTCGAAATGCTGCGCACGCTTGATCAGGTCATCAATCCGGTTCGCGCCGTCAAGGAGCGAGTACTCGGAGTGGCAGTGCAGATGGACAAACGACATGGGACAGGAATGATACCCCGACGGCTGACCGCTCGGCAGTTGCTGAAACGCTCTGGCGCCCTCCTGGCGACGGCGCTGGTGCTGTTCCTCGGGCTCACCCCGATGGGCTGCTACCTCTCACGGGCGGCATATGAAGAGGCGCGCATCCTCTCGCGGCGGCAGCCAATTCAGACGCTCGTGGCGCGCGACAACACCGATCCGGTGCTCCGTGCCAAACTGGCGCTGGTGCTGCAGGCCCGGCAGTATGCGGCGGATTCCTTGCATCTCAAGGCGAACGAAAGCTTCACCGCCTACTCCCAGCTCGATCGCGACACGCTGGTGCTGGTCGTGAATGCCGCCTACCGCGACCGTCTCGAGCGCAAGACGTGGTGGTTCCCTGTCGTCGGCCGTTTCCCATACAAGGGATTCTTCGACTTCAAGGAAGCGCAGCGCACCGCCGACGAACTCCGCGCGCAGGGCTTCGATGTCACCGTCGGACCCTCATCAGCCTTCAGCACCCTCGGCTGGTTCAACGATCCGCTCGTCAGCACCACCGTGAAGATGGACTCGGTGACACTGGTCAACACCATCTTCCACGAACTGCTGCACAACACCTTTTTCGCCAAGGGCTCGGTGTCCTACAACGAGTCCTTCGCCAGCTTTGTCGGCGGCCGGGCCACCGAACATTTCTTCCGCTCGCGCGGCGACAGCGCGATGCTGCGCCGCGCCGAAGCCGACTGGCAGGACGACCTGCTCCTCGGCGCCTTCTGGGAGCGCACGGCCCGCGAGATCGACAGCGTCTTCAAGTCGCTCCCCGACAGCGCTCGGGACGCGCGCATCGCCGCACGCGACACGGTGTATCGCCGCGCGAGGCAACGCCTGGTCGACTCCGTCGGCCCGCAGCTGCGCACCTACCCCAAGGGATGGGTCGAGCGCGTGCCGCTCAACAACGCCGTCCTCATGGCGCGGCGTGTCTACGCCGACCGGCTTGACCGCTTTGACTCCGTGTACATCGCCAACGGTCGTGACCTGCCCAAGGCGATTCAGGCGGTGATTGCCATGTACAAAGATTCCGTCGCGGCGGACAAGTCGAAAAAAGACTAACACGGACAAAAAGGAGGACACGGACAGGGCCACGGAGACAACAGTATTTGCTGTCTCCGTGGCCCTGTCCGTGTTCTCCCGAGTGTCCGTGGTATTCAGTTAAAGAGCCATCAGTGCCGGCTACTTCTCCGGCAGCAGCACAAAACGCGCACGATTCGTCTCGTTCAAGTACTGCTTCGCCGCGGCGAACAGTTTGTCGGCCGTGAGCCCGTTCACCAGGGTGAGATAGTCCCCCATCGATTCCAGCGGATCGCCGTATTCGGCGCGCGTGCGAATGCTGCTCAGCCAGTAACCGTTCTGCTTGAGCTGCACCTCGAACTCGCGGCGCTGCTGCTCTTTCACCCGCTCCAGTTCGGCTGCTGACGGGGGCACGCGTCGCAGTGAATCGAGTTCCTGCTCGAGCGCCGCGAACATGCTCTCGGCCTTGTCCGGAGACGACCCGTACTGGATGCTGAACTGCCACTCTTCGCGCGGACGGCGCGACAGCGCCCCGTTCACACTCACGCTGTAGGTGCCGCCCAACGACTCGCGCAGGCGATCCAACAGGCGCATCTCGGCGAGATCGCCGAGCGACGAGAGCAGATACGCCTGTTCGCGGCTGTACGGCGAGGAGCCACTCAGCAGGACGATCGTGGAACTCGTGGGTTCGAGCCCCTTCTTCACGAGTTTCGTGATCTGGCCGGCGAGCGGCTTGGGGCCGGTTTCCTTCCACGTTTCCTTCCGCCCCGTGGCCGGCAGCGTCGCGATCCACTGGGCCACCAGCGGCTTGAGGGTGGCGAGATCGACGTTTCCGACGAACACCACGGTCATGTCGCCCACGTCGGCGAAGCGGTCCTTGTACAGGGTCAGCATTCGTCCGAGGTCGAACTCCTTGAGCATGTCCAGCGAGAGCGGACGCACGCGCGGGTGACCGGCCCCGAGCGTCATCTGGATGGTGTCCTGGAAGACCAGCTGCGGGTTGGCGTCCTTGTTCTTGATGACCGTCTCGTACTGCTGCAGGAACGCCTTGAAAACCGCCGTGTCGGCGCGCGGCGCCGTCACGCGCAACCACGCCAGCTGCAACATCGTTTCCAGGTCGCGCGGCGACGCGCTTCCCGACAGCCCTTCGGACAGATCGCCGATCTGCGCCGAGACGTTGGCCACCTTGCCGGTGAGTTTCTTGCGCAGGTCGATCGCCGAGAACGTGCCGACACCGCCCTGCTGGATGATGGCCGGCGCCAGCGCCGCCGTCAGCGCCTCGGCATCGCTCACCAGGCTACCGCCGCCTGGGCTCCACGCCGTCATCAGAATCTGATCGTTGTTGAAATCGGTGGGCTTGATCAGCACGCGGATGCCATTCGACAGCATCCACTCGGTGATACCGGGTCCGGTGATCGTCCGCTCGGCGACGATGCGGCCGGCCACGGGCGCGACGGGGACCAACGCGCCATCGACCACCGTCTCCGTCCACGGCGTGATGCTGCTGGCGAGCACCTTGCCGAACACGCTGCGGACCTCGGCTTCCGTCGGCACCGCTGCCCCTGCCTGTTCCGGCATCGCGATGGTGACGACGCGGTTCGCCGACCCACTCTGCGACTGACCGATGGCATTCACTTCCGCGAGCGAGAGCGTGGGGACCAGCGCGTTGGCGAGCTGGTATTCGTACGTGATCCCCGGAATGGGCTCCTGCTCGAGGAAATTGGTGACGTACTCGTCGACGTACTGCGCCGATTCGGATTTGTCACGCTCGGCGAAGGCCTGCTCGTAGCTGCGCAACAGGTTGGTCTTTGCCCGCTCCACCTCCGCCGGCAGGGCGCCGAAGCGCTGCATGCGCTCCGACTCGAGCAACAGTGCCTGCAACGTTTCCAAGATCTTGCCGTCCTTGGCGCCGGCCGACAGTGAACTCACCTCGGCCGTTCGCACGAAGCGGCCGCTGCCGCTCCCGGCGCCCGTAAATGGGGCATCGGGACGCAGGCGAATTTCACTGAAGCGCTGATTCAGGATGGACTGATAGAGCTGCTCCGCCAGCTGGGTACGGTAGTCTTTCACGGTGCGGGTCAGCGTGACCGGCCGCTTCCAGAGCACCTGCACGCTGGCTGTCGTGAGCTCCTTGTCGGTGGCAATCGACACGAGCGTCGAATCGTGCGAGGGGACCGTCGCGAAGGTGCGCTTCCGCGGGGCGGGCCGACGCGGAATGCCGCCAAAGTTGGTGCGGATCAGCGCCTCGAGCCTGGCCGGATCGGCGTCGCCCACGGCAACGACCGCCATCAGGTCGGGGCGATACCAGTCGCGCCAGTAGCGCTTGAGCGTGGACGGATTCGCCCGCTCGAGAATCGCGGGCAGGCCAATCGTCAGGCGCTCGGCGTACCGTGATCCCTTGAAGATCACCGGCAACTGCTTGTCCCGCAGGCGCGAACCGGCGCCGAGGCCGTCGCGCCACTCGCTGAGCACCACGCCGCGCTCGGCCACCACCTCGGTGGAGTCGAACAGAATGCCGCTGGCGACATCGCGCAGGAACCGCAGGCTCTTGTCGAGAATGCCGGCGCTGTCGGTTGGCACCGGCAGGATGTACACCGTTTCGTCGAAACTCGTGTACGCATTGAGGTCGGCACCGAAGCGCACGCCGATCGACTCCAGGTACTTCACGATGTCGTTCTTGGCGAAGCTCTTCGTTCCGTTGAAGGCCATGTGCTCGATGAAGTGCGCCAGGCCGCGCTGGTCGTCATCCTCGAGGATCGAGCCGGCGTTCACCACGAGCCGCAGTTCGGCGCGCTTCTCCGGCTTGGCGTTGCGTCGCACGTAGTACTTGAGGCCATTCGGCAGGGTGCCGATGCGGACGGCGGGATCGACGGGCAGCGGGGCCCGGCTTGCGGTATCGAGCGCCGCGCGCGTCTGTGCCGGCAGCGCGGCGGGGATCAGCGCGGCCCACAGGGCGACGCGAACGAATCGTGGCAGGCGAGACATTGAGTGATTCGGATGATTGCGGGTATGAGGACTCAGGTCGAGCGATGGAGCACGGCGCCACTCACGGGGCGCCGAAGCGCCCGCGCAACAGCGCGCGGAGGTCGACGGTGGGTTCGATCACCGCGCCCTCGCGTGGCCCGGGGAGCGCCGGTGGCTGATGCTCGCCTACGGTAACCCGCTGCATCGTGCGTCGTACCCCGTCGTCGAGAAAACGGGACAGCTGGGAGTAGGCGAAGTCGGCACCCGTGCGGGTGCTGTAGCTGTGCAGGGGATAGGTGACGTACAGCTCGTTGCGCGCCCGCGTCATGGCGACGTACATCAGCCGACGCTCCTCCTCCACCTGATCGTCGTCACCCGCCGCGCGTCCCATGGGGAATACGCCGTCGCTGGCGTGAATGACGAACACGACGTCCCACTCCTTGCCCTTGGCCGAGTGCACCGTGGACAGAATGAGTGCGTCGTCCTCGTCGGTACTGCCCACGGCAAGATCCTGCGTCGCGGCCGGCGGCTCCAGCGCGAGCGCCGCCAGGAAGGTGGCCCGATCGGGATACCCGGCGGCAATGATCTCGAGCTGATCGAGGTCGGCGAGGCGCGGCGGGGCGTCGTCGTAGGTGGCTTGCAGAATCGGATCGTACAGCTGGCGTGCCAGGCGGATGCTTT
>JBDHVK010000009.1:0-59498 GCA_039809645.1 Gemmatimonas sp.
GCATCATCGAGCGCGGCCACACAGTCGGGGTGGACGGACTCGCCAAAGAAGGGTGTGGTGGTCACGGCGATGCGCAGGGCGCCGGGCTCGCGCGTGACCTCGTCAAAGAACGGCCGCTCCTGCGGAGGGCACGCCACCGGTGTGCCCGCATCCGCGCCAGCGCTCACGTCCATCATCGCCGCCGAGTCGCGCACGCTCACCGTGATGACATGCTCCTGCGCGAACCCACGCCACGCATCCCCGATATCCGGCCCGGTGGGCATGCGCCCGCGGGTCGGCTTGATGCCAAACACGCCGTTGCACGACGCGGGGATGCGAACCGAGCCGCCACCATCGCCGCCGTGTCCGATCGGCACGATGCGGGCGCCCACCGCCGCGCCCGAGCCGCCGCTCGAGCCACCGGTCGTGCGCGACGGATCCCAGGGATTGCGCGCCGGGCCGAGGGCTTCGCTCTCGGTGAACGGCGTGAGGCCAAACTCCGGGGTGTTCGACTTGCCGATGAACACGGCGCCCGCGCGGCGATAGCGCGCGACGAGTTCCGTGTCGTGGTCGGGCACGACCTGCTGAAGCGCACGCGTACCGTGACTTGTGGGCACGCCAGCGATGGTGGCCTGCAAGTCCTTGATGGCCATCGGGACGCCCGCAAACGGCGCATTCTTGTCGACCGTCGAGGCCATACCGCGCGCCAGGTCATCGAGCGGCCGCACGATGGCATTGAGGGCCGGATTACGCGACGCCACTCGGGCGAGCGCCGCCTCGGTGACTTCGGCGGCCGAGACTTCGCCGCGCCGTACCAGGTCAGCGAGGGCGAGCCCGTCGAGATGATCGTATTCGGGGAAGGGAAGCGACATGCGTTGAAGCTTCCTGCCTCGTGCGCGTTCGGCTAGGGTGAACTACGCCAGAAAGCGCCCGCGCTCCTCGGCCTTCGGCACGAGGCAGTGCTCTCCGGAAAGCCGATGCCGATTCCGCGCGATCACGTCGTACACGGCATCTCGAAGCGCGCGCGGAATGATGGCGCCAAGCGCCGCGATCAAGCGCCACGGTCCTCCCAGATGGCGCAGCACGGCCAGGCCGGCGGCGCTCCTCACCAGCAGGTCGTCGCGGGTCGGGTCGAACCAGATTACCGAGTTGTCGTGCTGGAGTGACGGATGCGCCGCGCGCAGGCGCTGACCAAAGCCGCCCTCGAGCGGTGCGAAGCGCAGATGCGCCCGCCGCGCCGGCGACTCGCGCGCCAGGATGAACCGCACACTCCGCGCGCAGAATCCGCAGGTGCCGTCGTAGAACAGCACCGGACTTCCGGTGCGCTCGTTCACGCCCGCGCCAGTTGAAAGCCCATCGACACAAAGTCCTGGTCGAAGGCGAACACCGTGTCGATGCCTTCCTGTCGCATCAGCTCACAGGTCACGGCATGCGGCAGCGACAGGCGGTGATCCGCGTAACGCAAGAGCCAATTGACGGTCGCCGCTTCGATGAGCGCGCTATCGACGGCACGCCAGTCGTACGCCGGATCGATGCGGAGCTGCTCGACGATTCGGTGCGCGTCGCGTGGTGCACGCCAGCGCAGGAGATGCCCATGCATCTCGGCGAGCACCAGGACCGAGCCGACCCAGCGTCGGCCTTCCGCCAGATGCGCGCGGGCGATCGCGACGGCTTCGTCGTGGTGCTGGTCACGTGGGGCCGCGAGCGCGAGCAGCGCGCCGGTATCAATCGCGGTCGGGCCGAGACGCATCGGGGGCAGGATACAGATCCTCCTCATGCCGCTCCGAAAGGTCGGGCGGAACGTCCGTGGCGCTGCCAAGCGCACCAATGAGCTCGTCGAACGAGAGCCCCGGCGCGCGCGCGCCGCGGAGGTCGGCCGCCACGCGCCGAAGCCCGCGACGTAGCAGCTCCGCACGGGAGAGCTGCGTTTCCTCCGCCAGCTTATCCAGGAGCGCCTTGTCCGCGCTGTCCATGTAGACCTGCACCGGCTCTTTCACACGCTTCGGTACTGGCATGCGTGAAATGTACAGCATACATGTACACGGTACAAGCACGCGTCACCGGTCACGCAGGCTGATACACTTCGGCGACCATCCACCTCATGTCCGTGCGCCCTTCCGTCAGATGCTCCGCCGCGGTCGTCATCGCGCTCCTCGCCGCGATCAGCACCGCCACGCCCACCGCGGCGCAGATCGCCGTCACCCCACCGCCCATCGCACGCGAATTCCGCGGCGCCTGGGTCGCCTCCGTCGCCAATATCGACTGGCCCTCAAAGCCGGGGCTCACCGCGTGGGAGCAGCAGGCTGAGCTCATCGCGATGCTCGACCGCGCGCGGGCCATGCGCCTCAATGCCATCCTGCTGCAGGTCCGCCCCGCGGCTGATGCGCTCTACGACTCGCCCTACGAGCCGTGGTCATCGTACCTCACCGGCGTTGAAGGGCGCGCGCCGGAGCCCTATTACGATCCGCTCACGTTTGCCGTGAAGGCGGCCCACGACCGCGGCCTCGAACTGCACGCCTGGTTCAATCCGTATCGCGCCAGGCATCCGAGCGCCAAGGGGCCGCATGCGCGTACGCATGTCTCGGTGAAGCACCCCGGCTGGGTGCGTCGCTATGGCCAGTACGAGTGGATGGATCCCGGTGTACCGGCGGTCCTCGCGCACACCGTGAAGGTCATGCTCGATGTCGTGAAGCGCTACGATGTCGACGGCATTCATGTGGACGACTACTTCTACCCGTACCCGGAAGCGAAAGACGGTGTGGAAGTGCCGTTCCCCGACAGCGGGAGCTACGCGGCGTACCGGCATCGCGGTGGCACCCTGGGGGTCTCCGATTGGCGCCGCCACAACGTCGACGAGTTCGTGCGGCGGCTCTACGAAGGCACCAAGCGCGTGAAGCCGTGGGTGAAGGTCGGGATCAGCCCCTTCGGCATCTGGCGGCCCGGCTACCCCGAGAGCGTGAAGGGCTTCGACTCCTACGAGAAGCTCGCGGGTGATTCGAAGAAGTGGATCAACGAAGGGTGGGTCGACTACTTCACACCGCAGCTCTACTGGCCCATCGCGCAGACCGCGCAGAGCTACCCGGTGCTCCTCGATTGGTGGATCAGCGAGAACACCAAGGGGCGGCATATCTGGCCCGGCCACAACTCCTCGCGCGCTGCCCAGGGCGGCGCCGCGTGGGGGCCCGATGAGCTGAACAACCAGGTGCGCGCCACGCGGGCGGCGGCCGCCAATGCGCGCGGTGTCGCGTCCACCGGTGACATCTTCTTCAGCATGCGCTCCCTCATGCCGGTGGCTGGCCCCACGCGCAACCCGGTGGCGGTGGGCGTCGCGACGCAGCCGCCCGCGCAGGCCGCCGCGCAGGCGATGGCCGACAAGCTCGTGACGGAGCTCTACCCGGATGCCGCGCTGATTCCGGCGTCACCGTGGCTCGGCAAGACGGCTCCGCCGGTGCCCACCGCTCGCGTGAGCCGCGACAGTGTCTCCGGTGAGGACGTACTCATCGTCACGCCCGGCCCGAGCGCGCGCTGGATCACCGTGCGCATCGCCCGCAACGGCACGTGGACCTCGCAGGTGCTCCCGGCAAGCTTCCGCCGCCTGTCCATCGGCACCGCTGACAGCGCGCCGGCCGATCAGATCGTCGTCACGGTCGTGAACCGCACTGGCATCGAAAGCGCGCCCCGCATGATCAGGAGAGTGCCGTAGTGGCGCTGGTCTCGCTGCAGGATGTGACCGTCGCCTTTGGTGGTCCGCCGGTCCTCGATCACGCCGACTTTGCCATCGCCAGCGGCGAACGCGTCTGCGTGGTGGGGCGCAATGGCGCCGGCAAGACGACGTTCATGCAGGTGCTCGACGGCACGCTTGCCCCCGACCGCGGCCTCGTGGTGCGACAGGGCGGCATTCGCATGGCCCGCCTCGAACAGGATGTGCCGCGCACGCTGACCGGGTCGATGTTCGACGTGGCGGCCACGGGGCTCGGCGCGCCGGGGGCGCTGCTCACCGCGTATCACGCGGCGAGCGTACGGGTGAGCACCGATCACTCCGAGAGTGCCCTCAAGGAGCTCGATCGTCTGCATCGCCAGATCGACGCCGCCGACGCGTGGCAGCTGCATCTGCGCGTGGAAACCGTGTTGCAGCACCTGAACCTCGACCCCGACGCGCGCATCGAGCAGGCGAGCGGCGGCCGCACGCGTCAGGCACTCCTGGCTCGTGCGCTGGTGGCCGCCCCCGATGTGCTGCTCCTCGACGAGCCCACCAACCACCTCGATATCGACGCCATCGAGTGGATGGAGCAGTACCTGATCGACAGCGGCATCTCGCTGGTGTTCGTGACGCACGATCGCGCCTTTCTGCGCCGCGTGGCCACGCGCATCGTGGAGCTCGATCGCGGCCGCCTGCAGGACTTCGGGCCCACCTACGAGACGTACCTCGAGCGCAAGGAGCAGATGCTCCACGCGGAAGAGAAGGAGTGGGAGGAATTCGACCGCAAGCTGGCGCAGGAGGAGATCTGGGTCGGCACGAGCATCACGGCGCGACGCACGCGCAACGAAGGGCGGCTGCGCGCGCTGCAGGACATGCGCAAGGCGCGCGACGAACGTCGCACACGCCTCGGCACCACGCGCGCCACGGTGCAGGAAGCCGAACGATCGGGGCGCCTCGTCCTCGAGGCCCAGGGGATCACCTTCGCGCACGGCGACCGGCCCATCGTACGCGACTTCAGCACCACGATCATGCGCGGCGATCGCGTCGGGCTGATCGGGCCCAACGGCACCGGCAAGACCACGCTGCTCAAGCTGCTGCTGGGCGAGCTCGAACCGCAGGCCGGTATCATTCGGCACGGGACGAACCTCGAGATTGCGTATTTCGACCAGCTGCGCGAGCAGCTCGATCCCGAACGCACCGTGTTCGACTCCATCGGCGATGGGAGCGAATGGGTGCTGGTCGGCACCGAGCGCAAGCACGTGAACGGGTACCTGCGCGACTTCCTGTTCAGCAGCGAGCGCGCGCGGACACCCGTGCGCGCGCTCAGCGGCGGCGAGCGCAATCGGTTGCTGCTCGCCCGGCTCTTCACGCGCCGTTTCAATGTGCTCGTGCTCGACGAGCCCACCAACGATCTCGACCTCGAGACGCTCGAGGTGCTCGAGCAGTTGCTGGTGAATTTCAACGGTACGCTGCTCATGGTGTCGCACGACCGTGCCTTTCTCGATGCAGTGGTGACCAGCACACTGGCGTTCGAGGGGAAGGGGATCGTGCGCGAGTATGTGGGTGGCTACACCGATTGGCTGCGGCAGCGCCCGGAGCCCGTGGTCGCGGCGCCGGCGAAGGCGGCCAGCCCACCGCCAGCCGCATCGACCGCCGCCACGAAACCCAAGAAGCGCAAGCTCACCTTCAAGGAGGCCAAGGAGCTCGAGGCACTTCCCGACCAGATCGCGGCGACGGAGGCCGCCCACGCCGAGCTCACCACGCAGCTCAGCGACCCGACGGTGCTGCGCGATGGCCTGCGGGTCCTCGCCATCCAGAAGGAGGTCGCCGCTCGCGAGGCCGAGTTGGAACGGCTGATGGCTCGTTGGGAAGAGCTCGAGACGATTGCCGCGGAGGCGGCCGGGGGCTAAGGTTGCGCGACCCTTCCACCCGTGGAGAGCTGGACCATGCGCGCTGGTGCGCCCCGTTTGCGTTCGCTGATCGCCGTTCTTGGCAGCCTTGCCGTTCCCGCCGTCGCGTCGGCCCAGATGGCCGGCATTCCCGCCTCCACGCGGCAGACGTTCCCGAGTGATCCGGCGGCCAGCGTGCCGTCGCTCTCGAGCATCCTGAACAACACCACGAGCGAACTCGCCGAAGTGGTGAGCCGCTATTCGGCCGATGCCGGCTCCCTCGGCCGCCACTACGACACCCCCGATTCGCCGTCGCAGCGGGCGCGTCTCAAAGGGCTCTACACCATGTGGCGGAAGCGGCTCGCCGAGGCGGATTTCAGCAAGCTCTCGCAGGAAGGCAAGGTCGACTACGTCCTCCTCGACAATCACCTTCGCTATCAGCTCGAGCTGATGGATCGGGAAGACAAGCAGCGCGCCGAGACGGCGCCGCTCATGCCCTTCGCGGGTCGCCTGCTCAAGCTCCAGGAAGAGCGACGCGACCTGATCTCGATCAACAGCCAGGCGGCCGCGCACACGCTCGCCGACGTCACCAAGCAGGTCGACAGCCTGCGCGCGCTCATCGATGCGCCGGCGGCAGGCGGTCGCGGCGGTGCGCCGGCCGACAGCGCGTCACGCGCCCCGCGTGCATCGGCGCCAAAGGTGAATCGCACGGTGGCCAACCGCGCCGCCGACGACATCGATCAGCTGCGCACCACACTCGGTCGCTGGTATCGCTTCTACAACGGCTTCGATCCGCTCTTCACCTGGTGGGCGCAGAATCCGTACACGCGCCTCGACCAGTCGCTGCAGCGTTACGCGCAGTCCATCCGCCAGCGGCTCGTCGGGATTCAGGTGGCCGCCGCGCCCGCCGCGCCTCCGGCCGGTGGCGCGCCCCCAGGCGGGCGTGGCGGTGGCGACAACGCGCCGCGTAATGCCGCCCAAGCCAACGAGCCCATCATCGGTGATCCGATTGGCGCCGAAGGACTCGCGATGGACCTCCGTCATGCGATGATCCCGTACACGCCCGAAGAGCTCATCGCGCTCGCCGAGCGCGAGTACGCCTTCAGCGAGGCCGAAGCCAGGAAGGCCGCGAAGCAGATGGGTTTCGGCGACGACTGGAAAGCCGCGATGGAGAAGGTCAAGCAGGCGTATGTGGAGCCGGGCAAGCAGCCCGATCTCATTCGCGACCTGGCCAACGAAGCCGAATCCTTTTTCGACAAGCACGACTGGGTCACGATCCCGGCGCTCGCCCGTGAGGATTGGACCATGGAAATGCTGAGCCCCGAGCGGCAGCGCGTGAGTCCGTTCTTCCTGGGCGGCGATCAGATCCTCGTGTCGTATCCCACCAGCGACATGACCGACGAAGAGAAGATGATGAGCATGCGCGGGAACAACCCGCACTTCTCTCGCGCCACGGTCTTTCATGAGCTCAACCCCGGGCATCACCTGCAGGGATTCATGACGGCGCGCTACAACAGCCATCGCCGCCTGTTCTCGACGCCCTTCTGGAACGAGGGACAGAGCCTCTACTGGGAGATGTTCCTCTGGGATCACGACTTCCACGTGCGTCCGGAAGATCGCCTGGGAGCGCTCGCGTGGCGCATGCACCGCAGTGCACGCATCGTGTTCTCGCTCTCGTTCCACCTGGGCAAGATGACGCCCGAACAGTGCATCGAGTATCTGGTCGACAAGGTGCCGTTCGAGCGCGCCAACTCCGAAGCCGAAGTGCGTCGTTCGTTCAATGGCAGCTATTCGCCGATCTATCAGGCGGCGTACATGCTCGGCGGCCTCCAGCTGCGCGCCTTGCACAAGGAACTTGTCGACTCGAAGAAGATGACCGACCGCCAGTTCCACGACGCCGTGCTGCAGGGTGGGCCGATGCCGATCGCCATGGTGCGCGCGCGGCTCGCCAAGACGCCGCTGACGCGCGACGGCGCCGCGCCGTGGAAGTTCATGGACGAGTTGCCGGCGCCGCGTCCGTTCCCCGTCAAATAGCCGTCGCCGGCAGATCAAGGCGGCAGAATGGGCACTTCGCGCACGCCCGGAATGGCGCGGCGATAGGTCGCCGCTTCGCGGAACGGCGCCAGATACGCGTCGAAGGCTGGTGCCATGGCGCTCCCCAGCAGTTGACCGGGCGGCATGGCCTCCCAGGCGTGCGTATCGTTGACGGGATACTGATCGGCCGACGGCCGCGTGGTCGTCAGCAGCAGGGTCGGGACCGTCGTGCTGCGCCACACGGGCCACGGATTGGTGCGCACGAGGGCCAGCAGCGCGCCGGCGGCGACTTCGCTGCCGGGCACGGGGGTCATGCGTCCGGCGGGTCTCGCCACCCGCAGGCGCTCGAGATTCGGGAGCGGGAGAAACTCCAGCGCCTGCCGGAGGTGGGCGCGCCTCGGCCAGATCTCCATGGGTTCCTGCCAGGCGGCGGGCGTTCGCAGCAGATCGTCGATGTTCGTGAGGGGGTCGACGAGCACGACACCGTCCGACGGTGGGGCGTCGTGGGCGGCGACCTGCTCCAGATAGCGCGTGACCACGCCCCCGCCGGCGCGCACACCGACCAGAATCACCGGGCCCGATGGCTCGCTGCGCTTGAGCTCGGCGATCACGGCGGCAATATCGCGGAAGTAGGCAAACCGATCACGCAGAGCGACCGGCGCAACGGGCGCGTGTGTGCTGCCGCGCAACCCCAGGCCCATGACATGGAACCCGAGCCGGTCACTCAGTGCGCCCACATCGCGCGTGAGCGAGAGCTGCGGATCGCCGAGCCCCCACACCACGAGCAGCGTGCCGCGCGACTCCTGCGGCACCTGATAGCCCACGACCGTGACCGAGTCGGTCGTGAGAAACTCGCGGCGCACCAGCCGGGGGTCGGAGGTCGTGCCCGACGGGCGCTCGGCGGCGCCCACATACACCGGATGTTCCAGGCGCACGAGCAGCGCCAGGCCCGCGACGGTCGCGATCAACACGCCCATCACCAAGCCGACCGTGCGCCGCCTCATGCGCTAGGGCACCGGGAACGAGGGGGTCACGCCCAGGTTCGCGAAGACGAACGCGTACACATCCGCCGTCTCCTCGATCTGCTTGGTCAGCGACGACGCGCCATGCCCCGATTTGACCTCCACGCGAATGAGCACCGGATTCTCGCCCGTATGTGCCGCCTGGAGGCGCGCGGCGAACTTGAACGAGTGCGCCGGCACCACGCGATCGTCATGATCGGCGGTCGTGATCAGCGTGCTGGGATACCGCACCCCCTCACGCAGGTTGTGGAGCGGGGAATACGCGGCCAGGTAGCGGAATCCCTCGGGGTCGTCGCTCGACCCGTAGTCGGCAATCCAGTTCCATCCGATCGTGAAGGTGTGGAAGCGGAGCATATCCATGACCCCCACGGCCGGCAGGGCCACCCGCGCCAGTTCCGGACGCTGCGTCATGATGGCGCCCACCAGCAGGCCACCATTGGAGCCGCCCTGAATCGCCAGCTTCTCCGAACGCGTGTAGCCGTTGGCGAAGAGCCACTCGGCCACCGCGATGAAGTCGTCGAAGACGTTTTGCTTCTTCTCCTTCATGCCGCCCTGGTGCCACGATTCCCCGTACTCCCCGCCGCCGCGCAGGTTGGCCTGTACATACACGCCCCCCTGTTCGAGGAAGCCGATGCGGAGGGCGCTGAACTGGGGCGGCAGCACCACATTGAACCCGCCGTACCCGTAAAGCAGGGTCGGATTGTTGCCGTCGAGCACGAGTCCCTTCCGGCACACGATGAACGCGGGAACGCGCGTGCCGTCCTTGCTGGTGGCGAAGATCTGCCGTGTTTCGAACTGGCTTGGATCGAACGGCAGCTCCACCGCGCGATAGACCGTGCTCTCGCCCGTGGCGATGGCGTAGCGGTAGACCGTCGCCGGTGCCGTAAAGCTCGTGAACGTGTAGAACACGTGCGTCGCGTCGTGCTCGCCGCCAAAGCCCGTCGCGGTGCCGAGTCCGGGGAGGGCGACATCGCGCTCCACCGATCCGTCGTAGCGATGCACCCGCACGCGTGTGGTTACATCGTGCAGATAGCTGGCAAAGATGCGACCGCCGGCGAGCGACGCGCCTTCGAGCGGCTCCGGCAGTTCGGGAATGACCGTGCGCCAATGCGCTTCGTCGGGCGACGACGGATCGATGCGCACCACCCGCTGATTCGGCGCGCCGCGATTGGTGAGCACGAGCAGCGCGTCGCCGTCGTTGTCGAGCACGCCCATCTGATCATCGAACCCCTCCCAGAGCGGCCGCCACGTCGCGTCGGCGACGCGCAGGTCCTTCACCCAGAGGGCGTTGCCGTCCTTGCCCTGTCCCCGGTCGCTGATGGAGAGCACGGCGTACCGCTCATCTTCCGTCGTGCCGACGATGTGAAAGCGTTGCGTGTGCTCGGTGTCGCGATAGACGAGCAGATCCTCGAGCTGCGTGGTGCCGAGCCGGTGGTACCACACCTGATGATCGTCGTTCATCGCCGAGAACTCCCCTTCGTCGGCGCGGGGCTCGGGGTAACGGCTGTAGAAGAAGCCATCGCCGTGCCAGGCGATCCCCGAGACCTTGACCCAACGGACGACGTCGGGAAGTTCCTGGCGCGTGGCGAGATCGATGACCCGGATCTCCTGCCAGTCCGAGCCGGCGTGGCTCATCATGTAGGCGATGAAGCGGGCCTGCCCGTCGAAGGTGAGCCCTTGGGCGCGGGTCGTCCCATCGGCCGACAGCGCATTCGGGTCGAGGAGCAGTTCCGGCTCGCCGGCCTCGCCGCGCTGGAGGTAGTAGACAGGCTGATTCTGCAGCCCGTCGTTCTTGGCGAAGAGCAGCCAGGGCCCCTTCTGCTCGGGAGCGGAGCTCCGGGGGTAGTTCACGAGGGTCGTGAGCCGATCCCGAAGGGCGTCCCGGAAGGGGATTCCGCCCAGATACCCAAAGGTCACCCGATTCTGCGCGTCGACCCAGGCGGCCGTCTCGTCGGAGCGGTCGTCCTCGAGCCAGCGATAGGGGTCGGGGACCGGTGTCCCGTGGTAGACGTCAATCGTCTCGTCCCGGCGGGTGGCGGGGTAGGCAAGGGGTCCAGTCATGTGGGGATTCTAGAGGGGAAGGCCACTGGCGTCCAAGTCCAAGACTCGTCTATATTTGACAGCTCCCCCGGAATTCTGGGGGCGTAGCAGTCCCGAGAACAGGCCGGCTTTTCGCCGGAACCCGTCTCGGTGGCGATGCCACGACGGTTCTGGTCGGGAGACTTCGCTCCCGGTCCCGCGTCGCAGGCCTCTCGCACCGATGTGCCTGCCGGTTCGCGTGTGTGCAACGCGCGGTGGCAGCCGTCGGATCCGAAATTTTGAACCGGGCCAGCGGCACCGGCCCCGGAGAGTGACCGATGCATCCGTTTATCGAGACCCAGAAGGAGTGGATGAAGGAAATCCCGCCGTTCCGCGCCGGTGACACGGTGCGCGTGAACGTGCGCGTGAAGGAAGGTGACAAGGAGCGCATCCAGGCCTTCGAAGGCGTGTGCATTGCCCGCCGCGGTGCCGGCATCAGCGAGACGTTCACCGTGCGCAAGGTGTCGAATGGCGTGGGTGTGGAGCGCATCTTCCCCGTCCACAGCCCGATGCTCGAGAGCATCACGGTCGTGCGTCGTGGCGCGGTGCGTCGTGCCAAGCTGTACTACCTGCGCGACGTGACCGGCAAGGCCGCCCGCATCAAGGAGCGCAAGGTCGTGCGCCCCTCGGGCGACAAGTAAGTCACGGCCGGACCGCCGAAAGGCGCGCCGAACGTGGCTCGCTGGAGCCCGATCGAGCGAACGCTGCGCGAGCAGCATGGTCCGTGGCTGGTCGGCGTGGATGAAGTTGGACGGGGCCCGCTTGCGGGCCCCGTCGTCGCTTGTGCGGTGGTCATGCCCCCTGACAAGCGCGCCATCGCCGGTGTCGACGACTCCAAGCAACTCGATCACGCCACCCGCGTCGCGCTCGCCGCCCGCATTCGCGAGCACGCGCTCGCCATCAGCGTCGGGGCGGCCAGCGTCCGGGAAGTCGATCGCATCAACATCTATCACGCCACCGTCCTCGCCATGCGGCGGGCGCTCGCGCGCATCCCGGCGCGCCTGGGTGGCGTGCCGCACCACGTCGTCGTCGACGGCAAGCCGCTCCGCACCCTGGGCCATGTGCACACCGCGGTCGTGAAGGGCGACGCCAGGTGCTACGCGATCGCCTGCGCCTCCATCATCGCCAAGGTCACGCGTGACCGGCTCATGACGTCGCTCGCCCGCCGTCACGACCGCTTCGGCTGGGAGCGCAACAGCGGCTACGGCACCCCCGAGCATCGCCGCGCCCTCGCGGAACACGGGCTCACGTCGCATCATCGACGGAGCTTCTGCCTCGACGAGCAGGTCGATCTGCTGGTCGCGCTCGACACCCCCCCTGTGGCTTCGGAGCCTGTATGACCGACGCGCGCGCCGTCTTTCGCCCCGACCTTCTCGACGGCCAGGTCGCCCTCGTCACCGGCGGCGGCACTGGCATCGGCCTCGGGATTTCCGAGCTGCTCGCCGAACTCGGCGCGCATGTCGTCATCGCGAGCCGCAAACCGGATCATCTCGAGGCCGCGCTGGCCACGATCACCGCGCGCGGGCACAAGGCGAGTGTGGTGCCACTCGACGTGCGCGATCAGGAAAGGGTGAAGGCCACGGTCGATGCGATCGCCGCCGAGCATGGTCGCATCGACCTGCTGGTGAACAACGCCGCCGGCAACTTCTACGCGCCGAGCGCGACGCTGTCGCCGAACGCCTGGAAGGCGGTCCTCGAAATCGACCTGTACGGCACCTTCTACTGCTCGCAAGCGGTGTATCCGCACATGGCGAAGCAGGGCGGTGGTCGCATCGTGAGCACGAGCATGACGCTGCATTACCGCGGCTGGCCGCTGATGGCCCACGCCACGGCCGCCAAGGCCGGCGTCGATGCGCTCACCCGCACGCTGGCGGTGGAGTGGGCCCCGCAGCGCATTCGCGTGAACGCGATCGCCCCCGGCCCGATTCCTACCGACGGCGTGAAGAAAGCCTTCACTCCACCCGCCGACAGTGGCGTCCCCGACCTCTTTGCCGCCGCCGAGCAGAAGATGGCCGAGTACGCCGCGAAGGGCATCCCGCTCGGCCGTTGGGGGACGCCCCGTGATATCGCGAACATGGTCGCGTTCCTCGCGTCGCCAGCGGGGGACTGGATTACGGGCTCGATCTTCGTGGTCGATGGGGGGGAGTGGTTGGCGAAGCCGCAGCAGTAACGGCCGTGGCGGATGCGGTCCGCTACGGTTCAACTCCACCAAGCTCGACCGTAACCGCGTGACATCGCGCACGCCGCAATGAAATTGCCATCCAATCGCGTGATGTGAGTCACTTCGCCAACACATTGGTCGCGGTGACTTTCCTGCCGTGGTTCGCGATGTGCACGGCCTCTTGGTCGGCAGCGCAACGCAAGCCAAGCGAATCTCCGAACGGAGTCGGGGCATCGCTCAACATCACGACCATGACACGAGGGCAGGACGCATGCGACAGGCACGGTTTGTGGCCATGACGCTTTTGGCAGCGAGCACGCTGAGCGCGTGTGCCACCAAGGGATTCGTTCGCAAGGGGCTCGATGAACAGCGCGTCGCGCTGGATGCCGAGCGCTCGCAGCGGGCGCAGGGTGACAGCGCGCTGCGGGGTGACGTCAACGGGTTGCGCACGGATCTGAATGCGTTGCGCAACGATCTCGCGACGCTGCGCAACGAGTTCGGTGCGAAGATCACCGCCATGGAAGGCCAGGTCTCCTTCGCCATGCCGGTGCACTTCCAGTTCGATGATGCAGCGGTGCGGAACCAGGACCAGGCGGCGCTCGAGAAGTTCGCCAAGGTGGCGCAGGCGCACTACAAGGGCTCCACGATCACCATCGAAGGCTTTGCCGATCCGGCTGGTTCGGCGGCCTACAACCTGCGCCTCTCGCGTGAGCGGGCCGACGCGGTGCGCGATTTCCTCGTGAGCAAGGGGATGGACGGCGCGGTGCTCCGCACGGTGGGCTATGGCAAGACGCGTCTCGTGCGGCCGAACGCCGCGCGCGATGCGGACGGCGCCGAGCTCAATCGCCGCGTGACGTTCGTGGTGGAAACGCCGGCGGGCACGTCGGCGGCGACGGTCGCGGCGATCAGCGGCCAGCAGTAAGCCGCGCGGTCACGTGAAAAAGCCAACGGGGGGCGTCGCCAGTGCGATGCCCCCCGTTGACCGTATCTGACGATCGGGTGATCCTTCTCAGCGAGTGGCCGGGACGGATTTCCGGCCGCCGACCGGGTAGCTCAGTCGGTAGAGCAGCGGACTTTTAATCCGTAGGTCGTGGGTTCGATCCCCACCCCGGTCATTCCCCGTCGCCGTCCCCTTCGAGAGCGTGAAGGTATTGACGAGCGACGTGAGCGTGGCCGCCTGACCCGCGAGCTCTTCCGACGCGCTGGCGGATTCCTCCGCCGTGGCGGCAACCGCCTGCGTCACGCCATTCATCTGCTCGATGGCGTGACCGATCTGTTCGATGCCGTCTCGCTGTTGCGTGCTGCCGGCGGTGACATCGGCCATGACCTCGCCCACCCGCGCAACGTGCCCGTCGATCTCGGTGAGTTGCGAGAGCACGGCATCATTGAGCGTCACGCCTTCACCAGCCACGGACACCGCCTGATCGATCAGGTCGGCGGTCTGCTTGGCGGCGGCTGCCGAACGGATGGCGAGCGAACGCACCTCTTCCGCCACCACCGCAAATCCGCGTCCCGCATCGCCGGCCCGCGCCGCTTCGACCGCCGCGTTGAGGGCGAGCAGGTTGGTCTGGAATGCGATCTCGTCGATGGTCTTGATGATGCGCGCCGTCGCGTCGCTCGCGTCCTTGATGCGGGCAATCGAACTCGACAGCCGATGCATTTCCTGCACGCCACGCGTGGAGCTCTGCCGCGCACGTTCCGCCAGCGTGAGCGCTTCCGAGGCGTGTCCGGCGTTCTGGCGCGTGAGCGATCCCAGCTCCTGCAGTCCCGCTGACACCTCTTCGAGCGAGGCGGCCTGTTCCGACGAACTGCGCGCCAACCCCTGACTGCCGTCCGCGATCTGCGACGCGGCGCCGTTGACCTGCTCGGACGAGGCCAGCACCTCGCTCAACGTTTCGTCGAGCGCGTCGGCCGCGGTGTTCAACGCATTGGCGAGAATGCCATGCTCGCCGGCCCACGTGGTACGCATCCGGGCCGAGAGATCACGCGAGGCGAGGCGCTCCAGCGTCGTGCGGGCTTCATGCACCGGCGCCAGCACATGATCGAGCGTGCCATTCATGCCATGCACCAGCTGACGGAACGCACCGTCGAACTGATCGGCGGGCGCCCGCACCGACAGGCGACCATCCCGCGCGGCCGTCACGAGCGACTGCGTTTCCTGCTCGAGCGAGACGAGCGTGGCCTGCAGGCGCACCATCGAGTGCCCGAGCACGTCCCGTTCGCCGCGCACCGACACGGTCGACGAGACATCGCCCGCCGAAAGCCGCCGTGCGGTGGCGGCGAGGTCTGCCTCCGCAGTGGCCATGCGCTGCATGGCGGCGGCCAGGACCGCGACCTCGTCGTGACTGCCGTCGACGCCGAGCGAAAGGTCGCAGTCACCCGCCGCCAGCTGGTCGGCGGCGCGCGTCAGCGCGTTGAGCGGTGTGGTGATGCTGCGATAGATGCTCCACGCCAGCCACAGTCCGGCCACGATGGCCAGGAGACACGCCAGCGCGATCAGCACCGTGCCGCGGCGCGCCAGGGTGTTGGCGACGGTCGACTCGGCGGCGAGATGCGCCTCCTGCGTACCCACCAGCGAATCGATGCCGGCGACGTAGGCGCGGAGCGAGGGCAGCACGGCGCTCGTCAGCATCGCCTCCGACTCCGGCAGCTTGCCGGCCTTGCGGAGGGCCATCGCCGAATCGAACGCGGCCGCATGCGTCTTCCGGAGATCCTTGACGCTCGCGACTTGCTGCCGGAGCAGCGTGTCCGCGCGCGCCGAGTCGGCGGCCAGCGAGTCCAGCGTTGCGTAGGCGACGTTGATGCGGCCCCGGGCATCGGCGACATCGCGGCCAAACTGCTCGATGAGCGCCGGCGACGTGACCGAGAACAGGGCGAGCTTGTAACGGGCGGCTTCGTTGACCGCATCGGTCAACGCGTTCGCCGCCGCCACACGGGCCGTCACCGTGGTCGTCACATAGGCCATGCTCCCCCGCAAGGCGGAGAGCCGCGACACGCCGGCCGCGCCAATGCCACCGAGCAGCAGCAGCAGCAGACCAAAGCCGGCGAGCAGTCGAGTACGAACAGTCCAGGCGCGTAAACGCATTGTCATGATCGGTCAGAAGGTGAAGGTGGTGCCGGAGAACACCCAGCGTTCCGTACGCGATGGGCCGGTGGCGCGCAGGAACGCGCCCGGGGGAACGACCGCGCCGCCGAAAATCACCCGGAGATGACGCGACGCCTTCCAGCTGCCGGTGACGTCGATTTCATCTGCGACGTGTCGCTCCGGCGACGTGCCCGCTGCCCGCAGCACGCTGTTCTGCTTCGTCCACACGCCATCGTCGAGGCGCAGCCGATCGAAGCGATAGAGCGCGAGCCGAAGGTCGACCGACCGGACGGGAAGCCAGGTAGCGATCGCATGCCACTCGCGGAGATTCGTGCGTCCGAACACATCGGCGTAGCCGCCGTGCGCATGCGCCGCGGGATACAGGCTCGTGAACGCCTCGACGGTCGCGGTGGTGGCGCGCCGCTCACCGCTCGCCTCTTCGATGCCGATCGCGAGTGACGGTGTGCCGCGCGCGCGTTTCCACTGCTGCTGCGCTTCGGCAACCCAGAACCAGCCGTTGAGCGAGCGATCGTTGGTGTGCCCGCGCTGTGTGGCACCTTCGATCTCGAACGAACGGAGGGTGCGTGCCCCCCACTGCCACTGCGCGCGCACGCCGGTGGTGATGCGGCGCAGATTGCTGGTGGGCGTGAGGATGCGCTGCGAGTGCCATCCGAGTTGCCACACCGCGGGCGCGCCCCACGAAAGTCGGGTGGCGCCGGTCGCATTGCCCAGCAGCACCGACTGCATGCGGGCGGCCGAGTCGGGGCGATTGCCGCGGACCTGACGCACGATCATGGGCCGGAAGTCGAGCACTTCGAGCGACACGCGGCGCAGGGTGGTCTGCACGCGCAGCCCCTCTGAGCCGCGCCGGGTGTTGGTCCAGTCGGGGACGCCGAGTAGGCGCTCCCGTCCGATGGCAATCTCCTGACGCCCGTAGCGCACGAAGGTGCGCCCCACGCCCGCTTCGGCGAACGCATTCTGCCAATCGTGGCGATCGGCATCGTTCGGGCGCGCCGCGCCGGGAAGCGTGCGGCCGTAGCTCTGCGCGTCGCGTGCTTCCAGAAAGCCACGCCCGTACACCCCCCGCCGGTCGCCGGCGAGCAGGTCGGCCGAGAGCAAAAGCCGCGACTGCGCGTAGTCATCGTCCTGCGCGCCGAGGTTGAAGGCGTGCATCGATTCATGACGCCAGCGAGCCTGCCCCCCAATGGTCAGGCGGAGCGGGTGATCACCGGCCAGCGGGATCGCCTTGATCTGATCGTCCCAGGCGCCCGTGCGTTGCGCCGAGACCCAGGTCTCGTCGAAGCGCAGGTTTCGGAAGTCGGGGCGAACGGTGGTCTTGGGGACCGGCGGCGTAGTGGCCGCCTGTTGAGCGCTGAGTGGCCCGGAGAGGCCCAGCCCAACGACGAGCGCGAACCCGGGAATCCAATCACCGGGGTGGCGCAGTATGGCAACGTGAGGCACTGATCTTTTGTGAAGCGAAAGATGCTCGGCCTTCGTCGGCGCTGATATCCGTATCGGCTCGGTACTGAGAAAAGTTCATACGCAGGGATGGAAAGCTGGAGCGGCGGTCGTTCGTCCCCGGGGCGGTGGCTATTTTCCGGGATGCGATTCCGTCTTCCTTGGGTCGTGCGCGCGGCGATGATCGTCGGCGCCATCGCCGGACACGCGGGGCCGGTGCCGGCGCAACTCGGGCTGGGCAGTCGGCGCCCGCCCGCGGATTCCGCGGCCGCCGCCGTGTCACCCGCCTCGCCTCGCGCCGCCGTGCAGGAGTTCCTGCGCCTCGCCGACGCCAACGACTGGACGGGCGCCGCCGACTTTCTCGCCGTGCCCGCCGCCGATCGGGAACGGGCGCCGGCACTCGCCAAGCGCCTCAAGAGCGTGATCGATCAACGACTCACGCTCGATGTGCGCACGCTCTCCGCTTCGGCCGCCGGCGATACCACCGACGGCGACCTCGCTGGCGATCGGCTCGGCGTCATCCTGAGCCCGAGCGGGCGCGAGGATCCGCTCCGCCTCGTCCGCATCGGCGCCAACCCCTCGCGATGGGTGCTGTCGAGCGCAAGCGTCGGCAACATCGATGCGTGGTACGAGTCGCTGGGCGCGCCGTGGCTGCGTGATCGGTTGCCCCGTTCGCTGCAGCGCGAAGGGCCGCTCAATGTGTACTACTGGCAGTGGTTGGGGCTCGGCATCATCCTGCCGACGTTGGTGCTGCTTTCGTGGCTGCTGGGCGCCGTCTTGCGCAGCGTGCTCGGGCGTCTCGCCGCGCGCACGGTCACCGATTGGGATGACCTCCTGCTCGAGAATCTGCGAGGGCCGTTCCGGCTCTGGGCGGCCGCACTGGTGGCCGAGCCGCTGCTCTCGCTGCTCCAGCTCAACGCGCGGGTCGCCGCCTTCGTCTCGGCCTCGACGCGCGGGCTGCTCCTCATCGCGCTCTTCTGGGCCCTGCTGCGCATCATCCGCCTCGCTCAACTGCGGATCGAGCGGGCCGCCGACGCCAGTGGGCAGGGCGCGCAGGCACGCACGCTGGTGCCGCTGTTCGGCAACATTCTGCGCGTCACCGTCGCGGTCATCGCGATGCTCGTGGCGCTTGCGCAGTTCGGCTATCCGGTCGGTACGCTGCTCGCGGGCCTCGGAATCGGTGGTATCGCCGTGGCGCTCGCGGCGCAGAAAACCGTCGAGCATCTGTTCGGCAGTGTGAGCCTGGCGGCTGATCGCGCCTTCCGCGTGGGCGATTGGGTGCGGGCCGGCACCACCGAGGGAGAAGTGCAGCGCATCGGACTGCGCAGCACGAGCATTCGCACCATCGATCGCACGGTTGTGCGCGTCCCGAACGGCCGCCTGGCCGACGAGCGCATCGAGACGTTCGGCGAGCGCGATCGCATTCTGTTCCGCACCGATCTCGACGTGCCGTACGACACCACGCCCGAGCAACTGGCACAGATCCGTGATGATCTGGAAGCCGCGTTGCGCGCGCAGCCGCTCATCTGGCCGGACACGGTGCGGGTGCACATCGTGGCGTTCACCGATTCGGCCATTCGCTTCAACCTCGTCAGCTGGTTCCGCACCACCGACTGGAACCAGTTCCTGCGCATTCGGCACGACCTGTTCCTGCAGTTCATGCGCATCGTGCGCGACCGCGGTTCCAGCTTCGCGTTCCCGTCGCGCGTGGTCTATCACGTCACCGGCAAGGACGGCGATGGGCGCGTGCCCGGCGTCGCCCCGGTGGACGGCTGACGGTGAGCACGATCAGCACCTGGTTGCCGGCGCTGCTGCAGATCGACACCGAGCTGCGCGCACCGAGTCTGCTCAATCCGGATCTCTCGGCCACGCTCCTGCAGGGCGCGGTCACGAGCGGCGTGGCCGCGCTGTGCACGCATCTGTGGGTGCGCTATCGGCGACCGTGGTTCGGGCTCTTTGCCGTTGCGTGGAGCGTGTACGTCGCGCGCCTGTTCTGCATCCTGTCGTTCCTGTTGTCGGGCCAGCGGGTGTGGCTCTACTGGCATCAGGTCACCACCGGGTGGACGGCGCTCGCACTGCTCTGGGCCGCGCTCGTCTTCCTGCGCCAGCCGCGTCCGCGTCCCATCTATCTGGTCGCCGCGCTCTTTCCACCGCTCTGGTCGTATTTCGCGATCTACGAGCTTCAACAGTTCATCTGGGCGGCACTCCCCGCGGTGCTCTTCCTGAGCGGCGCCACGATCTGGACCGGCTGGGTCTTCTGGCGACACCACCGCCTGGTGGGCTCGAGCGGCGCCAAATTGCTCGCGTTCTCGTTCGGACTGTGGGGGCTGCACCACCTCGACTATCCCTTCCTTCGCGCGCAGGGCGCGTGGACGCCGTGGGGCTATTACCTCGACATCGCGTTCGAGCTGCTCGTGGCCGCGGGCCTGATGCTGCTGGTGCTCGACGACCTCGGGCGCGGTGTGCGTGCGTTGTCGGCACTGTCGGGGGACCTGCAACGGCGGCAACGCGGCGCTGATCCGCTCGATGTGCTGCTCACGCGCCCGCTCGGACTCCCCGGCGTGAACGGCACGGCGATGTACATCTACGACGTGCCCGCAGGCACCGCCGAACCCGACGACGAAGCCGGCGACGCGCTCGAACGGGTGCTCTCGGCCGCGCAGCAGGTTCGCACGCGCAGCGGCCCCCCTGACGTGGCGTCACCAGGGCACTTCGTGCGCGGGGCGGGCGTCGCGGCGAGCTGGGTGGGAGAGGAACCCACGATTGCCGTGCTGGCCGCGCTGCGGCGCGTGCGGCAGTCGCGGCAACCGCAGGTCGTCGCGGCGAGTGGGAAGCAGCCGTTCATCGCTGCCTTGCCCGTGGGCTCCGGACCGCATCTGGTGGGCGCGCTCGTCATGGCCGGCGAAGTGCGCAACCCGTTCACCGCGCTGGATGACGACTTCCTGATGGCGCTGGGGCAGCAGGTCGGCGCCGCCCTCGATCAGTGGGCCCTCGATCGGCAGCTCGCCGATCGCACGCGCGACCTGGAGCAGCTCTCGGTGCGCATGGTGCGCCATCACGAGGAGGAGCGGCGTCGCCTGTCGCGCGAACTGCATGATGAAACGGCGCAGGTCTTCTCGGCGGTGAAGATGCAGATCGGCGCGCTGCGATCGCAGCTCGTCGAGGGGGCGGGGCATCGCATCGATCGCCTGCTGACGCTCGTGGATACCGGCATCGCGAGCATTCGGCAGGTGACGAGCGCGCTCCGCCCCACGCTGCTCGACGATCTGGGATTGCGCCCCGCGCTGCATTCGCTCGTGACCGACTTCGCCGAACGGAGTGGTCTGCAGACGGCCTTCGACTGCCCGGCCACACTCCCCGCGCTCAGCAGCGACGCCGAGTTGGCGATCTTCCGCGCGTTGCAGGAGGCGCTGTCGAACGTGGCGCGGCATGCCGACGCCCGGGCGGTGCAGGTGGCCGTGCAGGTGCAGCCCGATCAGATCGTCCTTCTGGTCCGCGATGACGGCAAGGGCTTCGCGGCTCTCCGCAACAATCGCGTCGTCGGTGCCGAACACCGCATGGGGGTAGCCGGCATGCGCGAGCGCCTCCTTGCGGTGGGGGGCGATATTCAGTTGTCCAATCGCACTCCGGGTGCCGAAGTGCGCATTTCCGTCCCCATCCCAGTGAGCGTCCCGGCATGACCAGCGCCGAGGGCCCAGCCCGTATTCGCGTCCTGATCGCCGACGACCACGCCCTCGTGCGGGAGGGGCTGCGGTACGTCCTCGATGCTGACCCGAACATCGAGGTGGTGGCGGAAGCCTCGAATGGCCGCGCAGCGGTGGAATTGGCGGTTTTGCACCGTCCTGATGTTGTGGTGCTCGATATCACGATGCCGGAAGAAACGGGGCTCAAGGCCGCCGAGCGCCTCCGCGACCTGCTGCCCAGTGCCAAGATTCTCCTCCTTTCGATGCACGATCAGGGTGAGTACGTCCGGGAAGGCATGCGCATCGGGACGAACGGCTATCTCCTCAAGGACTCGGCTGGCGAGGAGCTGCGCGCCGCCATTCGGGCGGTGCAGGCGGGCGGGACGTTCTTCTCGCCGGCGGTGGTGCGGCGTCTGACGTCGGTCGAGCCTACGCCGGATGCCGAGCCCACCGCGCAACAGCTCGAGTTGCTGACTCCGCGCGAGCGGGATGTACTGGCCGGCGTGGCGCGTGGTCTCACCAACAAGGCCATCGCCGCCGAGCTCGGGATCAGCCGTCGCACGGTCGAGGCGCATCGGGAGAGCCTGATGCGCAAGCTCTCGATCCACTCGGTGGCCGGGCTCACCCGCTTCGCGCTGGAGACCGGGGTCGTCACCGACGCCTGACGCATCACAGTGCCCCTGTGCGTCCCGTCACGCGCCGGTTACGGAGTTCCGTGACCGGCGCGTGCGGCCATTCGTCCGCGGGATGTAGCGAGTGTTCCGCATCGCCGGGTCCTCTTTCCGGACGCGCTCCCGCATGATCCTTCCCACCCCGCAGTTCGGCGAGTTCACGGCCGACGCGTCCCCATCCGGTGATGCCACCGGCGGTTCGCGTCTGCGGCTGTTGGCGTCGCGGCTGGAACGGGCCCCCGCCGGTGTCTCGCGGGTGGTCGTGGAGTTCGCGCAGGTGCGCGATGACGCTGTCGTGGTGGGATGCCAGGAGGGCACAGCCTGTCCCGGCGGTGACCTTCGCCTGGCGGCGCTCGCCACGTTCGAAGCGCTGAGCTGCGCCGCTGATGGGGCGATCCGCTTCGACCTCATCGGGGTCAAGCCCGTGCGCGCGTTCGACACGACCGTGATGATGGTTGCCGCGGTCGTTCGCCATGAGGGGACGGCCACCCGGGTCGTGGGAGCCGCCATCGCCGAACACAGCGAGATCGACGCGACGGTGCGCGCCTCTCTGCACGCCGTCAATCGCCTCGTGCAACCACTGCTCGGCCCACTGCCGATCCGCGACTGATCTCAGCGGCGCCGTTGGTGACGCGCCGCAGCAATTCGTCCGCGCATCGGGTCGCGCACCTCGTCCGTCATCGGTAGGTTGTCCCCGTGCGCCTCCCCCTGCCTTTCATCCGTGCGCCACGCGCGGCGCTGTTCGGAGCCATCGGCCTCGCCGCCGCCTGCCGCACGCATCCGGCGCCCGCGGCGGCTCCACGGCCGACGCCGTCGATGCCCGCGCCGACGAGCGCGGCGTCGGCTCCCGTGGCGCCGACCGCTCGCGTCGAGCGCCTGGACCCGGCGACTCGTGACGAGGTCGTGAGCACCGCCATGGCGGTCTTCGGCGACAGCGCCGTCGTCGCCGTCGCCGACTCGATGAATCCCGAGGAACCGGTGTGGGATCTGGACGTGCGATCGTATGAAACGCACGATCGCGTGGAGTACTACGTCGACCTCTTCACCAATCGGGCCCGCGAACGCTTCATCCAGCGCCTCTCACGCGGTACGCGCTACGAGCCGATGATCCGGGCGAAGCTTCGGGCAAGCGGCATGCCCGAAGACCTCACGTACCTCGCGTTGATCGAGAGCGGCTACGATCCGCACGCCTACTCCCGCGCCGCCGCCGTGGGGATGTGGCAGTTCATGAGCAGTACTGCGCGCGACGTCGGCCTGCGGGTCGACTGGTGGATGGACGAGCGGCGCGACCCCGCGCGGGCCACCGACGGGGCCATTCGCTTCATGGGCTTTCTGCAGAAGCAGTTCGGGTCCTACTACCTCGCGGCGGCGGCATACAACGGCGGCCCGGGACGCGTCTCCAAGGGGCTCACGCGCTTCGCCGACGAGATGGAAGGGAAGGAGGGCGAGGATCGCTTCTTCGCCCTGGCCGAGCAGGACTACCTGCGGGCGGAAACCAAGAACTATGTGCCGCAGCTGATCGCGGCGGCGCTGGTCGCCAAGATGCCCACGAAGTACGGCATCCAGCTCGATTCGCTTTCGCCGTATGCCTACGATTCGGTGGAGGTGGCGCCGGGGACATCATTGCAGGCGCTGGCCACGGCCGCGGGCGTGGAGGGCGCGGCGGTCAAGGATCTCAATCCGGCCATTCTCCGCGGTGTGACGCCGCCCGATGCGCGCGTCTGGCTGCGTGTTCCGCCGGGGAATGCCGACGCCGTGCGCCACGCCATCGATGGCGCGGACGCGGGGCTGCTTCGCGGGTGGGAGACCGTGGAGGTGAGCGGGAGCACCACCACGGCGGCCGGCTTCGCCGATCGCCATGGTGTGACCCTCAAGCAGCTCAAGTGGTATAACCCCGCGCTCAAGACCACGAAGAAGGGGCGGCTGGTGGCGGGACAGACCGTGCGCATCCCGCGCCGGGAGTCCCTGGCGCTCGCGCGCGAGCTGCCCGATCCGTCCATCGAACGGTACGGCTCGGGTGGTGCCCGATCGCTGACGGCGCGCGGCGTGCACGTCGTGCGTCGCGGGGAATCGCTCGGGACCATCGCCCGGAAGTACGGTCTGACCGAAGCCCGACTCCGGTCGCTGAATGGCATGAAGGGAAGCCGCGTGCTGGCCGGCCAGACGCTGGTGATCCGGAGCGCGGCGCGGACGTCGACCGGAGCGCCCCGGGCGTCATCCAAGTCGGCGGCGAAGTCGACGAAGTCCGGTGCGAAGTCCGGTGCGAAGTCCGGCGTGAAGTCCGGCGTGAAGTCCGGTGCCAAGGCGACAAAGAACACGAAGTCAGCCAAGGCAAGTAGCTCCCCCAAAAAGACTTCCACTAGCGCCAAGAAGTCCTCTGCCAAGTCGAAGCGCTCGGCGACCTCGACCAGGACGACGACCAAAAAGAAACGGTGAGCCAATCGGCTCACCGTTTGTGTATTGCGAAGAATTGTGATGGGTGCTCAGTCGAGCGTACCCCGCCCGCGATATCCGCGCAGCATCAGGCTTTCGTAGCCGTTGGCCGGCGAGACCCCCATGCTGATCGCACTCTGCACCGCCGCCGGACCACGGTTGTAGACCAGGAGCGCCAGCCTGAGGTCGCCCTTGTACTCGCGAATCAGGGTGCGCAGGTACTTGAAGCCGATGCGCAGATTGACGTCGGGATCCATCAGCTGTTCGCGGGTCACGCCGGGCTCGAACACGCGAGCGGTCCCCAGCATGAGCTGGGTCAGGCCGACGGCCCCCACCGGGCTCTGAGCCCGGGGATCGAACACGCTCTCCACGCGCACGAGGCGGAAGCCCAGTTCCGGTTCGATGCCGGCCGTGACCGAGGCGTCGTAGATGCGACGCGCCAGATCGGCCTTGATGCGGTACTGCGAGCTGTAGGTATAGATGCGATGCCAGCGCGAGAGGGACTCCCGGTGCACCGTGTCCTTGGCGTCGGTGGCGAAGCCGATGGCGGCGATACCAAAGGCCGCGCCGCTGGCCGGAGCGGCAGACTTCCGGCGAAGGACTTCACCGGCTGGCTTCCAGATCGGCTGCATCGCGAGCGGCGACGCGGCCTGTTTGGCCAGCGGGCGCCCCAGCCAGCGGCTCGGTGCCGCGGAGCTGGTGGAATCCGCCAACGGTCCGGCGGTCTTGGCGCCGTCCGGTCGCACGAGCGAGGCGGCGGTGAACACAATCGCCACGACGACGGCAACCCGCGACAGTCGGCGACGCGCCTGACGACGATGCATCCGCCGCCGACGAGCCACCGCATCGCGGCTGGGTACTCTATCACTCCGATCGCTTGGGTCGTGCATGGGCCCTCGCTTCCTGCAGGTCAGTCAAGGACTCCGGGTGAAATCCCCCGTCGTGCCGCCGCGCTTCTCGCGCAGCACGATGCCGGAAATCTCCATCGTCCGATCGACCGCTTTGGCCATGTCGTAGATCGTCAGCAGCGACACGGATACGGCGGTCAACGCTTCCATCTCCACCCCGGTTTGGGCGGTGGTTCTGGCGAATGCCTCCACCCGGCAACCGGGCAGCGACTCTTCGAGACTAACCGCGACCTCGATCCCCGACAACGGCAGCGGGTGGCAGAGCGGAACGAGCTCAGCCGTCTTCTTGGCTGCCTGAATTCCGGCCAGTCGTGCCACCGGAATGACGTCACCTTTCTTCAACGTGTTGTCACGAATGGCTTTGAAGGTTTCCAACTTCATGGAAATATGCCCGGAGGCAACTGCCGATCGAACGGAAATCGGCTTGTCGCTCACGTCGACCATCCGGAAAATTCCCTGTCCGTCGATGTGAGAAAGGTCACGCGCGAGCTCTGAATTCGGAGCCGAAGCGAGCCCATCAGTATGGTCGGAAGTCGTGGCAACCGGGTCGGTCATGGCGCTCAGGGATGCAGGGTGCGATGCAGCGTGGCAAGCAAGTGCGCGCTGAGAAGCTGCGGGCTCACGTTGCCTTGCGCCTTCGACTTGGCGTGTTCGATGTGCACGAGCGCAGCGGCGGTGCGTCGCGCATCGCCTTCGTGTCCGGCCTGCACCAACTGCGCCGTGCGGGCATGCAGCAGATGCGTCAGGGCATCAAGCGTGTCGCTGAATGAGCCGCGCGCGCCCGCCACGCCCTGACGCGCCGCCGCCTTGATGCGATCGACCGTGCCATCGGGAGTCGACGGCGCGAGCGCCGCCTCGAGCAGCTTGCGCGCCGCCGCGAACGCCGCGGTCATGGACTCACCGGCAAAGAGTTCGCCGGGCGCCCCGTTCGCGCGCGCCAACGCATCGTCGGTCGAGACGCGCGCGAGCTTGCGGGCGACCACGGGGTCGGCGAGAAAGGCGTCCATGTCGGCACGCCCCAGCGGCGGCACCCGCACGGAGACGACGCGTGACTTGATCGTGGGGAGGAGGGCGCCCGGTTCGCTGGTGGTGAGCATCAGTGTGGTTCCCGGCGGCGGCTCCTCGAGCAGCTTGAGGAACGCATTGGCCGCCTGGTCGGCACCCTCCTGGCTCACCATCCGCTCGGCGTCGCCCACCACGAACACCGTGCGTCGGGCCATTGCCGGCCGGAGCGACGCGAGGTGCACGAGGGCCCGCACGGTGGCCACGTAGAGCCCCTCCGTCCCCGGCGGGGGCGCCCACAGCCCGTCGGCCTCCATCCGCTCGCTGATCGCGTCGGCCAGGTCGCCCTTCACGTCGTCGGCGGTGGCGTCACCATCCTTGAGCCGTGGCCGCGGGAAGAACCAGTGGAGATCGGGATGCATGCCGCGCTCGGCGTAGCGGCAGTGCTGGCAGGCACCGCACGGCTCCGAGAGATGCTCGGCTGCCGCCCGCTCACAGAGCAGATACTGCCCCAACCAGAGGGCGAATCGCTGCTTGCCCACCCCGCGGCGCCCCTGAAAGAGCAGGCTCGCCGGCAATCGTCCGTCGGCGGCGGCGGACGTCAGCCGCGCACGGAGTGCGTGATGTCCATAAAGAGGGCGGTGCGCCATGCCGGGAATGTAAAGCGTCGGACGGTATGTTAGACGGTATGCGCTCGCTCCTCCTCCTCATCCTGCTCTCTCCGGTGGCGCTCTCGGCGCAGGTCCGCGCCCGCTCCATCGGCCTCGCCCCCGGCATCTTCGCTCCGGGTCCCCGCAACGCCATTACCGACGTGGCCGGCGTCCGCGTCGGCCACGCCACCGTGAGCCTCGGCGACTCGGTCCGCACCGGCGTCACCGCGATCATTCCGCACGGCGGCGACCTCTTTCGCGACCGCGTCCCGGCGGCCCTGCACGTGGGGAACGGCTTCGGCAAGCTGCTGGGCGTGACCCAGCTTCGTGAGCTGGGCGAACTCGAAACGCCGATCCTGCTCACCTGCACGCTCTGCATCTGGCAGGCGGGTGACGCGCTGGCGCAATGGATGCTCGCCCGACCCGAGAACGCGCAGGTGCGCTCGATCAATCCGGTGGTGGGCGAGACGAACGACGGCGGCCTCAACGCCACCCGCGTCCGCCCGGGGATGGCGGCGGCGGTGCAGCAGGCGCTCGCAGCGGCGGACAGCGGAACGGTCGCCGAAGGCAGTGTCGGCGCCGCTCACGGCACCATCATGTTCGGCTGGAAGGGAGGCATCGGCACGAGTTCGCGCCGACTCCCCGCGTCGCTCGGCGGCTACACGGTGGGGGTACTGGTGCAGGGCAACTACGGTGGCGTGCTGCAGATGGCCGGCGTCCCCATCGGCCAACTCCTGGGTCGTTACAGCTTCCAGCGTGACGTGGAGCCGGTCGCCGGGCCGCGGCGGCCCCCCGGCGATCCGAATGCCGAGCACGGTGATGGCTCCTGCATGATCGTGATTGCGACCGACGCGCCCATCCTGTCGCGCAACCTCGAGCGAGTCGCGGCGCGCGCGGTGATGGGCCTCGCCCGCACGGGGTCGAGCGCGTCGAACGGGTCAGGCGATTACGTGCTCGCCTTCAGCACCAATCCGCGCGTTCGCCGCAATCCCGACGCCACGCTCAACACCAACGACGAACTCGGCAACGAGGCGATGTCGGCACTGTTTCAGGCCGTCACCGAAGCCACCGAGGAGTCGCTCTACAACGCCCTGCTGATGGCGACTCCCGTCAGCACCCGTTCGCAGCGGGTGATGCCGTTGCCGGTGGATTCGGTGCGACTGCTGTTACGTGCGCGCGGCATCGGGGCCGGGCGATAGCGGATCACATCGCAAGCAGGTCCGACAGCACCGCCCCCGCGGTGGCCAACCCGCCGGCGCCGGGTCCCTGAAAATCGATCGACCCCGCCGAGGCGCTCTCGACCACGATGCGGTTGAAGGGGCCCTTCACCTGCGCCCACGCGTCGTCGCCACCGACCCGGGTCGGCTCGATGCGTGCGACCAGCTGACCGTCCACCAGCGCACAGGAGGCGAGCAGCTTCACGCGGTCGCCTTCGCGGGCCACGCGGGTGGCCCATGTCGCCACCTCCTCGTCGAGTCCCCGTCGGTACACGAACAACGACGAGGGTTCGACACCGAAGGCAAGCCAGGCCAGAATGCGCAGCTTGTCTTCGGCATCCTGTCCGCTCAGATCGCGCGTCGGATCGACCTCGGCGTAGCCCAGCCGCTGCGCCGTGGTGACCGCCTCGGCGAATGACGCGCCGGCGGTGATCTGCTCGAGCACGAAGTTGCTGGTGCCGTTCAGGATGCCGCTCACCCTGGAAATGCCAACGCCGGCGGCACCGTTGCGCACGCAGCGCACGATGGGAATCGCCCCGCAGACCGCGCCCTCGAAATCGAGACGCGTCCGGTTCGCCGCGGCGAGCGCGACCAGTTCGGCGCCGCGCTCACCGAGCAGCGCCTTGTTCGCCGTGACGACGCGAATGCCGCGGCGCAGCGCCGTCTCCACAAGTCCCGCCGCCGTCGTGGTGCCGCCGATGACCTCGACCAGCACATCCACATCATCGCCGATCAACGACTCGGGGTCGTTGATGCAGGACGTGGCGGCGGTCAGCCCGCTGCTCACGGCCGCCTCCAGCGGCGGACGCTCGCGTACGGGATCGCGCACGAGAACGCGCTGGACCTGCACCTCCACCTCGCGACCGGCACGTTCGCGCAGCAGATCGAGCAGTGCGCCGCCCACGTGACCACAGCCGGCGAGTGCCACGCGCAACGTCTTGCGTGGCGCGTTCACGGTGATGGCGCGCACGGCGGCCTGAGCGCCGCCGGCCGTTGCCGATGCCGTTGCCGGCGACGTCCGCAGACGCGGCGCCGGCCGCGCTTCGGCCGCCGCCAGCGCGTTTGATATGATGCGTGCGACACGCTCGGCTTCGAGCAGAAATGCATCGTGACCGTGGATGCTGGGGAGATCCGCATAGGCGGCGTTGGCGGCGTCGGTCCATTCGCGTACCGACTCGGCGGGGTAGAGCAAGTCACCCGGAATGCCCACGCCCGTCAGGCGATCGCGCACCGGCGCGAGTGCCGCCGATATCCCGCCGCGGCCGCGCCCCACGTCGTGCGTATCCATGGCGTCGATCAGTGCGCCGTAGCTCGTGGCATCGAAGCGCGCGACCAGCTTCTCACCGTGAATATCGAGCCACTCGTTCACGCGGAAACCGCCCGCATCGCCCTTCGTGCGCCCGAATCGCCGTTCGAGCCCCTCGGGCGTACGATAGCTGAGCATGCCCACCATGCGCGCGAGCGCCAGCCCTTCGCGCGCACCGCCGAGCGCGAGCGCGCGCCGCATGATGGCATTCCACGCGAGTCCCTGCGCGGTTTGCGCGGCCGGCGCCGCGAGGGCCACCGCGCCACGCAGCCGATCGGGGAAGCTCGCCGCAAACTCCAGCGTGACCATGCCCCCCAGCGATCCGCCGCACACGAGGAGCGGTGTGTCGATGCCGAGCGCATCGAGGAGGAGCGCGAGTACCGCGGCCTGATCGCGCGTGCTGAACGGTGGGAGCGCGTCGGGATCGGTATTGCTTGGCCCCGACGTGCCGTCACAGCCCCCGAGCAGGTTCGGGCAGAGGATGGCATGCTTCGTCGGATCGATCGCGGCGCCTTCGCCGATCACGCCCTTCCACCACTCGCTCGCGCGCGTGGTGCCGGTCAGCGCGTGCACCACGAGCACGACGTTGTCGCGGGCGGCGTTGAGCGTGCCCTCGAGCCGGTAGCGCACCGCGACGCGCTCGAGACGTTCTCCACTCTCGAGCGTCACCCCGCGCAGGGTGACGATGGCCTCGTCGGTCGGCCAGTTGGCCGCCGTCGGGCGACCGGCGGCCGCCACGGGCGGGCGAGCCGCGGCGCGCGTGGCGCGTGGCGAGAGGAGGCTGGGGGGAACGGTGCTCATGCGGCGCTCGTGTCGCGCTGCGGGCCGGCAGCGGTGGTGCGGGTGGCCTCCGCGGCTACCGCGGCCGCCAGGGCACGCGACAGATCGGCGATGAGATCCTCGGCGTCTTCGAGGCCGATCGAGAGGCGCACGAGATCGGGCGTCACGCCCGCGGCGCTGCGCTCGCTTTCGGTGAGCTGCTCATGCGTGGTGGTCCACGGGTGAATCACCAGGCTCCTGGCATCGCCCACGTTGGCCAGGAGCGAGAAGAGCTTGGTTTCCTTGATGAAGCGCCGCGCCGCCGCCTCGCCGCCGCGTACGCCGAACGTCAGTACGCCGCCGAAGCCGCCCGTCAAGTACTTCGCGGCGTTGTGATGGGTGGCGTGTGTCGTGAGGCCCGGATACTTCACCCACGCGACGGCGGGATGGCTCGCGAGGAATTCGGCGACGCGCTGCGTGTTCGCGCTGTGCTGGCGAATCCGGAGCGGCAATGTTTCGAGCCCCTGCAGGAAGAGGAAGCTGTTGAAGGGAGAGAGTGCCGCGCCGATGTCGCGCAGCAGCAGCACGCGCAGGCGCACCGCGAAGGCGATGTTGGCGCCGCCCACATTCCCGAACGCCTCGCTGAAGCGGAGGCCGTGATACGCCGGCTCCGGCTCGGCGAAGAACTTTCGGAAGCGTGCGGTGGCGCCCCAGTCGAAACGGCCGGCATCGACGATCACGCCACCGATGCTGGTGCCATGGCCGCCGATCCACTTGGTCGCGCTGTGCAGCACGATGTCGGCGCCATGCTGAATGGGCTTCGAGAGCAACGGCGCGAAGGTGTTGTCGACCACCAGCGGCAGATTGAATTCGTGCGCGAGGCGCGCGAGCGCTTCGAGATCGGGGACGTCGAGCGCCGGATTGCCGACGGTTTCCACATACACGGCGCGCGTGTTCTCATCGATCGCGGCGGCGACGGCCTTGAGATCATGCACATCCACGAAGCGCGTGCGGATGCCGAGGCGCGGCAGCGTATGCGTGAAGAGCGCCACGGTGCCGCCATACAGGGAGCGGGAGGCGACGATGTTCTGGCCGGCCTCGGCCAGATTGAGAATGGCCAGCGTCTGCGCCGCCTGCCCACTCGCGACGGCCACCGCGGCCACGCCCCCTTCGAGCGCGGCGATGCGCTTCTCGAAGACGTCGGTGGTGGGGTTGTTGATGCGCGTGTAGATGTTGCCGAACGCCTTGAGGCCGAAGAGATCGGCGGCGTGTTCGGGGCTCTCGAATACGAACGAGCTGGTGGCGTAGATGGGCACCGCCCGGGCGCCGGTGGCGCTGTCGGCGGCTTCCTGGCCCACGTGCAGGGCCAGCGTATCATCGGCGAGCGGACGGTCGAACGACAACGTCGTCGCGTGCGAGTGTACAGCAGACATCGGGCACTCTCCAGAGGAGCAGGTGAGTGCCGCCCTTGAACAACGAAGCGCCCGGCGACAAGGCCGCCGGGCGCTCGCGGTTTAGCTCCTTGTTTTACGTGGCGGCAATCGGCGGCAAATCACCACGGACCCGTCAGGGGGTCGGTCTTCAGTTGTGTACGGCTCTCTTTCCCAGCTTCACCGCACGCAGTCGCCGGAAACGCCGACGGCCCGCGTCGAGTGAATCGCCGCGGGCCGTCAGGACCACGACTTAGACGGATGTCCAACGCCGTTGGCGTTGAGCACGCGGCCCGTCAAATCGGGAAAATCGCCGCGCACAATTTAGTATCGGCAGACCCGGCGGGAAAAACAAGTAGGGGTTCGCCTGACACCTCACCGCTCAGTGCGGCTCACATCGGCAACGGAATGCCGGCGACGACGCGGTACGTGTCACGCGCGATCAGCAACTCCTCATCGGTCGGAACGACCCATGCTTCGAGTGGCGAGCCAGCGGTGGAGAAGCGCCCTTCTCGCCCGCCGATGAGGGCGGCGTTGGCCTCGACATCCAGTGCGAGTCCGGCCCATGCCAGGCCGTCACAGATGCGCGCACGAATCTCGGCCGAGTTCTCGCCGACGCCACCAGCGAACACCACCGCGTTCGCTCCGCCCATCGCGGCCAGATACGCGCCGATGTACTTCCGGGCGCGATAGCAAAATATCTCGATGGCCAGTCGTGCGCGGCGATCATCGTGCTCGTGCGCCTCGGCGAGCAGGTCGCGCAAGTCGTTCGTCAGACCGGACAGGCCGAGCAGTCCCGACTGATTGTTGAGCAACGCCTCCACTTGCGGCAGGCTCAGCCCTTCCTTCGCCGCGATGTAGTCGAGCAGGGCAGCGTCGATATCTCCCGACCGCGTGCCCATCACGAGGCCTTCGAGCGGCGTGAACCCCATGCTCGTATCGATGGACTCGCCGCCCTTGATGGCGCAGGCCGAGCAACCGTTGCCCAGATGCAGCGTGACGATGTTCACGCCCTCGCGCGTGCGCCCGGTGAGCTTCCGGAAGCGATAGGCGATGGAACGGTGCGACGTCCCGTGGAAGCCATAGCGACGCACCTGATGGCGGCGGTAGAGCGGATACGGAATCGCGTAGAGGAACGCGTGCTCGGGCAGCGTGTGATGGAAGGCGGTGTCGAAGACGGCGACCTGGGGCACGCCGGTGCCCAGGGCGGCGCGCACCGCTTCGATGCCGCGCAGATTGTGCGGATTGTGCAGCGGCGCGAGTTCAATGGTGTCTTCGATGCCGTGCATCACGTCGTCATCGATGAGCACGCTGGAGCGGAAGCGCTCCGCGCCGTGCACCACGCGATGCCCCACCGCGTGCAGATCGCCACGACTCGCCAACCCGGTGCCACCGTCGGGGGAGGTCACGAAGCTCACCAGCCAGTCCACCGCACCGCGGAGGTCGCGCAGTGATGCGGTGCGCTTGCGCACGACCCCGTCGGCGCCGCGCAGGGTGATGACCGACTCCCCGCCGATGCGCTCGATCTGCCCACGCACCAGCTTCTCGTCGGCGTCGGCGGCGATGCGGTCGGCGTCCGTCACGACGACCTGGAACTTGAGCGACGCCGACCCGGCGTTCAGGACCAGCACATTCACGGGCCGCCTCGTCTCAGAAGGGCTTGTACAGCGCCATGTACACGGCGACGCCCGCCAGCAGTGGCAGGCCCACAAACAGGGGACGCGCGAGGTCGGGGCGGCGGTACGGCACCAGTACGACCGCGCTCAGCACGACCCAGATGATCAGCTTCGTCCACAACCATCCCGGAAAGTTGGCGCCGTGCTGAAATCCGATGCGCGCCAGCATCCCGAACCCACCTACGAGAATGAGCAGCGCGCCCATCCCATGCACGGAGGAGACCAGTTTGCGCGTGTCGCTGGTGGCCTTGTTGCCCCCGTTTGCCGCGTGCACGGTGACGCCGCCGATCGCGACGAAGAGCATCGCGATGCCAATGAGGTGCACCACTTCGTAGAAGTCGCGTGGAAACATGCGGATTATCGGGTGAGACTGGCGAGCACGGGTTCGTGCACGTCGAAGCTGGCAATGGTGCCCGGTGACAAGCGCCGGTAGCTCTCGAGCACCCGCCCCAGCGCCTCCTGCGAGGTGGCGCCGACCGCGGAGAGATGGCCCATCTTCCGCCCGGCACGCGCGCCGGCCTTGCCGTAGAGGTGCAGGCGCGTACCCGGGACGCCGAGCGCCGGAGTCACGCTTGGTTCGCCATCGTGCACCCACACATCACCCAGCACGTTCACGATGGCCGAGGGCGCATACACTTGCGTATCGCCGAGCGGCAGATCGCAGATCGCGCGCACAAGCTGTTCGAACTGGCTCGTCCCCACACCACGTTCACTGTGGTGGTAGGTGTTGTGCGGCCGCGGGGCGAGCTCGTTCACGAGCAATTCGCCGCTGCTGGTGACAAAGCACTCCACCGCGAGCAGCCCGACGATACCGATGCGTTCGGCGATGCCCTGGGCCAGCGCCTGCGCGCGTTGCGTAAGGTCGTCCGAGATCACGGCCGGAATCACGGCCCACGTCAGAATGCCGCTGGTGTGGTGATTGCGGCTGGGCGGGTACACCGCCACCGCGCCGCCCGGACGACGCGCGACGAGCACCGAAATCTCGAACGCGATGTCGACCATCTTCTCGACCAGACAGCTGCGACCGCCGAGCGCATCCCACGCATCGGCGGCCTGCTCGGGCTCGGAGAGACGCACCTGTCCACGACCGTCATAGCCGCCGTGGGTGCTCTTGGCGATGCACCGGCCGTGCGTACGAACGGCGTCGGCGACGTCGTCCGCACTGGTGGCCGCGACAAAGGCGCCCAACGGAAAGCCTTCGCGGGCGAGCCACTGCTTCTGACGAATGCGATCCTGAATGATGTACACCGCATCGCGACCCGGCCGCAGCGGAACACGCGCCGCGACAGCGTCGAGCACATCGGGATGGATCTGCTCGATCTCGAGCGTCACGACATCGCATTCGGAGGCGAGCGCCACGGCGGCCTCCACATCGCTGAACTTGGCGGTGATGGTGCGCGAGGCAACCGGACGCGACGCGCACTGCGCCTCGGGGTCGAGCACCTGAATGTCGTAGCCCATCGAGCGCGCCGCATACGCCGTCATGCGCCCGAGCTGTCCGCCACCGAGAAAGCCAATCGTCGCGCCAGGCCCGATCAGCCCGGGCGTATGCGTGCCGCCCTTCGTCACCGGTTCGCTCACGGCTGAATGGCGTTGGGAGCCGGGAGGGGCCGCGCCAGCGCTTCTGCCGCCTTCATCCGCCGCCGATTCGTGAGGCGGTCATGGAGCGCCGGGTCGTGCGCGGCGAGCATCTGCGCGGCGTAGAGGGCCGCATTCGCCGCGCCGGGCTTGCCGACCGCAAAGGTCGCGACCGGCACACCGGCGGGCATCTGCACGATGGAGAGCAGGGCATCGAGCCCGTTCAGCGACGTCGCCACGACCGGCACGCCGAGAATCGGCACGAGCGTCTTGGACGCGAGCATACCTGGCAGGTGCGCTGCGCCGCCAGCCCCGGCGATGATGGCGCGGAGGCCGCGCCCATGCGCCTGCTCGGCGTACTCGAAGAGCCAGTCGGGGGTGCGATGCGCCGAGACGACCCGCGCTTCGTACGGGATCTCGAGTTCGGCCAGGATTTCGCACGCCGGCGCGAGGGTGTCGTAGTCGCTCGCACTGCCCATCACGACACCGACTACGGGCGTGGCGGCGGTGGCGAGAGAAGAGGCGTCGGGCACAGCAGCTCCGGATGAGGGTTCGGGGGCGCCTCCCAGGCTCGAAAACGCCCCCGCGCGTCCCCCAACTTACCGGAGCCGGGACGCCCCTCCAACCCGCGGTCCGAGCAGCGCTTCGAGGAACGCAAGATCGGTGAATTGCCGGCCACCGGTGATCGGGCCCATGCGCACCACGATCAGCTCCATCGACGGGATCACGTAGAGGCGCTGCTTCCCCATGCCGGCGGCCATGAAGAGGTCGGCGGGCATCCACGATGGCATCGGGGCGGCGGGGCCAGTGCCGATGCGGCTCCCGTCCTCACTGCGCCCACCGCGACGGGCCGCCCGAGCGCGTCGGAGGGCACCGAGCCGCCCACCCAGTCCTCCCGCACGTCCTCCGCGTCCGGCGATGCCGCCGCCGAGTCCCCCGCCATCGGCCTGCTCGATCCCCATCGCCGGATTCGTCTGCAGCGTGGCGCCCACGAGCCACCAGCTCATGCCGTAGCTCGGGTTCGCCCCCGACGGCCGATACAGCTCACGCACCAACCCCGGTGGAAGAATCCGTCGGCCATTGTACTCGCCATCGCGTCGGACGAACTCGCCGAAGACCGCCCAATCGCGCGCCGTCATGCTGGCACCACCGGCGAGTTGCGGCTTACCGTCGCCGCATTTGAGTACCCAGACCACGCTGATGCCCAGCGGCTTCAGAATGCGACGGTCGAGATAATCCTCGAATCGCTCGCCCGTGACCTTCTCGATCACGGCGCCGCCCACGATGAACGGGTAGGGCCCGTAGCGGAACTGCTCCCCGGGGGCCGCGAAGGTGCCAGAGTTGATGGCGTCGTTCCACGTCTTGCCCGGCCCGCCGCAGCCCGTGCCCGGATTGCCGCTCTGGATACCGCTTTCCAGAGACAGAACCTGCCGCACCGTGATGCGCTGCTTCGCCGGATCGGTGCGCCACTCGGGGAGATAATCGCCCACCGGGCGATCGAGATTGAGCTTCCCGTCGGCCACGGCCGCCAGGGCGGCGACACCCACGAAACTCTTGCTCCCGCTCGCCAATCCCGAACGCCGGGTGGCACTGCCGCCCGCCATATAGGCCTCGCGCACGACGCGCCCCCGATGCATCACCAGCACCGCCTGCCCGTCGGTCGCGGCGGCATAATCCACGGCGCGCGCAAACGCGGCCGAGTCGGGCCCCTGCAGTTGGAGAGGCAGGAGCAGGGCGAGCAAGGATGGAATGGCAATCATGCGTGAATAGACGAAACGGCGGGTCGCGCGTTAAGCGCCCCGCCGTCGCCCGCCACAAGAATACCGTGTTCGACTACCGCCCCACCGCCGTTCAAAACCCCGGCGGCTTCGGCGCGACCAGCGGCAGATCCGTCCGCCCGCTCCACTCCTGGAAGCTCCCGTCGAACATCCGCGCGTCGTACCCGAGCAGCGTTGCCACGAACCACAGCACCGTGGCCTGCTGCCCGATGTGGCAATACGTGATGACCGGCTTGTCGCCGCTCACCCCCGCCGCGGCGAACAGTGACTTGAGCTCCGTCGCTGGCTTCACATAGCCGCCCGCACTCACGGTGTTGAGCGGAATATTCACCGCGGTCGGAATGTGTCCCGGTCGCGGATAGCCGCCGCCCTGGCCGTTGTAGAAGGTGGCCAGGCGGGCATCGACGAGTGTTCGCGAGCCGTCCCTGGTCACGCGCTCCACCTCGGTGATGTACGCGATGAGATCCGCTCGCAGGTGCGGGGTGAAGGTGGCCGTAGCCGCCGGCGCCGGCGCCGTCGTGCTCACCGCGCGCCTGTCCCCCTTCCAGCCCAGAAAGCCGCCGTCGAGCAGCGACGTACGATCGCCGGCGCCCATGTAGGTGAGCGTGAAGTACACGCGCGTGGCGCTCTGGATGTTGCCGTCGTGCGCGATGACCACGATGCGCGTCTTGTCGCCGATCCCGTTCTTCTCCGCCCACGCCTTGAGCTGCGCCTCGCCGGCCATCTGCAGCGAAAGGCCGCCCGGCGTGTTCGGGAGCGAGATCTCGTCGAGCGCCACATGGCGGGCACCGGCCACATGCCCGCTGTCGTATTGCGCCTTGCTGCCGACATGGAGCGCGACGAGGTCCTTGTCGCCGATGTGCTCGGCGAGCCAGACGCCGCTCACCAGCATCGGCACCGCATGCGCGGCGCGCGCGTTGGGGCGGGAGCTCGGTGCCGGCGCGCCGCCGGCATCGGTCGACGAGCGCGTCGCGCCGCCCGCGCAGGCGCCGAGCAACGCGAGCGCGGCGAGCACCCCACGACGAATCCTCATCGCGGCGCTCACGGCGTGATCACCGGGCGGCCGCGCGCGTCGCGCACTTCCACCGGCCCGATCTTCGTCGCCTTCAGGCCCGCCTCGATGCTCGCCTTGTCACCGGCAATCACGATCGTCAGATGCTTCGGATCGAGATACTTGTTCGCCACGCGCTGCACATCAGCGGCGGTCACCTTGCCGATGCCGCCGTTGAACGCGGTGAGCGTCGTGAGCGGCAGCCCGTACGGGATGAGTGACGCGATCTGATTCGCGATATCACCGGTGCTCTCGAAGCGGTCGGCGTAGCCGAGCTGCAGGTACTTCTTGGTCTTCGCGAGTTCAGCGGCCGGGAGCGGCTTCCTGATCCCATTCAACTCATTCATGAACTCGATCAGCGCCGAGTCGGTCTTGGCTGAGACCACCTCGGCGCTGGCGAGGAAAGGACCATCCTCACGCCGCATGCTGAAACGCGAACTCGCGCCATACGTGTACCCCTTCTTCTCGCGCAGGGTGTTGTTGAGGCGCGCCGTGAATGAGCCGCCCAGGGCCGTGTTGAGCACCGTGAGCGGGAAATAATCGGGCGTGCTGCGCGCCACGCCCACCGACCCCACCCGGAAGGAGCTCTGTGCCGCCTTGGGCTTGTCGACGATATAGATCGTCGTCGGCCTGGTTGCCATCTTGTTCCGAGCGTATACCGGGCGCGGCGGCAGCGGCGCCTGCTCCCATCCGCCGAACGCCCGCTGGGCCAGCGCCTGCGCTTCGGCGAACGACAGATCGCCCACGATCACCAGCGTGGCGTTGTTCGGACGATACCACGCCTTCCAGAAGGCCTTCGCATCGTCGAGCGTCACCGCCTGGGCCGACTCCGTGGTTCCGCGCGTGCTGCGGCCGTAGGGATGCTGCTCCGTGTAGAGCAGCGCCGCGAACGCGCGGTCGGCGAGCGCCGGTCCGCGATCCTGTTCCTGCAGCAGCGACGTGCGCCATTGATCGCGCAGGCGCGTGAACTCCTTCTCCGGAAAGGTCGGACGCAGCACCACGTCCGCCATCAGCGCCATCGCGCTGTCGAGCGTGGCGCGTGCCGCGTGCAGGCCGACCTGACTCTGTTCGAAGCCCGCGCTGGTCCCGAGACCAATGGCAAGATAACCGATCTGATCGGCGAGACCGAGCGCGTCGCGTGATCCGGCGCCTTCGTCGAGCAGGTCGGCGGTGAGTGTCGCGACGCCTTCCTTGCCGCGCGGATCCGCCTCCGAGCCGGTCCGGATCACGAGCGTCGCGTCGACGACCGGGATTTCATGCTGCTCCACGAACACCAGCTTGAGCCCGTTCGGCAGCGTGTGTTCGATGGCCTTGGGCAACGTGAGCGCCTTGGGCGCCGAGAGCTTGGGTGGGGTGGCACTGGCGGCCTGCACGGTGGCCTGCGCCGACAGCGCTGCCGGCGCCGCGACAGCGAGTGACGCGACGATCAGGGAACGACGCATTACCTGGCCCCTCCGACGGGCGTGGTGAGGGCGAGGTCTTTCTTGCCCTCGGGGACAACGGTGAGCACGATCTTGGGCTGCTGAACCAGATACTGCTGCGCGGCGCGCTGGACGTCGGCAGCGGTGAGGGCCTCATAGCGCGCGAGATCCTGGGCCATGTAGTCGGGCGTGCCGGTGAAGTAGTTGTAATAGCTGAGCTGCGACGCCTTGCCGAGCACACTGGACAGGCGATCCAGCATCGAGGCGCGAACGCCGTTCTTCACGCGCGTCAGCTCGCGCTCGGTGATACCAGTGGTGGCGATGTCCCGAATGGCCTTCGCAATCTCCGCGTCGAGTTCGCGCGGGTGCACGTTCGGCTTGGCCGTCGCGCTCAGCAGAACCAGACCATCGAGCTTGTTCGACTGATTGCCATAGTTCACGCTCTGTGCGATCTGCTTCTCGTATACGAGAGTCTTGTAGAGGCGCGAGCTCTTGCCGTTGGCCAGGATTTCGCCAAGCGCCTCGAGGGCCGCATCGTCACGGGAGAACGCCTGTACACCGTGCCAGGCGTAGTACACGCGCGGAAGCTGGACGCGATCTTCCATGACCATGACGGTGTCTCTCGTCAGGCGCACGGCGGGCACCGTGGGGCGCACGGGCGCATCGACCCGTGGAATGCGGCTGAAGTACTTCGACACCCACACCTTGGCCGAATCCGGATTGAAGTCGCCGGCGATCGTGATGGTGGCGTTGTTCGGCGCGTAATACCGACGGAAGAAGTCCTTCACGTCATCGAGTGCGGCCGCACTCAGGTCGGTCATCGAGCCGATCACCGGCCAGGAGTAGGGGTGATCGGCCGGGAACATCACCGGGAGCAGCGACTCGAACGCGCGGCCGTACGGCACGTTGTCGTAGCTCTGGCGGCGCTCGTTCTTCACCACGTCCCGCTGCAGGTCGAGCTTGGCCTGATCCATCGTCGGGAGCAGCCATCCCATGCGATCGGCATCGAGCCAGAGCATGAGGGGCAGCGCATTCGAGGGGCCGGTTTCGTAATAGTTGGTGCGGTCTTCGGTCGTGGAGCCGTTGTTGCTCGCACCCGCCGCCTCGAGCCACTCGTCGAACTTGCCCACCGGTACGTTCTGCGAGCCCATGAACATCACATGCTCGAACAGGTGTGCAAATCCGGTGCGCCCCTGCTTCTCGTCGCCCGAGCCCACCTTGTAGAAATTCTCCACGGCCACAATCGGCACCGAGCGATCCACGTGCAGAATGACCTCGAGGCCATTGGGCAGCGTGTACTTCTCATGGGGGATGCTTGGCGCCTTCTGCGCGGCCATTGCACGTGGCGCGAGTGTCAGTGGCGTGAACGACAGGAGGGCGAGGCCGGCCGCGCGCCACAGACGGCGGGGCAGGGGGGCGCGGCGACGGTTCAGGTCGACTGGCATCGGGAAGCGGAAGGAGTGGGACGGACGGGTGCCACCGGCTGGTGCCACCCGCTGGCGTCAGCTGCCGGTAGCGCATGAAATGTACATGGGACACTTTGGGCCCCATGTCCGTTCACTACGCCGCGAGGCTCGGCACGTTTTCAGGGACCATGCTGGTCGTCGGCGGGATCATCGGGGCCGGGATCTTCCTGTCCCCGGCGGTCGTCGCCCAGCGGGTCGGCACCGCTCCCCTCACGCTGGGCGCCTGGGGGCTCGGGGCGATGGTGGCCATCATTGGCGGCTTCGTGTACGCCGAACTCGGAGCCCGACGCCCGCAGGCGGGGGGCACGTATGTGTACCTCCGGGACGCGTACGGCTCCCTTCCCGCGTTCCTCTACGGGTGGGCGCTGTTCCTGATCATGGCCACCGGCGCGATCGCCGCCGTGGCCATGACCGGCGCCAACTATCTGGCGGAACTGCTTGGCCTTGGCGCCGGCGCGGGGCGCCCCATCGCCATTGGTCTGATCGCCGTGCTCACGGTGCTCAATGTGCTGGGCGTCCGTATCGGGGCCACCACCGGCAACGTGCTCACCGTGCTCAAATTGGCGGCGATCGCCGTGCTGGTCGTGGCCGCGTTGTCGTTTACCCCCCGCAATCCCTCGCCGGTGGTCATCGACTCCGCGGCGGTGCCCCACGCGCCAGCCGGCGCGTGGGCCACGGTCGTGGCGATGGGTGCGGCACTGGTACCGGTCCTCTTTTCGTTCGGTGGCTGGCAGCAGACGAACGCCGTCGCCGAGGAACTCATCGATCCGGCGCGTACGCTTCCGCGGGCGCTCATTCTCGGCGTGCTGATCGTCGCGGCGACCTACCTGCTCGTGAACCTCGCGTACCTGCGGGCGCTCGGGCTCGAGGGGCTCGCCGCCAGTCGCGCCCCCGCCGCCGACACGATGTTCGTGTATCTCGGCGCCACCGGCCGCACCCTCATCACCGCCGGCATCGTGACCTCCACCGTGGGGTTTCTCGGCATGGTCATCCTGATGTCGGCGCGCGTGTACCAGGCCATGGCCGCCGACGGTCTGTTCTTCCGCAGCATGGCCACCTTGCATCCGCGCACACAGACACCGGTGGCCGCGCTGCTGGCACAGGGCGCAGTCGCCCTCGCCCTGCTCCTCACCGGCACGTACGGGCAGTTGCTGGACTATGTGGTGTTCGCTGACTGGATCTTCTTCGGCTCCACGGCGGCGTCGCTGTTCGTGTTCCGCGCGCGCGACGGCCATGGCATCCATCCGCCGGTGCGCGCGTGGCTGCATCCGGTGAGTACCGCGCTCTTCGTGGCGGCGGCCGTGTACGTGGTGATCGGGTCGATCGTCTCCAATCCGGGCAATGCGCTGCGCGGTGCGTTGCTGCTCGCCCTGGGCCTGCCGGTGTACGCGTACTGGAATCGGCAGCGCCGCGCGGCGGGGGGCGCATGAGTGTCGCCCCGCAGGTCGCCGCGCTCACGATCTATCCGCTCAAGTCGGCGACCGGGATCGAGGTGAATGCGCTCGAGCTCGATGCGTGGGGCGCGGTGGGCGACCGCCGCTGGCTTCTCATCGACGCACATGGGGCGGCCATCACGGCACGCGATGCCCACGCGTTGCTGACGATTGTTCCGCAGATCGCCGACTCCGATCGCGACGGCGCGCTCACGCTCACGGCGCCGGGGCGGTCGGGGGTCGTTGTGTCCGTGCCCGACGCCGACGCGCCCGTCGTGCCGGTGCACATCTGGGACGATGCCGTCGTGGCACGCGCCGCCAGCCCCGAGGCGAGTGCGTGGTGTGCCGACATCCTTGGCCAGCCGTGTACGCTCGTGCGCGTGAGCCGGGAGACGCAACGGCCGCTTGCCCCGCGCTTTGCCGGCCCGCTGCCGTTCGCGGATCGGCATGTCGCCTTCACCGACGGCGCGCCGCTGCTCGTGTTGGGGCTCGCGAGTATTGCCGCGCTCAACGACCGGCTGCTGGCGCAGGGAGAGACGAGGCTGATGGATCGCCGCCGTTTTCGCGCGAACGTCTGGCTCGACCATCTCGCGCCGCACGAGGAGGATACGTGGCGCGCGGTGCGCATCGGCGATGTGCGGCTGGGTGTTGGCACCCGCTGTGCCCGATGCGTGCTCACCACGGTCGACCCCGACACCCTCGAACGCGGCGCCGAACCACTGCGCACGATGGCCACCTATCGTCGCGAGGGCGGTGGCGTGGTGTTCGGGGTGAATACGACCCACGCGGACCAGGGGTGGGTCCGCGTGGGCGACGTCGTGACCGTTGAGGCAGCCCGCGACCCGTGACGCGGGCGCCGGCTGTCGACGCTCAGTAGATCTGCGCCCAACTCCGTTCACGCGTGCGGGTCAGGATCGCCGAGCCGCGGAGCGCCGATTCCACTGCACACTTGGACCACTGGAAGTTCGAGTTGCCGGTGATGGAGTTCGGATCCGTCACATCGGCGTTGCGCGACATGACCGAGCCCCACAGATCGAACGTGCCGTTGCCCTTCACAATGTCGTCGCGCGCGATGATGAGGCCGTACCACTGGAAGTTGCCGGTCAGTCGCACGTCGCCATTCACGAGCAGGATGCCCTGACCTCGCCCCTTCGAGAGCGTGATGCCGCCCGAAGAGTAGATGATCGGAAAGTAGTCCTTGCACCCGGCGATGTACGTGGCCCCCCCGCCGCTCGCGCGCAGCGGCTCGCCCCAGTTTTCGATGGCCGAGTAGTCGCACGTGGCGGCGGTGCCGACGGGCTCCGGGCCGTAGGTCCCGCCGGGAATCGACACGTCGGCGTTCGCCACGAGCGTATTCCAGCTCTCGGTTCCGTAGCGCACGTAGGTGTTCGAGTCGCCAGCGGCCGGATCCGCGTTGGTCCCGTTGATGACCAGATTCGGCTTCTGAATCGACGCCGTCTTCCCTGGGGCGTAGCTGATGGCGAAAGTGTCCCGGCCGGCAATGTTGGCGCACTGCGTCCAACCCGCCGGATTGGTGTTGACGCCGGTGATGCTCGCCGAGCCCTTCACGTCGATGTTACCCGCCGTCGTGATCGCGCCGCCCGGGTTGATCGTGGGGTACGCGATACGCACGATCACCTGCGTCTGGCGCTGGGCTTCCATCTGATCCACGCCGATCGACGCGCGCCCCACCGATCGCACCGCGAAGGTGTTCTGTGTCAGCCGCTGGATGTACACCTTGGCCGTGTCCAGGTTGGCCACGAACACGTTCGACGAATCGATCGCGCCGATCGCCATGCCCGTCGGTGGCGGCAGGTTGCGGCTGCGGTTCCAGTTCGAGATCTCGGAGTTGAGCCCGAACTCGGCCACCGCAAAGGCGCGCTGCTCCACGAGCGAGTTGCGACCGCCACGATATTCCTGCATGGCGGTGAAGACGGCGCCGGTGGAGAGCACGCCGAGCACGACGATGATCAGAGCGATCACCATCGCGATCCCTTGTCGTGCGCGCAGCCGGACGGCGGGGGTGGGGGGGGCCGACCGCGGCAAGTCGTCCGACGGGCGTCGGCGCGAGAACATCAGGCGAAGGGTGCGCTGAATCATTGCCGGTTCCTCAGGGCGATGCGGAAGAGGACGGAATCCGTGTTCATCGTGTTCGACACGCCGAACGTGCCGGAGCTGTTGAGCCCCGTGGCACGGAGGCGCAGGTCGATGCGGGAGATACGTCGGCTCTGCGCCGGATCGCTGACGGCGGCGCCAGTGCTGTCGTACATGGCGAAGCGGATGCCGCTGGCGCCCAGATTGCTCGGGGCCGCGTACGGGCCACTCACCCACGTGGCCGCCGACCACGCGCCGTTGATGTACTCACTGCGCGCGAGGTAATAGCGCGCGGTGCTCCCCTGCTGCTGCAGCTCATACCGAGTGGCCCGCGTGAAGCGAATGGCGGCCCCGGCCACGACCGAGTCGGGTACCGTAGGGGTGACCGTGAAGCGCCAACGTGCCTTGCTGACATCGAGCGTGGCATCGGTGTACGGCGAGCCGGCGCAATAGCCGGTGGACGACTGCACGGCCGTGATGCGGAGCGGCGTCCACACATCGTCTTCGGCACCGCGCGACAGGCTGTCGTTGAACGCCCAGATCGTGTCACCGATCCCCGGCTGCGCATACCATCCCGAGAGCGCGTTGCGCGCCATGTTCGTGGGGGGGATGTCGATCGAGTTGGCCGTGCGGGCGCACACGACGCCGATGCCGAGTACCGAGCGGAAGGTGATCGAATTGCCGTCGAACGTGCGGATGTCGCCGCCCGAGGACGAGATGGAGCGCAGCTCGGCGGGCAGCAGGCTCAGGGCAGTGCGCAGTTCGCGCCGAATGCCGATCTGCTCATTGGTGCGCTGGTAAAAGCGCTGCTGGCCCAGCATGAGGCGAGAGGCGACCAGTCCGATGGCGCCCAGCATCACGAGGGCGATGAGCAGCTCCACCAGGGAGTAGCCCTGGCGGCGCCGTGCGGTGGCGGCGGTCAGTCGCGACATGGGACCACCATCCGGTAGCGGAGTTGGTTCGAGCGACGCGGAATGGTGAGGCGCACGTCCAGCGTCTTGATGTTCTTTCCGTCCGTGACGCTCCAGACCTCCTGAACACCGCGGAAGGTGCGAGATCCGCCGGATGCCTGAAGCTGCGTGCAGGAGAGGCTCGTGAGCGAATCGAGGCGCGCCTGCGCCATGGTTGCCGCGAGCGTCTGCGCGTTGCCGCCACCCACCTCACGGGCCACTGCGCCGGACGAGCCGAGCAAGGCGGAGACGGCGACGAGCAGCATCACGCACGACACCAGCACCTCGATGATCGTGAAGCCGCGTCGCACCTGCCGAGTCGGTATTGCCGCGCGCTGTGGGGCTCGAGTGGAACGCGAGCGGATGGTCATAGCGTGCACCCCTTCTGCATGATCACGCCGGCACGGCTCACACAGATCGTGTCCGCATAGCCGGGCATGGACAGCTCGTACTTGAGGATCTCCGCGGGCACCGGTGACACGAGGCCGCGCGCGTCGAAGACCAGCGCCGCCGGGGTGTCACCGAGCGCGGTGAGGGTGAGGCCGGTTGCATCGAAGCGCACTGGGCCGGCCACCCGCACCCAATTGCCGGCCAGGCCGGTCTGGGCCCACACCGTGGCAATGTTGGCGCCGGTGACCAGCACCGACGACTTGCCCTTGAGCAGGGCGGCCGCGCGCGCGCTGCCGATGATGCTGGACAGCTGCTGCCGGCCGCCGCGCAGGGTGGACGCGTTCTTGATCGTCGAGAAGCGGGGGAGCGTCATGGCGAACAGGATGCCCGTCACGACCACCACCATGATCAGTTCGATCGTGGTGTACCCCGCGCGCCAGCGACGTCGTGTGGATCGGAGCATATCGAGTGGAGTCAGGGACCTGCGGACGCGAACGGTCGCGCTCACTCCAGGCCGCGCCGCTCGACGACTGCAATGCTTCACCGACACGACGCCCCACGCGATGGCAGGTCATCACGGATGCACGCTTTTCGCGTTCAGCGTGATGAGCGTGTCCGCGCCTGAAATACGGCGCGGCATAGATGTTGAGATATTCATGAGACGGCATTCATTTGCCGTCCTGCTGAGCGAGTACCCTGAGGCGCAATGCGCGAGGTGAGCGATGCGGCGATTTCTCTTGGCCGTGATGATTGGCCTGCTTCCCGCCTCCGCGGAGGGACAGTATCTGGTGGACGGCACCGACCCCAGTGTGAGCGCCACGGTCGTTCCGAATGGCGGCGACGCCAAGCACTTCTATCAGACATTTACCGCGGCCGGGTCGCAGCTCCAGTCCTTGTCCGTGTGGTTCTACGGCGGGACGTATCGCTCGCCGAGCGCCGAAGATCAGTACGCGCGATTGTGCCTATTGGGTCTTCGCTGATCCGCTGCAGCTGATCGTGGGGAACGCGTATCGCTTCAGCTTCTTCGTGAACAACTGCGGCAGTGTCTCGAGCGGCGGATGCTACGAGTTCGGCATGTTGCCAGGCGCCGTGGACCGTCCACCCGCCATCGAGATCACCACGAGCGATGCGTACGCGGGCGGGGCCTTCATCGAGCAGTACAGCGAGTCGGTGCCAACCGGGCGCGACATTCGATTCGAAGCGGTCTACATCGACGAGCCGCCCGCCGTGGCGCTGCTGGCGATTGCCGCGTCGCTCGGCCTCGCCGCCGCTGTTCGCCGCCGCCGGGCCAGGGCGGAGTGACCAGCGACATTCTCGCTGGCGCATCCCGCCACGAAAATCGGCCAGCCTGTTGAGGGCTGGCCGATTCCGTTCATGCGTGATGTTCAACAGCTCCCGGGGAGGGACTCGAACCCCCGACAGGGTGATTAACAGTCACCTGCTCTACCACCTGAGCTACCCGGGAAGGGCACACCGACGCCGCCGTGCAACCGGCCTCGCCAGAGCCTCCAATAATCATCGGGCATGCGGCCGGAGTCAAGCCGCGAACGGCAATCGCATGCGGGAGCGATGGTTACGTCGTCGGCAGTACCGTCGCCAGCCACTTGCCCGTGTGCGAATCGGGGTGCCGCACCACCTCCTCCGGGCGGCCCGCCACCACCACCCGACCGCCGCCGTCGCCCCCGTCGGGCCCCAAGTCCACGATCCAATCGGCCAGCTTGATCACGTCGAGGTGATGCTCGATCAGCAGCAGCGTATGCCCCTGATCGAGCAGGCGTTCGAAGACCTGCGCCAGTTTGCGAATGTCCTCGAGGTGCAACCCGGTCGTGGGCTCATCGAGCACATACAGCTTGCGTGCCGCCCCCTTGGCGGTGAGCGCCAGCTCGCGCGCAATCTTGAGCCGCTGCGCTTCGCCGCCGCTCAGCGTGGTGGCGGGCTGCCCGAGTCGCAGGTATCCCAGGCCCACCTGCTGCACATGCCAGAGCGCCTGCGCGAGCTTGTCCTCGCGCGGAAAGAAGCGGATGGCCTCGTCCACGGTGAGTTCGAGCACCTCGGCAATGGTGCGCCCCTTGACCCGCACCTCCAGTACGTCGGGCTTGAAGCGCTTCCCGCCGCAGGCATCGCACGGCACGAAGACGTCGGCCATGAACACCATCTCCACCTCGATGGCGCCGGCGCCTTCGCACGTTTCGCACCGACCGCCGGCCACGTTGAAGGAGAAGTGGCCCGGGCCATATCCGCGCGTCTTCGCGAGGGGCGTCTCGGCGAACAGCTTCCGGATTTCGTCGTAGGCCTTCACGTACGTCACCGGATTTGAACGCGGCGACTTGCCGATCGGGCTCTGGTCCACGAGCACCACATCGTCCAGATGTTCGGCGCCGCGGAGTGCGGTGTACGCGCCAACCGTCTCGCCGAGGTGTTCCTTGGCAGAATGCTCGCCGTGCAGCGTGGACTCGAGCGCGTGGAAGAGCACGTCGTGCACGAGCGTGCTCTTGCCGGAGCCGGAGACGCCCGTGACCACCGTCATGGCGCCCAGCGGGATCTTGACGTCCACGTCGAAGACGTTGTGCGCGCGCGCGCCGATGAGCTCGAGCCACCGCGGTCCCAGCGTACGGCGGTGCGCCGGGAGGGGGATGGTTCGGGCGCCGGTGAGATACTGCCCGGTCAGCGGACTCTTCGCCACGTCGCGCATGGGTCCGCTGAATACCACCTCGCCACCATGCTCGCCGGCGGCAGGCCCCATCTCCACCATATGGTCAGCGATGCGCATCGCCTCGAGGTCGTGCTCCACCATGATTACGGTGTTGCCGAGCTCGCGGAGCCGAACCAGCAGGGAGAGCAGACGGTCGAGGTCGCGCGGGTGCAGCCCGATGCTGGGCTCGTCGAGCACGTACGTGGCATCCACGAGCGCGGCCCCCAAGGCATTCGACAACGTGATCCGTTGGGCTTCGCCTCCCGAAAGCGTTCGCGTGGCGCGGTCGAGCGTGAGGTACGTAAGCCCCACATCCGCAAGGAAGCGCGTGCGGGCGCGCGCCTCGCGCAGCACGGTGTCCGCGATCTGTGCCTCGCTGCCCGCGAGCGCGAGCCCCTCGATCCACGTCCGGAGATCGCGAACCGGCAGTCGCGCCACGTCGGCAATGGTGCGGCCGCCAATGCGCACCTGCAGCGCGTCCGGTTGCAGCTTGGTGCCGCCGCAGCTCCGGCAGTCTCGGGCACTCTGGTACTGCCGCAGGAAGATGCGGATGTACTGCTTGTACTTCTTCTCCTCGAGCGCGTCGAGGAACGGATAGATGCCCGTATACGCGCGCGTCCTGGCGTGCAGGAACTGCTCGCGTGCCTTCGCCGGCAATTGCTTCCATGGTGTGTCAGGGGAGACGCCAAGTGTGCGAGCGAACTCCACCACCAGCCGTCGCTGCTTCTCGTAGCGCGGGGCCGTCCACGGATCGATCGCCCCGTCGCGCACCGAGCGCTCGTGGTTCGGTACGATCAGCGCTTCGTCATAGTCCAGCGTGGCGCCGAAGCCGTTGCACGTCGGGCACGCGCCACGGGGATTGTTGAACGAAAAGAGCTGCGGAGTGGGTAGCGGCGCGCGCGTGCCATCGTTGGGGCACTCGAACCGCTCGGTGAACGCGAGCCGCTGGGTGGGCCGATCGCTCGGTATGAGACCGGTCGGTGGCTGCACCGCTTCGGGGAAGAGCAGGATGGCGTCGCCGTCGCCTTCCGTGAACGCGGTCTGCACCGCGTCGGCGATGCGCCCCCGTCCGCTCGGCTCCACGCGCAGGCGATCGATCACCACCAGCACGTCGGCGGTGCTCGCGAGATCGAGCGTGGCCGCCGTGATGTCATCGAGGTGATACACGGTGGTGCCGACCGCCACGCGCACGAATCCTCGCGCGCGCAGATTCTCGGCGATCACGGCATGCGTCACCTCGCTCGAGCGCACGAGCGGACACGCGACCATGAAGCGCGTACCCTCGGGAAGCGCCAGCACCACATCGCTGACCGACTGCACCGTATCGGGACGAAGCTCTCGGTCGCAGACCCGGCAGTAGGTGCGCCCGACCCGGGCCCACAGCAGGCGCAGGTAGTCGTAGATCTCGGTTGCCGTACCCACGGTAGATCGCGACGTCCGCGTGGGGTTCTTCTGCTCGATCGCCACCGCCGGCGACAGCCCGTCCACCGAATCGACGGCCGGTTTCTCCATGCGCTCGAGAAACTGTCGCGCATACGCCGAGAGCGACTCCACGTAGCGTCGCTGCCCCTCGGCGTAGATCGTGTCGAACGCGAGCGAGGACTTTCCCGAGCCGGACACACCGGTCACCACGGTAATCGCCCGACGGGGGAGCTCGAGGTCGACGCCTTTCAGATTGTGCTGGCGGGCCCCACGAATACGGATCTTGTCCTTCATCCCCGGAAAACTATCTAGATTGCTTCGGGCATGGCTGCCGTAGCCGGATCCGGATCTCCCGACGACGACGCGCTGGGGAAGGCGTACGACGCCCGCCTGGTGCGGCGGCTGTTGGTGTACGTGCGTCCGTATCAGCTGCTGGTCGTCGCAGCGCTGATGTGTATTGCCGTGGCGGCCGCCATGCAGCTGGCCGGCCCGTTCCTGACCCGCTGGGTGATCGATCGCGCGCTCCCCGCCCGCGACGGCGGTCTCGTGACCCAGGTCGCGCTGGCGTTCGCCTCACTGCTCCTGGTCCAGTTCGCAGCGGCCTTCGGCGAAACGTGGTTCACTTCGCTGCTGGGGCAGCGCGTGATGCGCGACCTGCGTGACGCCGTGTTCTCCCGGCTGCAGCGGCTACCGATCAGCTACTTCGATCGCACGCCGGTGGGGCGACTCGTCACGCGGGTCACGAGCGATGTCGAGGCGCTCAACGAGCTCTTCACGGCCGGCGTGGTCTCGGGGCTCGGCGACCTCTTCACCCTCGGGGCCATCGGCATCGCGATGGTCGTGGTCAACTGGCGTCTCGCGCTGGCCGCGTTCGTGGTGATCCCGTTCGTGCTGCTGGCCTCGCGCGTCTTTCAGCAGCGGGTGCGCACCACCTATCGCGATATCCGCACGCGGCTCGCGCGGGTGAATGCGTTTCTCGGTGAACGTCTGACGGGGCTGCGGATCGTGCAGCTCTTCGGACGGGAACCGCGGGAGATCGCGCGCTTCCAGGCACTCAACGAGGAGCACCTCGACGCCCATCTGCGATCGATCACCGTCTACGCCCTGTACTTCCCGGTCATCGAGTTCCTCACGACGCTCGCGTTGGCGAGCCTGCTGGTCACGGCTGGTGTGCAGGTCGGTTCAGGAGCGCTCACGGTGGGGACGGTTGCCGCCTTTCTCCAGCTGGTGCGCCGCTTCTTTCAGCCGCTCCAGGATCTTTCGGAGAAATACAACATCCTGCAGGGCGCGATGGCGGCGGCCGAGCGCATCGTGGCCCTGCTCGACACCCCCGAAGCGCCCGGGCTCGCACCTTCTGCCGATCGCGCCGAACGCGTGGCCGCACTCCGCGCCGCCGGCGTGACGGTCACGTTCGACGACGTCTGGTTTGCCTACGCGCGCGATGGCGGATTGACCGAGGACACGCAGGCGGCGGGGGCGGTCCCAGCGCCCGCCGACACGGCCGACGCCCCGCGATGGGTGCTGCGCGGCGTCTCCTTCACGGCCGCCCCGGGGCAGTCGGTGGCGCTCGTGGGTCACACCGGCGCCGGCAAGACGACCATCGTCAATCTGTTGCTTCGCTTCCACGAGCCGCAGCGCGGGCGCATTCTGGTCAACGGCACCGACATCCGCGACCTGCCCGTGGACGTGTTGCGCTCGGTCGTGGGGTACGTCCAGCAGGACATCTTTCTCTTTGCCGGTGATGTCGCCAGCAATCTCCGGCTCTCGGCGCCCATCGATGATGCGGCACTTGCGGCCGCGGCGGCGCGCGTCGGGGCGGATCGGGTCATCGACCGCCTGCCGAACGGATGGCACCACGAACTCGGCGAGCGCGGTGGTGGCGTCAGCGTCGGAGAGCGCCAGCTGCTCGCCTTCGCACGCGCTATTGCGGCTGATCCCGCCTTGCTCATCCTCGACGAGGCCACCAGCGCCGTCGACTCGCACATTGAAGCGGAGATCCAGCGCGCCGTCTCCGCCCTGATGACGGGCCGAACCACCCTCGCCATCGCGCATCGGCTCAGCACCATCGTGCACGCGGATGAGATCCTCGTGCTGCATCACGGTGAGGTCATCGAACGCGGCACCCACCGTGCACTGGTGGCCGCGGGAGGCATGTACGAGCGTCTGTTCCGGCTGCAAGCGGGCGATTTGCCGCCGGCGACCTCGGCGCCACGCTTGCCAACCGGCGCAACCTTCGGGTAGCTTCGCTCTCGGCTTTCGCCGAAGCGCGTAGCTCGAAGTCCCCTACGAGACGAATCACCCCACCCACGTGCAGCTTTCTGTCGCCGCCGGTACCGATGTCGGACGCATTCGGGCAGGCAACGAAGACAGTCTCTATGCCGATGCCGATCAGGAGCGCGGGCTCTTTATCGTCGCCGATGGCATGGGCGGGCACGCCGCGGGTGAAGTCGCGAGCGAGATGGCCGTCCAGATCGTGGCCCGGGACCTCACCGATGTCCGCGACGTCTCCAGCGAGGGCAGCGGCTCCCGCATGGCGGACGCCCTCAAGTCGGCCAATCGCGCCATTTACGAGCGGACCATCGAGGAAGCCGACAAGCAGGGGATGGGGACCACCGCCTCCTGTCTGATGATGGGGCAGGGGCGCTACCTGATCGGCCACATCGGCGACTCGCGGATTTACCTGCTCCGCGACGGCGTGTTCCGCCAGGTCACCAAGGACCACTCCTACGTGCAGGAGCAGGTCGACGCGGGTTTCCTAACTCCGGAACAGGCGCGCTACCACCCCTACAGCAACGTCATCACCCGTTGCGTGGGCGCGAATGCCGCCGTCGAAGCGGACATCCTGACCGGTGAAATCCAGAAGGGCGACATCTTCCTCGTCGCGTCCGATGGGCTGACCGGAATGGTCGAGGATCCGCAACTCCGGAAGATCATGGAGTCGGGGCAGACGCCGGGGGCGATGGTCGCCGCCATGATCACCGAGGCGAACCGCCGCGGCGGGCTCGACAACATTACGGCGATCGTCATCCAGGTCCTGCAGGTGCAGGGCAACGCCGCCTGAGGCGGCGCGCGGGCCGCACGTGGTTCCGGATTCCGTTGGTGAGATCGCCGAGCTGTATCTCGGCAACCTGCTGTACGCGATCGAGTGCTGCGCGCTCTCGCTCGACGACGACGGCAAGGCTGTGGAAGCTGCCTTCTATCGAGGCATCGGCCGTAAACTCGCCGAGGCGCGCGGCCGTCAGCGCCCCGGCGCCGGTCCCGCCGATTCGTCCTCCCCGAACGGGAGCTAACGAAGCAACGGGCGTCCGTCCGCGAGGCGGGAACGTACGTCCTCGGCGTCGAGACGCAGGACGGACAGGACCCGATCGGCCGGTACTGGCGCACGGTTGGCGGTCAGCACGCGGAGCCGCCGGGCGCTTCGGTAGAGCTCCTCGCTGAGACGAGGCAGGTTGATGGCCCCGTCCCACCCGGCGGCGGTGAGATGCTCCACCCGTCCGTCGCGACGCATCATGGGCAGGTCCAGCCCAAGCATCTGCGTCTTGGCCGGGAAGTCGAGCAGGACCGCGCCCCTGGGGAGCCCGAGTTCCCGGGCGAAGGCGTCCTCGACGTGCCGCGTCAGCGTGTAGTCGGAGGCGATCCACTCGCCGACCTCGTCGCCCAGTGTCGCTGCCGGACATTCATACGCGCGCTTGTGCAGATGGCGCACGCGAATGGCATCGAGCAGCACCCGCGCTTCCGCCGTGAGTGACGGCCTATCGAGGTGCACGAGCAGCCCTTCGTCGGTGAAGTGCGACACCGCCCGCGGATCGACCGCGCCCGATTCAATCGCCACCGCCACGAGACGCTTGTACATCGCCGTTGCACTGCGCACCGCGTGGTGCCAGTAGACATTGCGATACATCTGATACTTGGCGAAGAGCAACGACTCGAGCGCCGACAGCCCCTTCTCGTGCACGCCGACGCCGCGCGTGCCCTCGGTGGTGTTCACCACGACGAGTGAGTTGAGCAGTCGATCGACATCGATCTCGCCATAGGGCACCCCGCACATGGTCGCGTCGCGCTTGAGGTACTCGATCTTGTCCAGATCGATGGACCCCGAGATGAGGCCCTGCAGCGGATGCGTGCTGCGGCCGGCGATCAGCGCGAAGATCTCCTCGGGGGCCGACGGACCGAGCGCGTGGCGCAGGTGGTCGGCAATGAGTCCGTCCGTGATCAGTGGTCGGGCCACTTCCTCGTGATGGGTGACGCCGATCTCCTCGAGGGCGTGCGAAAACGGATAGTGGCCGACGTCGTGCAGCAGCGCGGCCGCGCGCACCACCTGCTGATCGCGCACGCTGATGCCGGCGAGGGCGCCTCGTTCATCGAGCAGGCGCATGGCCATTCCGGCGAGGTGCCACGCGCCGAGGGCATGCTCGAAGCGGGAATGCGTCGCCCCCGGATAGACGAGAAAGGCGAGGCCCAGCTGTCGCACGTAGCGCAGCCGTTGGACCACGGGGGTCTCGAGCAGCGTGAGGGCCAGCGGGTCGAGCCGAATGTTGTTCCAGAGCGGGTCGCGCAGAATCTCCATGCGTCGAAAGATAGGGGAGGGGCTGTCATCGGGTCGTCACCCTCTCGGCGGCTGGTCAAATGGGACGAGGGGCACGCACGTGTCGTCAACCCGCCAACAGCTCGGCCGGGGCGCGTTCGGCCCATGCGACGGATATGGGCCGCTGGGCATGCCCGCTTCCTGGCGCGGACCGACCCAGAGCGGGCAACCCGTTGCGCCCCAACGATTCCCCACGGCTCCGCATATGAACCCCTGAAGGAGCAGGCCCCACTCCGCAATTCCAGCGCGGCTTCTCGCGCTCGATCCCGTTGGTGACCAGCAAGTCCGCCCAACTATGTCTTCACTTTCCGCAGTCATTCGTCGTCTGGTGTGTGTCCTGGCGCTGCTTGTCGCAGGGCAAGCAACCGCCGAGGCGCAAAACGTCGACATCATTCGTGGTCGGGTAACCGGCGGTGACACGCTGCCGATCGCCAATGTGCTCGTCACCGCGACCACCCTCACCGGCAATGTGAGTCGCACGGCCCGCACCGACAAGAACGGTCGTTACACGATCTCCTTCCCGGGTGGCGAAGGCGACTACTGGGTGACGTTCTCCTCGGTCGGTCTGACACCGCGCCGCATGCAGGTGAAGCGCACGGCGGATCAGGAAATCCTCATCGCCAACGCGCGCCTCTCGCCCGCGGCCATCGAACTGGCGGCGGTGCAGGTCACGGAGCGCGTGGCCGCGTCGCGATCCGACACCGTGTCCGACGTGTCCGGTACCGAGAAGGCGGTCGGCGACGAAGTGGCGGCGCTGCTCTCGGCGGAACAGATGGGTGATCTTGCGGCGATGGCCTCGGCCATTCCCGGTGTGCAGCTGCTGGTGGGCGCGGATGGCGGCGCGGACCAGTTCTCGGTGCTCGGCCTCGGCGGTGACCAGAACAACACCCAGCTCAACGGTCTGAATTTCGGCGACGCGAATCTTCCGCGCGACGCCAACGTGATGACGTCGCTCGCGACGGCCCCGTACGACGTCTCGCGCGGTGGCTTCTCGGGCGGCCAGCTTCAGGTGCGTACGCGCTCGGGTTCCAACTTCGTCTCGCGGTCGTTGAGCTCCAACCTGATCGCCCCGTCGCTGCAGTTCGCCGACAAGGCCGGCACGGCGATCGGCCAGCAGTACACCAACCTCTCGCTCGGCGGCTCGGCGAGCGGCCCGATCAAGCCGGATCGCGCGTTCTACAACTCGTCGTTCCAGCTCGACCGCCGCATGCAGGATGTACAGACGCTGCTCACGGGCAACGAGCTGGGCTACGAGACGGCGGGCATTGCGCCCGACTCGGTGTCGCGCCTGCTGAACATCCTGGGCAGCTCGCAGATCCCGGTCACGGTGGGCGACTATTCGTCGCAGCGCATCGTGTCGCGTGGCTCGCTGCTGAGCGGCTTCGATTACGTGCCGCAGAATTCGTCGCGCGGTTCGACGTACGCCATCACGATGTCCGGCAACTTCACGAACACGTCGCCGGTGGGCGCGGGTGGCGGCTTCGGCGGCTTCGGTGGCGGTGCGGCCAGCCTGTTCACGCCGTCGCGCGACGGTGAGCGCCTCAACTACAGCGGCTCCGTGCAGGGGCGTCACAGCGGCCAGCTCGGGTGGAACGGGATCTTCTCCGAAACGACGTTCGGCTACAGCGGCAGCCGCAGCCAGTCCGATCCGTTCCTCACCCTGCCGTCGGGCACGGTGCGCGTGAACTCCGAGCTGAGCGACGGCACCGCGTCGGTGAGCAACCTGTTGTTCGGTGGTTCACCCAGCCTCAATGTCGGCAGCAGCAACTCCTCGCTGGCCTTCAACAACACGATGTCGTGGTTCTCGGCGAGCAATCGCCACCGCGTCAAGTTCACGACGGAGCTTCGTCGTGATGCCTTCTCGCAGGACTTCACGAACAATCAGTGGGGCACGTTCAGCTACAACTCGCTCGCCGATCTCCAGAACAACGTGCCGGCGTCGTTCACCCGTACGCTCACGCCGCGCACCCGCACCGGCAGCCAGATCGTGGGGGCGCTCTCCCTCGGTGACGCGTGGCGCCCGACGAACGACCTGCAGGTCCAGTACGGCGTGCGCGTCGACGGCAACCAGTTCGGCAAGGTCCCGCAGTACAATGACGATGTGCTCGCCAAGTTCGGGGTGAAGAACGACTACGCGCCGAACAAGTTCTATGTGAGCCCGCGTCTTGGCTTCTCGTGGACGGTCGGCCAGGCCGACCAGATGGCGCTCCTGCCGGGCATGATCCGCGCGCCGCGCGCCGTCATCCGCGGCGGCATCGGCATCTTCCAGAACACGCCGGGCACGCAGCTGATGTCGAACGCGATCGACAACACGGGTCTGCCGAACGCCCCGCTGCAGCTCAACTGCATCGGCACCGCGACGCCGATTCCGAACTGGACGTCGTACGCGGCCAGCACGGGCAACATTCCGAGCACCTGCGCCGATGGCACGAACGGCACGATCTTCTCGTCGACGACACCGAACGTCACGATGTTCTCGCCGGACTACCTCGCCCAGCGCGCGTTGCGCTCGAACCTGGCCTGGTCGGGCGCGGTCCTCAAGAACCGCCTCACGCTGACGGTCGACGCGACGTACTCACGCAACCAGTTCCAGCAGGGCTTCGTGGACCTCAACTTCCCCGGCGTGCAGGGCTTCACGCTGGCGAATGAGGGCAACCGCCCGGTGTATGTGACGCCGTCGGCGATCGTCACCACGACCGGCCAGATCGCCTGGCGCCAGGCGCGCAAGGTGGACGCCTACGGTCGCGTGACGCAGCAGACGTCGAATCTCGAGTCGGAGAGCAAGCAGCTCACGTTCAGCCTGCGCCCGCTCCAGTTCAACTCGCAGTGGAGCTGGAACGTGTCGTACGTGCTCGCCGACGTGCGCGAGGAGTATCTCGGCTTCAACAGCACCGTCGGCTTGCCGTTGGGCACGGAATGGTCGAAGGGCGCGAACTTCGCCCGCCACCAGATCCAGTACTCGCTGAGCTACAACTTCTTCGACGCGGTGCGCGTGCAGTGGGGCGGCAACTTCCGCTCGGGCATCAACTACACGCCGACGGTCAACCAGGACATCAACGGCGACAGCTACGGCAACGATCGCGCGTTCATCTTCGACCCGTCGAAGGTCACCGACCCCACGCTGGCGGCGGGGCTCAACAACCTGCTGGCGACCGGCACGCAGGAAGCGGTGAAGTGCCTCCGCAGCCAGATGGGCGGCTTCGCGTCGCGCAACTCGTGTCAGGGCCCGTGGACGATGTCGGGCAACCTGAACATCAACTTCAACTCGCTGAAGATCGGGCTCCCGCAGCGTGCCAACCTCTCGCTGCAGATCGCGAACCCGCTCAACGGCCTCGACCGCCTCATCAACGGCGACGACAACCTGAAGGGCTGGGGTTCGAATCCGGCGCCCGATGGTCGCCTGCTGTATGTCCGCGGCTTCGATCCGACCACGAACAGCTACAAGTACGAGGTCAACGAGCGCTTCGGCTCGACGCGTCCGCAGCAGACCACGATCCGCGCGAACCCGACGGCGATCACCGCGCAGCTCCGCTGGGACGTGGGCCCGACGCGCGAGCAGCAGCAGCTCCTCCAGCAGCTCGATCGCGGTCGCACGCGGGCCGGCAACAAGCCGAGCCTGCAGCAGCTGCGCGGCACGGCGAACGTGGGGCTCATCAACCCGATGCAGCAGCTCCTGCAGCAGTCGGATACGCTCAAGCTCACCCGCAAGCAGGCCGACAGCCTGGCGACGCTGAATCGCCTCTACATCCTCAAGAGCGACAGCATCTGGACGCCGGTCGCCAAGTTCCTGTCGGAACTGCCGGACCGCTACAACCACGATGAGGCGTACCACCGCTACAAGAAGGCGCGTGAGCAGTCGATCGACATTCTCATCGACATCGCCCCGGGCATCAAGAAGATGCTGACGCCGGCGCAGATCCGAATCCTGCCGACGGCCGTGGTGAACTTCCTCGACAAGCGCTCGCTCTCCGGCCTCCGGTCGGGTACGGCTGGCAACAACCGCTTCGCTGGTGGCGGCTTCGGCGGAGGCATGCGCTAATCATGTCGATGCACTCTGATACTTCGACTTTTCGACCGACGAGGTCTTCCCGCATGAACTCGCGAGTCTTCTCCGCTGGTGCGCTGCTGCTCGCGGCGCCCACGGTCCTTCAGGCGCAGAACGCGGCGCCCAAGCCGGCCGCGCCGGCGATTCCACTCCGTGAGACCACCCCGGTGCTCGCGCGCAGCGACAAGCCGCTCGGCGGCGTGAGCATGCTCCGCGCGCTCTCCGACGGGTCGGTGTTCGTGAACGACGCCGGCAAGCGCCAGCTGCTCAAGCTCGACGCGAATCTCAAGCGGGTGGTCGTGGTGGCGGATACGGCGGCCGGCGCACTGATGCCGTATGGCCAGCGCCCGGTGGGGCTGATGCCCTTTGCCGGTGACACCACGATCGTGGTGGATCCGTCCACCATGTCGCTGGTCGTCCTGGACAAGGATGGCAAGACGGTGCGCGTGATGGCGTCGCCGCGCACGAACGACATCAACACGCTGTCGACGATCAACCTCGGCACCAACGCGTTCGACGCGAAGGGGCGGCTGTACTACCGTCAGGGCAACACGGGTGGCGGCGGTGTGGGGATGCTCTTCGGCGGGGGCGACAACAACAACCGCGGCGGCCGTGGCGGCAATCCTGGCGGTCAGGGTGGCCAGCAGGGCACCCAGGGCCGTGGCGGTCAGCAGCAGCCGGGTCGCGGCGGTGACGGCGGCTTTGGTGGCGGCGGCGGTGGGTTTGGCGGAGGAGGTGGTGGGTTCGGTGGCGGCGGTGGCGGGTTCGGCGGCGGCCCTGGCCGCGGCGGCCCGGGCCAGGCCCAGCCCGATTCGCTGCCGATCGTCCGCGTCGACTTCGACACCCGAAAGGCCGACACGATCACCTTCGTGCGCGTGCCGAAGAACGAAACGCAGATGACCCGCGCGGAAGACGGGCAGATGCGCTTCACCATGAAGATCAATCCGCTGCCGCAGGCCGATGACTGGGCGCTGCTCGCCGACGGAACGGTCGCCGTGATGCGCGTGCTCGACTACCACGTCGACTACTACTCACCCGATGGCAAGCACATCGCCTCGGAGAAGCTGCCGTACGACTGGAAGCAGATCACCGACGAAGACAAGTCCAAGCTGGTGGACTCGCTCAAGGTCATGGCCAACACGTTCATGAACCGCGGCAACACCGGCGGCGGCGCGCCCCGCATGATGATTGAGCCGATCGCGGCGGAGAAGCTGCCCGATTTCTATCCGCCGGTGCGTCAGGGATCGAGCATCGCCGATCGCGATGGCAACCTGTGGGTGCTGCCGACCACGTCGAGCCTCTCGGCGCAGCTCGCGGCTCAGATGAACACGATGGGTGGCGGTATGGGCGGCCGCGGTGGCATGGGTGGACCGCCGGGCGGCATGGGCGGCCCGCCGGGCGCCCCGTCGGCTGGTGGTGCCCCGGCCGGTGCCGCGGGCGCGGCTCCCGGC
>JBDHVK010000010.1:0-57763 GCA_039809645.1 Gemmatimonas sp.
ACCGCCGGCACCCGCACCCGGTCCACCCCGGCCGCCGCGGCCGGCCCCAGCCGGCGGGGCGCCGTTCGTGCCGTTGCCACCCGCGGGAGCGTCCGGCGCGGCCGCGCTCTGCAGGTAGATCAGTCCCGGCCCGACCGGGTTCCACTGGAAGTTGCGACGACCGAGTGAATCGCCCTGCTGCGGCGCACCAAAGACCGGTGCATCGTCAGCACCACGTCCACCTTCACGCAGCGGGTTGTTGGCGAGGGTGGCGATCACCTTGCCGCTCGCATCCCACAGCTCCTGCACACTGCCGAAGCTCGTGACGGGCACGAGATATGAGAACGGCTCGGTCATGCGGGTCACACGTAGGTACGCCCCGTCGTAGGCGGCATCGATGTCGCGCACCATCGTCGGCGCACCGACGGGCTTCACGGCCTTGGTCTTCACATCGATCAGCGCGACCTGACCGGTGGTGTAGTACTTGAGCTGCGCCTTCTCATGCGGATCGGCGAGCAGCGAGAAGTGCACCGGCTGCGGGACCGCACGCGAGTCGGTGAGGCGCACCTGCGGGCCGTCTTCCACATCGCCGTCGCCGTGCGTGGGTGCGGCGCCGCGGTTGGTCGGCACGAGCACGGCCACGACGCTCTTGCCGTCGCCGGTCCAGACGAGATCGGTCACCAGCGTGGCGAGCAGCGCGCGCTCGGAAAGGCGAACCGACTTGCCGGTCGCGACGTCGGCTACGTACGCGTAGCTCGCGGCGGGGAAGTTGGCGATGTAGGCGACGTGCGTACCCTTTGGCGACCACACGGGCGACGACAGCGTCGCACCGGCCGGCACCTGCAGTTCACGCGTCGCGCCGGTGTGCGGGTCGACGAGCTGGAGGCCGGTCCGCGTGCTGGTCGTCACGCTGCGGTTGCGATTGGCTTTGGTGTCGACTTGCAGGCCACCGAGCCAGATGTGCGGCGCGCCGTACGCCTTGATGTCACCACGATCGGCACCCGACGCACGCAAGAAGTACTTCCGGTCGGGGCTCGGATTGGTGAACGAGATATCGACGCGCGGCGCCATGATCATCCGCTCGATGTTCGCGGGGGGCTTCACGAACTTTTCGGTGCGGAGGATGGCCTGGGGATCCCACGCCGCGGGGGCGGCGTTCTGGGCGGCCAACGGCGTGGCGAGAGTCGCGAGCAGCGCGGCGGGAAGGGCGCGCTGGCGGGACGAAAGGGACATGAGAGGGGGCTCCGGGGTTGGGCTGAGTCTACAGAGCAATGTACGGCCGACTCTCGCGGGAGGTTGGGGTAGTGCGGGCTTCGGCGGGCGCTCTCGCGCTTCGGAGGGGAACCCCTGAGGGGTCGAGGGGGGAGGTGGTGCAGGGGGAAGTGCTCGAGGGCGACAGCTCTCCTTGATCACTCCTCCCTCCACCGCCTTCCCCCTCGATGCCTCAGGGGTTAGCAATCCCGCCGCCCACCAAGTCCCCGCCGTAAGTTCTCCCCATGAACCGCCGCCACTTCCTCCACCTCGCCGGCGCCGCCTTGGCCGCCCGCCGTCTCTCCGCCGCCTCGCTCGCGAGCGCCGGCAAACTCGATCGCATCGGCCTCGAGCTCTACGCCGTGCGCAAGGCCATGCGCGCGGACCCGGAGCGCACCCTCGCGACGATTCGCGAGATTGGCTACACCGATGTGGAGCTGCTCTGGAGCTTCAAGAACTTCGATCGTTCCGTGAAGCAGGTGAAGGACGCGCTCAAGCAGACCGGGCTCAAGGCGCCGTCGGCGCACATGGCGCCGGAAGCGATCCTCTCAGGCTGGGAGGGGAAGCTCGCCGACGCGAAGGAGCTGGGGCATCAGTATCTCATCGTGCCCAGCCTGCCCAGCGAGGCGAATACCTCGATCGCCGCATGGAAGTTGTGGGCGCAGCGCTTCAATGCCGCGGGTGAGGAAGCGCGTCGCGCCGGTATCTGGCTCGCGCTGCACAACGAGCCCAATCACGAGAAGAAGCTGCAGGGCGAGCACCCGCTCGAGGTGTTTCTCGCCGAGACCGATCCCAAGGCCGTGCGCTTCCAGCTCGACGTCGGCAACATGATCGCCGGCGGCGGCGATCCGATGGCGTTCTTCGCCAAGCACAAGGATCGCTGCTGGAGCTTTCACATCAAGGACATCGTGCCGGGCACGGCGAAGGACACGGAACTCGGGAAGGGCTCATTTGATCTCAAGGCGTTTCTGTCGCAGGTGCCGGATCTCAACAAGAAGCCGTGCTATGTGGAGCAGGAGGGGCCGGCGGATGAGATGGCGAGTGCGAAACAGAATCTTGAGTACTTGAAAGGGCTGAGCTGGTAGAGCGAACTGCGGAACCCCTCAGGCATCAGGAGGGAGGGGAAAAGGAAGTGGGCGTCAGGACTGCGCGTGTATCGCTGTCCTGACGCCCACTTCCTCTATCCCTCCTCACTGATGCCTGCGGGGTTCCGCTGTTCGACTACCAATCGGTCTCGCGATAGTCCTTCAAGAATTTGCCCCAGATGTGCTCGCCGGTATTGATGCCGTCGATGATGGGATCCACAATGCGCGCCGCCCCATCCACGATGTCGAGCGGCGGATGAAATCGGTGTTCCTCCACCTTCCGCGCCGCGATGTGCACGGGGTCCTCGTCGGTCACCCACCCGGTGTCGACGGCGTTCATGTGAATGCCATCGTGCCAGTAATCGGCCGCTGAGGTGCGCGTCATCATGTTGAGCGCGGCCTTGGCCATGTTCGTATGCGGGTGGCGCGTGGTCTTGAACTTCCGGTAGAACTGCCCTTCCACCGCGCTCACGTTCACGATGTGCTTGTCGCGGTTGGGTGTGCGCAGCATGAGTGGCTTGAGGCGCGCGTTGATGAGGAACGGTGCCACGGCGTTCACGAGCTGTACTTCCAACAGTTCGACGCTCGGTACTTCGTGCATCAGCAATCGCCACGAGTTGCGTTCGCGCAGGTCGACCTGCTGGAGGTCCTGGTCGAGCCGTCCCTCGGGGAAGAGGTGCGCGTTGTCCTGATGCTCCTCGGCCAGCAGCGCCACCTGACTCAGCTCGGCGGCGTGCGTGATACCGGCGACACGCTCGAGCTCACGCGGCAGCGTGGCCGGTGTGAGCATCTCGTCTTCACGCTTCACCCCCGCTTCGGGGAGCATGTGATAGCCGCGCACGCCTTCGTACGCGCCGAGGAGCTTGCGCGCATTCGCGGGCATATTGGCGAGCGACGCGCGCTCCAGGTCCATCATGTGCTTGTAGAAGTCGGGCGGGCGCCGGACGGTCTGACAGGCGTTGTTCACAATGAAATCAAGGCGCTCGTGCGTCTCCATCAAATGATGGCAGAACGCTTCCACGCTCGGCGTATGCCGCAGGTCGAGGCCGAAGATCTCGAGGCGGTGGCTCCACTGCTCGAAGTCGGGCTCGCTGGCGTAGCGCTGCGCCGAGTCGCGCGGGAAGCGCGTGGTGACGATGAGATGCGCGCCGGCGCGGAGCAGCTTGATGCCGGCCTGATAGCCGATCTTCACGCGGCCACCGGTGAGGAGCGCGACACGCCCCGTCAGATCGGCCAGCTCGGTGCGCTTCCGATAGTTGAACTCGGCGCACGTCGGGCACAGCTGATCGTAGAAGTGGTGGATGACCGTGTACGCCTGCTTGCACACGTAGCAGTGCTGGGCCTCGAGCGCTTCCTTGAACTCGGGTTCGTCCACCGTGATCTGCTCATCCGAGCCCGGCGGCAGGTAGTTGGGCGTGGTGAACACCGTCTGCCGGCGAAGGCGGCGGATGCCCGTCTCCTGCAGCTGGTTCTCGGCTTCCCTGAGCTTCTCGGTGCGCTCGGCCTTCTTCTGCCGCTTGGTGGCCTTCACCATCTGCCGGCGCAGAATCGCATCCGGCCGCGAGACCTCGCCGGCGGCCTTGAGCAGGCGCGTGCGCTGGTCTTCGGGGATGGCGAGCAGGTTCGCGCGGTCGGCCGCCAGACGCTCAAGGAGCGCGGTGGCAGCGGCGATTTCGGAGGGGGTGAGGTCGGGCGTGTCGGACATAGCCTCGAAAGATAGCTGGGTCCGGGAGGGGAGCAGGTTTGTGATAGATCCACCCACCACCCAAGACCTAAAGCCCGAAACCCTAAACCGATCAGTTATGGGTTTCGGGCTTTAGGTCTTGAGTTGTGGGTGGGCTCACTCCCCGAATGCCTCCCCCGGACTCCGCGGCAGCCGCCAGTACCACCAGTGCACATCCTTGTCCCAGTGCTCGGCGGCGGCATTATCGGGGCCCCACACACAGCCGCCGGCGGGGTAGCTCGCGTTCACGAACCGCGCGTCCAATTCAGAGAGCTCGGCGCTCGGCGGGTGCTGCGCGAGCTCCTGCCGCACGTCGAGATCATTCAGATAGTCGTCGAACGTGAGCGGGTAGCCGCGCTCCACATCCTCGACCGTGCGGGCCCAGGCGGCGAGCAGTTCGTCGTGCCGGTGTTCGAGCGTCATGGAGCGGGCGGGGAAGGGTGCGTTCAGCGCGGCGCGCGGCGGGCCTGGCGACGGAAGTAGGCTTCGCCGTCGTTTGGCTTGAAGAAGGTGCGGATGGTGCCGTCGGGGTCGTACGCGAGGAACGCGCCGGTTGTCCGGTCGAAACGGGAGACGACGCCGTCGGCGGGACGCACGATTTCGAGCACGTCGCCGCCGGCGGGGGCGTCGCGGAGTGCCTGTGCGAGGGCGAGGTAGGCTTCCTTCGAGGGCGCGTCGAACTCTGCACCATGCTTTTCAAAGTGCTCGGCCAGGCGCTCGGCGTTCTTGAAGCCTTTGCCCGGTCTCGAGATCGCTGGAGCGGACGGTGCTGACGGTGTCGAGGGCGCGGGCACGGCCGACGCAGGCACCGGTGCGGATGCTGCCGGCTCCGGCCGCCGCGGATTGCAGACCAGCCACGTCGCGGCCACGAAGGCCAGCAGTGCGAACACAAAGGAGCGGGTGGCGCGATTCATGGCCACAACCCTACGGGCCGCCGCCGCCGGGCACAACCGGCCCCACGACTCCGGCGGCGACACATATTTCAGTCATGAGCATTGTCAAAGAACTGGTCGAGCTGCTCGAACTCGAGCAGCTGGAGATGAACATCTATCGCGGTCAGAACCGCGACCTCGGCACGGGACGCGTCTACGGCGGCCAGGTGTTCGCCCAGGCGCTCGTCGCGGCTCGGCGTACGGTCAGCGAGCCGCGCGAGGCGCACTCGGTGCACGGCTACTTCCTGCGCGCCGGTGACCTCAAGGCACCCATCGTGTTCTTCGTCGATCGCCCGCGTGACGGTGGCACGTTCACGTCCCGCCGCGTCACTGCCATTCAGCATGGCGAGGCGATCTTTCATCTCTCGGCGAGTTTTCAGATCAGCGAGCCCGGGCTGGATCATCAGGCGTGGCCGATGCCCGATGTGCCGGGGCCCGATGCGTTCAAGCCGGAGCTCGAGCAGATCCGGGCCAAGGCTGAGCGTCTGCCGCCCGAACTGCGTGAGGTCCTCACGCAGGACCGGCCGATCGACTTCCGGAGCAGCCACTCGCACGTGCCCGGCAATGAGCACGGCGAGCCGCAGCGCTTCGCCTGGTTCCGTGTGCAGGACCGGCTCCCGGACGATCTCATCACGCATCAGGCGGTGCTCGCCTACGCCAGTGACTACGGTTTGCTGCCCACCGCGCTCCTGCCGCACGGCGTGTCGTATCGCGACCCGCGGCTGCAGCTGGCGAGCCTCGACCACACGCTGTGGATGCACCGGCCGTTCCGGGCCGATGAGTGGCTGCTGTACGTGATGGACAGCCCCACGGCCGCCGGGGCGCGTGGCTTCACGCGCGGGCAGGTGTATACGCAAGCCGGACAGCTGGTCGCGAGCGTGGCGCAGGAAGGGCTCATCCGGATTCGCTGAGGCGCGGCTCGTCCCAGCTTGCCGGGCGTGCGCATCGGCGCGAGTTTCGCGCAGACCTCACACAAGGACGAGACCGGTGGGCACGAGAGACGCGCGCGTCGACGCGTACATCCAGAAGTCGCAACCTTTCGCGCAGGAAATCCTGTCGTACTTACGGGAGCTTGTGCACGAAACCGTGCCCGAGGTGCAGGAGACCATGAAGTGGAGTTTCCCGCACTTCGACTACAAAGGCATCTTCTGCTCGATGGCGTCGTTCAAGGCGCACTGCGCGTTCGGCTTCTGGCTGCAGAAGGAAGTCGTGGGCGAGGTCGCCGACGAGGGCATGGGGAGCTTCGGCAAGATCACGAGCATCAAGGACTTGCCGAGCAAGACCAAGCTCAAGGCGTATCTCAAGAAGGCAAAGGCGCTGAATGACGATGGGGTGAAGCGGGCGGCGCCGATGCAGAAGAAGTCGACTGCTTCCAAGCCGATCGTCATCCCGCCCGAATTTGCGAAGGCGCTCGCGCGACACCCGCAGTCCAGAAAGCACTTCGACGCGATGAGCCCCTCGCATCGACGCGAGTACTGTGAGTGGATCGCCGGCGCCAAGCAGGAGGCGACGCGCGAGCGGCGCATCGAGAAGGCGATCGAACAGCTGGCCGAAGGGAAGTCGCAAAACTGGAAGTACGAATCGAAGAAGGGGTAAGACCATTTATCGAGGGCGGGCAATGAGCGTGATGCGAGTGTGTGTGGGACTATGGATGGTGACGACCGCTGGGGGGTCGGCGCAGGCGGACGCGCAGCAAGTGCAGCCGCTGCGCGGCGTCGTGTACGACTCGCTCGCCCACAAGCCGCTGGTCGATGCGACGGTGCGCCTCATGGGCGCCGCGGCGTTCGCCAGGACCGACGAGAAGGGGCGGTTCCGGCTGGATAGCGTGGCCACCGGCACGGTGGAGCTGTCGGTGGAGCATCCGATGCTGGACTCGCTCGGCCTGTATGAGCTGGCCGCGCGCGTGCCGCACGACGGCAAGAAGGAGCACAAGCTGGGCGTGCCCAGCATGGCCACGATGAGTCGCGCGATCTGCGGGCGCGAACTGCCCGGCGACAGTGCCATCGTGTACGGCACGGTGAAGACCGCCGAGTCGAAGCCCGCACGTGATGCCGATGTCGTGATCTCGTGGACCGGCGTCAACCGAACGGCCGGCGGCAAGCTCGGGCAGCAGCGGTTGTCGTACAGCACGCGTACCGACTCACTGGGGCGCTATGTGGCGTGCGGGTTGCCGGTGGACGAGCCGTATACCTTCGCCTCGAAAGGCCACGGCGCCGATTCGGTGGAGACGCTCGCGCTGGAGTTGCCGGCGCGGAGCACACCCATTCTGCGCCACGAAGTGATGCTGAGTGCGCCCGTCGCGCTGGCCGTCGTGGACTCGGCGAACCCCGACGCGGCCGCGCGCGCGAAGCCGGCGGGACCAACGGGCGTGGTGCGCGGGACCGTGCGCGGACAAGGTGGTGAACCGGTGCCGAATACGCGCGTGGCGATCGCCGACATCGCGGAGGTGCGCACCGATTCGGCGGGGCGCTTCCTCATGCTCGATGTGCCCACGGGCTCTCGGCAGATCGAGGCGCTCGCCGTAGGGCGCAACCCGGCGTCACAGCTGATCACGGTGAAGGTGCGTGATACGGCGACGGTGGCGTTTACGCTGGAGAAGGTCACGGCGCTACGTGAGGTGCGTACGGAGGCGACGGTGCTCACGGAGTTCACGAGGAACTACGAGGAGCGGAAGAAGACGGGGATCGGCAAGTTCCGGGACTCGACCGAGGTAGGGAATTCGCCCTCGCTTGCCGCCGCGCTCGCGTCCATTCCCAGCGTCACGGCACGAATCGGTCGTGGTGGGATTCCTGCCGTGTTGCTGCCGAAGGTGGCCAGCATCACCGGCGGTGTGGGTCAGTGCCTCGCCCGTCTATACGTGGACGGTCAACCGGAAGGGTGGGAACGCGTGGCCGGGCTGGACCCGAAGGATGTGGCGTGGGTCGAGGTCTATGTGCGCGCGGCGCTCGTGCCCGCCGAGTTTCAGGTCACTACGAACGGCGACGCCTGCGGCGTGGTGAGCCTCGTGACCAAGATGCGCGTGGCGAAGTAGCATGCGGACCACGCGACTGGCGGCGATGCTCGTGGCCCTCTCGTTCCTTGGGGGCAGCGTAGCGGCGCAACCGACGGCGCCGCTGCGCGGTGTCGTATTCGACTCGCTCGCCCGCAAACCGCTCGCCGATGCCATCGTGCGCGTCACGGGTACGTCTGCCATGGCCCGCACCGATGACAAGGGGCGCTTCCGCTTCGACAGCGTGACCGTGGGATCGGTGCTGCTGCAGGTAGAGCATCCGATGCTCGACTCGATCGGCCTCTACGAACTGTCGGCGCGCATGGCCCACGATGGCCGCGCCGAGGCGCGAGTCGCGGTCCCGAGCTTCGCCACCATGACGCGCGCCATCTGTGGACGCGCCGTGGTCGGCGACAGCGCCATGGTGTACGGCACGCTGCTTTCACCGCAGGGGCTGCCGGCCCGCAACGCGCGCGTGCGTTTCACCTGGCTGAGCGTGGCGCTCGCGGGAAACACCATCGCGCCGCGCCGCCTGCAATACGAAACGCGTACCGACTCGCTGGGGCGCTTTGCCGCCTGCGCGCTGCCCTACGACGAGCCGGTCGAGCTCAACGCTGTGGATGAGAGGAACGGCGGCTGGTCGCTCACCATGCCGGTGCCGGCGCAGCACGCGCGGGTGCTCAGGCAGGAGCTCATGCTCTCGGTGGCGGCGGACGTGCAGGCCGCCGCAGGCGGTGACTCCACCGGAAGGCAACCGCCGAAAGGGCCGCGCGGGGTGGTGCGCGGGATGGTGCAGGGAAGCGACGGGCAGCCGGTCGCGAATGCGGTGGTGTACATCGGTGGCCTCGCCGAGCTGCGCACCGATTCCAGCGGGCGCTTCGTGGCGCGCGGCATACCCGTTGGGTCGCAGCAGATCGAAGCCTTTGCGGTCGGACGGCTACCCCAGTCGCGCGTCGCGAATGTGCGAGCCGGCGATACGGCGCGCGTGACGTTGGCGCTCGATCGGGTCACGTTGCTGCGGGCGGTCACCACGTCGGCAACGCCGGCGAGCATCCTCGAAGCGGGGTTCGCGGAGCGCAAGCGGCAGGGGTTCGGCTACTCGCGCGATTCGCTGGAGCTGGCGCGCATGCCGTCGATCGTGGCGTCGCTCTCCACCGTGCCGAGTGTGGTGGCCCGCATCGGACGTGGCGGCATTCCCATCGTCTTGCTCCCCGCGCCCCACGGCGGCCAGTGCGAGGCGCGCCTGTTCGTGGATGGCCGTCCGGATACATGGGATCGCGTTGCATCGATGCTCACCAAGGACCTCGCCTGGATGGAGGTCTATCCTCGATGGGTCCTGCAGCCCATGGAGTTTCAGGCGCCAATGACCGCCTGCGGGTCGGTCAACCTCGTGACCAAGTGGCGCGTGAATCCCTGACGCGCGGCTACCTCGCGCTGCGCACGAAGCCCGTGATCCGCTGTACGAACGTGGCGGTCTGACTCGGCGAAACAATGCGCCCGGCGATCACATGGCCGTCCTCGCCGGCCGTCGGCACCACCAGCTCATGACGCGTGACGACGTGCGCTTCGCGGCTTAGCCGCCCGAGCCACGTCTCCGTGCGCGCCGCATCCACCACCTGATCATCACGGTTGTTGAGCACGAACGTCGGCACCGTGTAGTGCTGGAGCGACGCGCGGCGTACCTGCTCCACGAGCGCCTGCATGGGAAACAGCGCCGTGCTCGGATACGACACCGTCCAATAGCGCGTCTGTTCTGCATTACGCGCTTGCCAGGTGCGCTGTGGAATGAAGCGAGGCAGAATGACCTCGGCCCACGGGAGCGTGAGCACGCCGGCCGCGTTGTCCTTGGGGCCGAAGTTGGGCGAGATGAGCACCAGCCGCGCAAGTCCGCGCTGCTGCGCCGGCGGCAACGTGGCCAGCCACACCGCCAGCGTACCGCCGGTGGAGGTGCCGATGACGAGCACGGAGTCACCGAGCTGCTGTGCGATCGCAAACGCTTCTTGCGTGTCGGCGAGCCAGTCCTGCGCGGTCACGCGGCCGAGCGAATCGCCGGGGAGCCCGTGGCCGGTGAGGCGCGTCTCGAACAGGTTGGCGCCGAGGGCGCGCGCCACCTCGGCGGAAACGGGCGCGGTTTCCTGTCGCGTTGCCGAAAACCCGTGCAGATAGAGCACGCTCCACGGCGTCCGCGCGGGCTTGATGGTATCCGCGAAGGCGATGTGCTTCGCGACATTCGCGTCGGTCACGCCGGCCTTCGCTTCACGCCGGGACAGCCACGCGGGGAGTGCCGAGAGCTCGCCGGTCAACTCGGGTGGCGCGGGTGGCTCGTCGACACGTGGGCGCGGGCCGAGAGCAAGGACCAGCACGCCGATGGCGGCGATCGTGAGCCAGGTGCGACGCGTCATTCGGACAATCTAGCCATACGGTGAGTTCGTTGAACTGCACTCACAGAGGGCACAGAGATTCGGAGAACACAGGGCGCGCTCCAGATAGTCCGGAACGCGCCCCTGTGAACTCCATTGCGCTGTGTGCTCTGTGCGTGCTGTTCCTACACGCCTGCTACTTGAGCATCGCCTTGAAGAACGCCAGGCTCTTGGCCCACGCGTCGTTCGCGGCCTTTTCGTTGTAGGCGGTGCCGGTGGGGTTGGCGAAGGCGTGCGCCGCGTCGTCGTACACCGTGAGGCGCATCGCGCCGCCCTGCTTGGTGATCGCGGCGTTCATGGCCTTCACGCTGTCCACCGGGATGCCGGTGTCCTTGCCGCCGAAGAGGCCGAGCACCGGCGCCTTGAGGCGGGCGAGTTGCTTGGGGTCGGTGATGGGGGCGCCGTAGTAGATCACGACCGCGTTCACATCCTTGCCGCCGGCGAGGCCGGTGCGGAGCGACCAGTGACCGCCGAAGCAGTAGCCCACCGAGCCGACGCTCGTCGCGCCGTTCTTGCGGAGGTAGGCCACCGCGGCGGCCACGTTCGCTTCGCCGGCGGGGATGTCGGCCATGCCGGCCTGATAGAGCTTCATGGCGTCGTCGGGCTTGGTCGCGACCTTGCCGTCGAACAGGTCGACCGCGAGCACGGTGTAGCCTTCGCCGGCGTAGCGGTCGGCCATGCTCTTGATGTTGTCGTTGAGCCCCCACCACTCGTGCACCATGACGATGGCCGGGCCGGGCTTGGCGGCCTTGGGCTTGGCGAGATAGCCCTTGAACGTCTTGCCGCCCACCGTGCCATAGGTGACCATCTCGCCCGCGGCGATGCCGAGGCGGGGGGCGATCCTGGTGGCCGGTGAGGCGACGGCCATGTCGTGGGCATGCTCGCGGGCCATTTCGTTGGCGTACGTGGGCTGCGCGGATGCTTGCTGCTGCGCGCCGGCCGTGGCGGCCGTGAGAAGCGCGGACGCGAGGCCCGAAATGCGGAGAATCGACCGAGTCATCGGAAGTGCAAGGGTGTTGAGGTGAACACGCTCGGCGGGACCCATCCGAACGTGCAGGTGAATACCCAGCGGAGAGTCAGCGTTCCCGGTCGAGTGGTCGCCCCATGCGTTCGCAGGGGATGACCACGCCGTCGGGGAGTGTGATGCCCACCGGTTCGATGGTGGTGAAGCCCAGCGACCGATAAAGCGGAACACCGGGCAGGGTGCCCATCAGCTCCAGCGACTGAAAGCCGGCCGACCGCGCCTCGGCGGCGCAGTGATCGTAGAGCCGCCTCGCGAGCCCGCGACGTGCCCGATCGGGGTGCACAAAAAACGCGCGGATGCGCGCCGGTAACGTGGTGTCGATGACGACGTCGGCTATTCCCTCCGACGCCTTGTGTTGATCGCCGCCGAACAGCGTCTGCCGTCCGCTCCAGCCGCCGCAGGCCACGCGCACGCCGCTCGCATCCTCGATCACGAAGTACGTACCATCGGCCACGAGCTGGGTGTCCACGCCGAACATGTGGCGCAGACTGCTCTCGATCTGCTCGGGCGAATAGTACGCCGCACCGAGCCGCCGCACGGAGGCGGCAATCAGCGCGTTGAGCGGCGCGATGTCGTCCGCACCGGCGCGGCGAAGCGTGAACCCGTCGGACACCGGCGCTCAGGCCGCGCCGATCGCGCGGGCCAGAATCTGCGGGTCGATATTACCGCCCGTCGTGACAACGAGCGTCGTGCGGTCGCGGGTTTCCACCTTGTGATGGAGCAGCGCCGCCAGCGCTGCCGCTCCACCGGGCTCAACCACGAGCTTGAGCTCGCGCACGGCGAAGGCGATCGCCGCCAGTACCTCCTCGTCAGTCACCCGCAGTCCGGGTCCCACTCGCGGCTGATTGATGCTGAAGGTGAATTCTCCCGGCATGTCGGTGACAATCGCATCACAGATCGAGCGCTTCCCGGGCTCGTTGGCCATGCGATGCCCCAGTTCGAGCGAGCGCGCCATGTCGTCGAACTCGGCAGGTTCACACGGGTGGACCATGGTTGTCGGCGACACCGCCTCGGCGGCGAGCGCACACCCGGCCGTCAGGCCGCCACCGCCGCAGCAGACGAGGAAGGTGTCGGGCGTGATCCCCAGCGACTGTGCCTGCTGCAGCGCTTCCAGCGCAAGCGTGCCCTGACCGGCCACGATGTGCGGATCTTCGAAGGGCGGCACGACGACGCTGCCGCGCTCCGCCGCAATCTTGCCGCCAATCGCGACGCGATCTTCGGTCCAGCGGTCGTAGAGCACCACTTCGGCGCCGAACGCCCGCGTGCGCTCGATCTTGAGCGGCGGCGCGTCCTTGGGCATCACGATCACCGAACGCATGCCGAGCAGCGTGGCGCTGTAGGCCACCGCCTGCGCGTGATTACCCGAGGAGTACGCCACCACACCGCGGGTGCGCTCGTCGTCCGTGAGCTGCAGCAGGCGGTTGAGCGCTCCGCGCAGCTTGAAGGAGCCGGTATGCTGCAGCACCTCGGCCTTGAGCAGCACGCGGCCGCCGGCGACGGCGTCGAGCGCGGGGGAGGTGAGCAGCGGGGTGACGGCCGCGTAGGGGCGAATGCGCTCTGCCGCGGCGCGGATGTCGGCGATGGTGGGGGCGATGAGAAGGCTCATGCCGGGTAAGATCCCGCCCGGAACGCGGCGGGGGAAGCCGGGCACGCGCCAAACCAGCGCACAACGGCATGCCGATACGCGAACTCACCGCTCAGTTCGCGTATGACTTTCCTTGACGGCACGCGCAGCAAATCCCGATCGACGCGCGGCGAATCCCTGCTAACATCCTCGTACAACCGTTTCATTCAGCGCGACGACGCGCAGGAGGGTTGTATGTCCACGCTCATGCGGAGAGTCCCGAGCCCCGTCAATGCTGACGATTCGTTCTCGGGCGTGATGCGCCGTCTGTTCAATGAGCCGTTCCTGACGCAGACCCCGCCGCTTTCGGCGTGGGTGCCGGCGATGGAAGTCTCGGAGACGAACGACGCGATGATCCTGACGGCGGAACTGCCGGGGATCGAAGAGAAGAATCTGAAGGTCACGATCGAGAACAATGTGCTCACGATCGCAGGGGAGAAGGAGCAGGCGGTGAATGACACGCCGCCGGCCAAGAATTTCTACCTGGCGGAGCGGTTCTATGGCGCGTTCCAGCGCGCGCTGTCGCTGCCGCGCACGGTGGATGTGGAACATGTGAAAGCGGAATTTGAGAAGGGCGTGTTGACGATCACGTTGCCCAAGGTGCCGCAGGCGAAGGGGCGCGAGATCGCGGTGACGCATCGGTGATCCCTTGGTGAGCGTTCCCGGCCGGGATCTGCTCCCGGTCACCGGTCGGGGACGCGCAGGGCACCGGGCAGGTCGTGGGCCTGGTCGACGAAGCGGGCGATGCGATGCGCCGGCTTCGTCATCAGGCCCATGATGCGTCGATCCCCTCAGTGCGTGACGGTACGCAGCAGACGTGCCCCGTCCGGCAGGGACGGCATTTCCAGCGCGTCGTGGGGGTGCAGGACGAAGCAGGTCGCGCCGCTTCCACTCAGGAGTGCACACGCCGCCTGACCGTGGGCGCGCGCCCGATCGGCGAGCTGGCGCAGTGCCGGGAGCACCTGTGCCACGCCCGCGTGCATCGTCGGCACGACCTCCTCGAAGTCATTCACGGCCAGCCCGCAGAGAGTGGCCCAGGAGTCGAGCGCGCCGGCGCCGTAGACGGCCGCGCGCACCCCGAGACCGCGCGCCTCGCGAGCGGCGGCGAACGCGCCGTACGCGTGACCGGTGTTCACCCCGGTGCTGAACGCCACCAACGTGACCGGCATCGGGGGAAGCGGCGCGAGGGGCAGCAGCCGGTCACCGCGCCCCCACGCCCACGCGCGTGCGACATCGGCCACGAAGAACGCCACGTCGGCGCCAAGCGTGCCGCCGATCTCGACGAGCGCGTCGCGACCGATCGGGGTGGGGCACATGGCCTCGAGGGCGCGCAGCACCGCCGCCGCGTCGGCGCTGCCACCACCCAACCCGCCGCCCACCGGGATCTGCTTGTCAATGGCGATCTGCCAGCCGGTGTCCCACCGCGCCGCCTGGGCGTAGGCCAGCGCGGCGCGCCAGGCGAGATTCTCTTCGGGCGCTCCCAGCCCACCCGCCGGCATCGCGGGGCCGGCGCAGGTGAGCGCACGCGCGCCGTCGTTGACGCTGACGTGCACGACATCGTGCAGCGCGAGCCGCTGAAACAACGTCTCGATGGCGTGATAGCCGCCCGCCTCCCGCGCGAGAATACGCAGCAGGACGTTGATCTTGGCGTGCGCGCGCTGAACGGTGTGCTGCGAACTCACGTCGTCCCGGCCAGCTCCAGCAGATCGCCCAACTCCTCGAACAGCGCGTGCGCCGCCGGCTCGCCAAGCGATCCGCGCTGCCAGTGGACGGCCAACTCCTCACGCACCTGACGTGCGCGCGCGATCGCCGACTTGCCGCGATACAGCAGTGATTCGATCGGTACCACCGCCGGTTCCGGGGCCGGTGCACCGACCCAGGTGGTATTGGCTTGCTTCACCTGCTGCGCGAGCTGCGCATCGGTGAGTTCGCGGTTCATGAGCAGCTGCGCAAACGCCTGCACACCAGCGTGCTCGCGCGCGGCGCCGAGCGGCGCGCGCGACATCTTGGTGGCCAGCGACACGATACTCGCCGCGCCGTAGCTCTCGGCGACGTCGGCCAGCCCGACGAGAGCACGCCGTACGCCATCGGAAATGGCGAGTTGAGCCGGACCGACCTGGCTCGTGGCCAGCGCCTGAGCTTCGCGTGCCACGCCGTCGGCTGCGGCGGCCATGTCGCTGCGAAACCGCTGCGCGAGCGTCACCGGAGGATTGGGGTTGCGCTGCACGATGCCCGGCACGCCGTCATCCGGAAAGAGTCGCGCGATGGGCACCACCTGGCTCGCCGGCGAGTCCGGCGGTGCGCTGGTGGCGAGGTAGCCCGCCGCCACCGCCGCGAGCGCAACCGACTGGGTGCGCGCGCGGCGCGTGTCGTGCTCGTTCCAGAGTCCCGCCCGTTCCACGAGCGCGCGCAGCTCCACCAGCGCGCCCCGCACGGCGAAATGCAATCGCTCATCCCAGCGCAGCTCGTGGTCGCGAAGCCCGGTGGCAATGCGCTCCACGGTGCTCGCGAGGTCCGGCAGACCATCGAGCCGCGTCATGGTCGCGCTCCCGCGAAGCGCACGAGCGCTCGTGAGGAACGCGGCCGCGTCGGGGACGACGGATTCGCCGCCGGCCAGCAAGCCATCGAGTCGATCGAGGTACTCGGTGGCTTCTTTCTGGAAGAATTCGATCAACGCCTGCGGTGCGGTCATTGCCTCGTCACGGATTCAGAATCGGTCGGCTTCGCGTGCGTCATCCATCGCCGCCCGGATCTCCCGAACGGCCTCGCGCAGTCCTACAAAGATGGCGCGTCCGATGATCGCGTGCCCGATATTGAGCTCCTCGATCTCCGGAATCGCCGCCACCGGCCCCACATTGGCCACCGACAGGCCGTGGCCGGCGTGCACCGCGAGCCCCAGCTGCGCGCCAAGCGCCGCCGCCTGCTGTAGCGCCCGCAGCGTCGCCGGATCGCGCGGCGCATGCGCGTAGGAGCCCGTGTGCAGTTCGATGGCGTCGGCGCCCACCGCGTGGGACACCCGAACCGCCGCCTCATCGGGATCGATGAAGAGACTGGTCCGGATGCCGGCCTGCCGGAGCCGGGCCACCGCGTCGCGACACGCCGCCTCATGGCGCACCACATCGAGGCCACCCTCGGTCGTAATCTCCTCCCGGCGCTCCGGCACCAGCGTCACCTGGCGGGGCCGAAGTGTTTCGGCGAGCGAGAGCATGTCGTCGGTAATGGCACACTCGAGGTTGAGCAGCGTCTTCACCGAGGTCGCCAGGCGATGGATGTCGTCGTCCTGGATATGGCGACGGTCTTCGCGCAGGTGGGCCGTGATCCCGTCCGCACCGGCCGCTTCACAGAGCGCGGCCGCGGCCACCGGATCCGGTTCGGCGCCACGCCGCGCCTGCCGAACGGTGGCGACGTGGTCGATGTTGACGTACAGACGTTGGTAGCGAAGCGACATCCGTGGGGTAGCAGAAGACGGTCGACGGTAGGGCCCGTGCCATGTGCGACACGCCCCACCCGCGTAGTTTTCAAAGATGATCAGTTTTCAGGCAAGGAGGCCTGTGTGCGGCAACAAACGCGATTGGTGAAGTCCCTGGTGCTCGCGGCGGGTGCCGCCCTCTCTCTGAGCGCCTGCGCCAAGCAGGTGGTCGGCACCGCTACCTCCCTGCCGGGCAACGCCCCGGCGCCCACCGTCAGCGACGCCGCGCCGAGTACCGTTGGCGCCGCCTCGGCCAAGGGGGCGGTGGACGCGTTCCTGAGTGCGGTGAACAAGCAGGACCTGCAAGGCATGTCCGGGCTGTGGGGGAACGCCAACGGCCTCGCCCGCGACCAGCTCAAGCGCGAAGAACTCGAAAAGCGCCTGATCATCATCCAGTGCCTGCTCGCCAACGACCGGTACCGCTACCTCGAAGACACGCCGCGCCTGAGCACCGGCGGGCGCCAGAACTTCCAGGTTGAACTGACCAAGGGCTCGAACAAGGCCGCCACCGCGTTCACCACGGTACCCTCCAAGGGCGGGCGCTGGCTCGTGGAAGACGTGGACGTCACCAAACTGCGCGAATTCTGCCGCTGACGGCGGGAGTGCGCCGGCGGGCCGGTGAACGGCTGAGCTCGCCGTACTCCCCCGGCTGGACAGCGGCACTAGTATTCGGACAGTTCGACGAGGACCCCGCCCGTGGCGCTGGGATGCAGGAAAGCAATCCGCTTTCCCTCGGCGCCAATGCGGGGTGTTTCGTCGATAAGCCTGAGACCGGCGTCGCGGCACCGCTGCAGCATGCCGTCGAGGTCGTCCACGGCGAAGCACACGTGATGGATGCCGGGCCCCCGTTTCGCAACGAACTTGCCGATCGGGGTATCCTCGGCTTGCGCCTCGAGGAGTTCCACCAGGGATTCACCCGACGCGAGACCCACGATGGTCGCGCCGTCGGAGTTCCCGAGTGGTACCTCGGGCATCTCCAGCACATCGCGCAGGACAGGCAGCAACTCGTCGATGGCACGCACGGCGACCCCAATGTGGGCGATGCGCGTGCCGCGGCGAACGGAATCAGTCATGACGGGCCAGGGTAGGACGTGGTGAGTGGTACCGAATTCTAATCCCAGCGGGACCCATCGCCCCTGAGGCGACGCTGGTCCACGGAGCACACGATGGCGAACGCAGTCGAAGTGAAGGATGACAACTTCGCGACCGAGATCGAGCAGCAGGCCGGTCTGTCGGTTGTGGATTTCTGGGCGACGTGGTGCGCGCCCTGCCGCATGATTGCCCCGATCGTGGAGCAGCTCGCGGTGGAGTATGAGGGCAAGGTGAAGGTCGCCAAGCTCGACGTCGACAACAACCAGCGGACGGCGGCGCGTTTCAACGTGCGCAGCATCCCGACCATCCTGTTCTTCAAGGACGGCAAGCTGGTCGACCAGGTGGTGGGCGCGGTCCCGCGACCGGCTCTCGAAGCGAAGTTCAAGGAGCACGCCTGAGTCACGCGGGCGACGCGCCCGGGGCGGCGGCGTCGGAGGCTTCGGCCGCCGACGTAGCCGTCCGGGCCGCGGCGCTCTGGCCCGACGCGGCCGTCCCGGGGGCGCTGCATGTGGTCAGCACGCCCATTGGTCACCTGGGAGACATCACGCTGCGCGCCCTGGCGGTGCTGCAGCAGGCGACGGTGATTTGCTGTGAGGATACCCGGCATACCCGCGCCCTGCTCGAGCGCTACGGCATCCGCACGCCGACGCTCGCGGTGCACGAGCACAACGAAGCGAGCATGACGCCCCGCCTGATCGAGCGCCTCCGCGCCGGCGAGACCGTCGCGCTCGTCACCGACGCCGGCACTCCGGTGGTCTCCGATCCGGGGGGGCGTCTCGCCCAGTCCGTCGCGGCCGCGGGGCTGCGGGTCGTCCCCATTCCGGGGGCCTCCGCCACACTCGCGGCGCTGGTGGCGTCGGGACTTGCCGCACATCCGTTCACGGTGCTGGGCTTTCTCGATCGGAAGGGCAAGGAGCGCGAGAATCTGCTCGCCCTCGCGGCGCGCCTGCCGCACGCCGTCGTCCTGTTCGAGTCGCCCAACCGTCTCGTGGAAACGCTGGAGGAGCTTGCCGGTGTCTCAGGGGAGGGGCGCCAGGTCGCCGTGGCGCGTGAGCTGACCAAGCACTTCGAGGAGATTCGCCGCGGAACGCTCGCCGACATCACTGCGTACTACCGGGACGTGCCCCCGCGAGGGGAAATCGTGATCGTCCTCGCTGGTGCGACGGCCGCTGAACCCACGGAAGACGGACTGCGCGCTGCGGCCGAGGCCTGGCGGGCCGAAGGCTTCCGCCCGCGCGACATTGTCCGCATGCTCATGGATGAGCACGGCGCGAGCCGCAATCTCGCGTATCGGCTCGCCCACGACACATAGCAGTTTGCTCTAGCCCCGCTTTCATTCCGGCATGCGGTTTCGGCAGCGTGTTCTCCGAGGGTCCCTCATTGCGACGACGCTGCTCCTGCCGGGGCTCGTCGCCGCACGTCCGTTCGTGCACGCCGCGGCCACCTCACTGGCCGGCCCGGGGCGCCTCGCCATCGCGCGCCTGCAGTACGAAGGGGGCGGCGACTGGTACGCCAATCCGTCCAGCCTGGTGAACCTCATCAGGGCGATCGCCGAGCGGACCTCGCTGCCCATCGAACGCACGGAAGCCAAGGTCAGGCTCACCGATTCGGCGCTCTTCGACTACCCGTTCCTTCACATGACGGGGCACGGTGACGTGAAGTTCAGCGACACCGAAGTCCGGCGCCTGCGGGAGTACGTGACGCGCGGCGGCTTTCTCCATGCCGACGACAACTACGGACTCGACGAGTCGTTCCGCCACGAGATCGCGCGCGTGTTCCCGGATCGACCGCTGGTGGAAGTGCCGCTGTCGCACCCGATTTATCATCTCGTGTACGACATGCCGAGCGGCGTGCCGAAGATTCACGAGCACGACGGCAAGCCGGCCAAGGGCTACGGCATCTTCATCGGCAACCGGCTCGCGGTGTACTACACGTTCTCGGCCGACCTGGGCAACGGGTGGGAAGACGTGGGAACGTACGCCGATCCGCCGGCCCTGCATGAGTCGGCGATTCGCATGGGCATCAATCTGTTCACGTACGCCGTCACCAGCCGCGTGACGCCGTAACGCTCGCGATCTGTTCGTTCCTCTACCTTCGCTGACATGACCGCTCCCGCCCTGTCCGGCCTGTCCGTTCCCCGTTCATCGCTCGCGGATCGACTGCGGCACGAGCAGCAGTCGCTGCGCACGCGTGCGGTGGCATCGGCGGTGCTCGCCGGACTGGCGGTCGCGCTGTTCGTGCTCGGCATCGCGGCCTTCGGGTTGGCCGACGGCCGGTGGATGGCGGCCCCGCGGTTCGTGCCGCTGCTCGCCATGGCGCTCGCCATCGGCACCGCCGTCGTCGTCTATGTGCGGCGGCAGCAGGCGGTGGCGGCACAGCTGTCGGTGCGGTCGCTCGCGGGCACGGTGGAGCAGGAGCAGCAGCTGCGCGCCGGTTCGTTGATGGGAGCGCTCGAGGTATCGCACACGGGCGTGCTGGGCGCGCGCGCGGCCGACGATGTGGCGCGCCGCCTCAATCCCGGAACGCTGGCGCCGCAGTTCGCAGCGGCGCTCACCAGGATGTTGGGCGCTTCCGTCGGCGCGGCGGTACTGGGGGCGGCGGTGTTGGGGGCGAGTGCGAAGGTGGCGCCCGATGGTTTTGCGGCGGCCACCAATCCCATCGGCGCGTGGCGCGGCTCGCTGCTGCCGGCGCTCGCGTTCGAGCGGATTCCGGCGTCGGTCCCGCGCGGCATGCCGCTCACGCTCTCGGTACAGGCCGAGGGGCGTCGTCACATCACGATCTCGCGCCGCGCCGAAGGCGAGGTGTGGCACGACAGCACGCTCAGCGTGCCATCGAGCGGCCGTGTGGCGTACGCGCTCGGGCCGATGCGATCGGCGACCACGATTCGCGTGAACGACGGGCGGGCGCCGGAGCTGTCGGCCACACTGGCCGTGGAAGACCGCGGCTGGCTCGGCGACGTGGCGCTGCACGCCATGTACCCGAGCTATCTCGGGCGCGCCGACGAGACACTCGAGCCGGTGCCACCGCTGCGGGTCCCGCGCGGAACGCGCATCAAGGTGCAGGTGATGCAGCGCGGCGGCGCGCGCGAGGCGGCGCTCACGAACGGCCGCGACACCGTGCGGCTCACGGCCCTCGCGGCGAATGGCGATGGCACGCCGGCCGAAGGGGTGGTGACGATCGATCGCGAAGAGACGTGGCGCTGGATCGCCGAGGCGACCCCGCGCGCCGACGGACAGGTGCTGCCGCCGGAACTGCCCGATGCGTTGCCGTTCACCGTCATTCCCGACATGCCGCCGGAAGTGGCGATCGTGTCGCCGGAGTCGGACACGGCCATTGGCACGAGCGGTGTCGTGCCGATCCTCGTGAACGCTGCTGACGATCATGGCGTGGGCCACGTGCAGCTGCAACTCTGGCGCGAGGCCGCGGGCCTAGCGGGCACGGTGGTGCGTGAGCGGCTCGAGGTCGCCTCGCCCGCCGCACCGATCTTCGAAGGCGGTGCGACCATCCCGCTCGACGGCCGCAAGCTCGAGCCGGGAGACAAGCTGCATGTGGTGGCGATCGCCACCGATGATTCGCCGTGGCGTCAGCAGGTGACGAGCAGCGAAATCATCTTGCGCGTGCCGAGTCTTGCCGAGCAGCGGTCGCTCGCGCGTGACCTCGCCGACTCGCTCGCCGCGCAGGCCAAGCGGCTCGCCCAGGAGGAACAGCGTCTGGCGCAGAACACGGGCGATGCGGCGCGCAACCGCGAGCTCAAGAACGGCGATCAGAGCGCTGGCGGAAAGAGCGACTCCAAGTCGATGAGCTTTCAGCAGGCCGAGAAGGCCAAGCAGATGGCGCGCGATCAGCAGCAGATGAGCGCGCGCGTGGATTCGCTGCGGCAGAACGCCAAGGAGCTCGAAAACCGCCTCAAGAACGCGAATGCGCTCGACACGACGCTCGCGGGGCGAATGCGCGACATCCAGAAGATGCTGCGCGAGGCGATGACGCCTGAGATGCAGAAGCAGCTCGAGCAGCTCAACAAGAACACCGATCGGTTGAGCGGCACCGAAGCGCAACAGAGCATGCAGCAGCTCGCCGAGCAGCAGAAGCGCATGCGTGAGCAACTCGAGAAGAGCGCCGAGATGCTCAAGCGCGCGGCGCTCGAGGGCGCGATGCAGACGCTCAAGGACGATGCCTCAGAGCTCGCCGAGCGGCAGCAGAACCTGAGCAAGCAGCTCGGCGGGCAGAAGCCGTCGGGGCAGCAGCAGGGGCAGCAGCAGGGGCAGCAGCAAGCCGGCCAACAGAGCGGGCAGGCGGGGCAGAAGAACGGGCAGAAGGGCGAAGCAAGCGAAGAAGATGCGCGCACGCTGGCCGATCGCACGAAGCAGCTCGAGAAGGAGCTGCAGTCGCTCGCGAAGCGCCTCGAGGAAGCGGGCGCGAAGCAGGGCGCGAGCAAGACCCGTGAAGCGCAGCCGAACGTGAAGGAGGCGGGCGATGCCCTGGAACGCGCGCTCAAGCAGCAGTCGGCGGCGCAGCAGGATGGGAAGCAGGAGCGTCAGCCGGGCGAGCAGGGGCAGCAGGGGCAGAAGCCGGCTGGGGCGCAGGGGCAGCAACGGCCGCCTTCGGCGGGACAGCAGGGACAACAGCAGGGACAACAAGGACAACAGCAGCAGGGGCAGCAGGGGCAGCAGGGCGGTCAGCAGCAACAGGGCGGACAACAGCAGGGCGGTCAGCCTGGTGGTCAGCCGTCGGCGGCGGATCAGGCCAACCGTGCGGCGGACGCCATGAAGAAGGCCGCGCAACAGCTGCAGGATGCGCGCAACGCGCAGGTCGACGCGTGGAAGGGTGAGTTGAGCGATCAGCTCGACCAGTCCATCAACGAGACGATGCAGCTCGCGCGGCAGCAGGCGGAGCTCGAAAAGAAGGCGCGGCAGCAGGGCGCCCAGGGGATGCAGGGCGAGCAGAGCGCACTGCAGCAGGGCGTGCAGCAGGCGGCCGAGCGGCTCGAGCAGGCGGGGCGTTCGTCGTCGTTGTTGTCGCAGCGGTCGCAGAAGGCCATGGGCGAAGCGCAACGTCGGGTGCAGCAGGCGACGCAGGCGATGCAGCAGCCGCAGACGCCCGACGGCAATCAGCAGGCGCAGAACGCCATGAAGGATGCGACCGAGGCGCTCAATCAGGCGTTGAGCTCGCTCGTGCGCGATCGCGAAAAGGTGAACAACGCGAACTCCGCGTCGGGCTTCCAGGAGATGATGGACCAGCTCAAGCAGCTGGCGCAGCAGCAGGGGCAGCTGAACAGCCAGATGCAGGGGCTCAACGCGATGCAGGGGGGCGCGCAGGGTGACGCGGCGCGACAGCAGGCGCGCGTGCTCGCCAAGCAGCAGCGTGAGGTGGCGCGTACGCTGAACGATGTGTCGGACAACGACGAGACCGGCCGGACCGACGCGCTGGCGAAGGAAGCGCAGAACCTCGCGCAGCAGCTCGAACGAAACGGGCTCGATGCGAGCGTCGCGCAGCGGCAGCAGCAGCTCTATCGTCGCCTGCTCGATGCGGGACGCTTCCTCGAGCAGGAGGAGCGCGACGATCAGGGCCCGCGTGAGGCGAAGGCCGGCACGGGCGCCGGTGCGGGTGGCACGATGAACGGCCCGATGTCCGGCAAGAACGCGAGCAAGTTTGCGCCGCCCACGTGGAACGAACTGCGCGGGCTCGGTGCCGACGAGCGTCGGCTGGTCATCGAGTACTTCAAGCGGCTGAATGGTCCCGACGGCAAGCAGCCGTAAGCGGCTGGCGGGCGTGGCCGCGCTCGTGATGAGCGCGGCCGTTGGCGTGTTGACGTGCGCGGCACCACTGCAGGCGCAGGGCGCCGACACGCGTACGCCGCAGCAGACGGTGAAGCCCGACACTACCGACCCGATGGCCCGCGCGCTCGCCGCCGAAGACAAGAACGACATCAAGGCGGCGTCGAAGGCGTATCACGACGTGCTCGATCAGGCGCTGCGCGCGGGTGCCCCCGATGGCGACCGCATCGCCTTCGCGCTGCTCGGCCTCGAGCGCAACATGGTGGACATGGGCGCACTCGATTCCCTCGTGCCCATCGTGAGCCGCGTCATCGTGGTGCGCCCCACCGACCCGATCGCACGCGGGATCGTGCTGCGCTCGCTGGTCACGCTGGGGCGCGCCGAGGAGGCACAGGCGGCCTTCACGAGCTGGCGCCGCGCCGTGGGCAATGATGCCACCCCATTCCGCGAGTATGCGCGCCTGCTGCTCGGGCAGGGCCGCGCGCTCGCGGCCGACAGTCTGCTCAACGAGGCGAGCCGGTTGATGGGCATGAAGGGCGCGCTCTCCGGCGAGACCGCGCAGCTCAATGTGTCGTTGCAGCGCTGGAATGCGGCCGCGGTGGCCTATCGCGAGTCGCTCATCGATCAGCCCTACCTGGAAACGGCCGCGCTGTTCGGCCTTGGCCGGGCTCCCGCTGGCGCGCGCGACTCGATTCGCACCGTGCTGCTCGCACCGCCGGTGGCGCTGTTGCCGCGTCGCTTGCTCAGCCAGCTCGAGTTTGCGTGGAGCGAGCCGCGACGCGCGTGGCAGGCCCTGGGCTCGGTGACGCCCGTGGATGATTCCACGCTCGCCTCCTGGCGTGCGTTCGGCGAGCGCGCCGAACTGGGCGAAAGCTGGCTCGTGGCGCGCGATGCGTGGACGGCGGTGTTCGAGCGCAAGCCCGATCTCGAGAGTCAGCGACGTGCCGCGGATGCGGCCATTCGCGCCGGTGATGCCGCGGCGGCGCTCGCGCTGTTGCGCCGGCCGGCCCCCGGCGACGCTGCCGCGCGCGCGAAAGCATTGCTCGGCCTCGAGATCGCGGCGCTCGGAGAACTCGGGCGCGTCGAGGAAGCGCAGCAGAAGATGGACAAGGAAGGGAAGGCGCTCGACGCCGCCGCGCGCGCCGCGCTCTCGCGCCCGCTGGTGATCGCCATGCTGCGGAGCGGTGACGTGACGCGCGCCAAGGCGCTCATGAACGATCCGGACCTTCTGGACGACGACGAGATGGCTGGCTGGGTTGCCCTCTACGAGGGCGATCTCGCACTCGCCCGCAAGCGACTGGTGCGGTCCAGCACGCAGCGCCCCGAGCTCGTGGACGCGCTTGGCGTGCTCGCGCGGGTGCGTCTCGACACGCAGGTCGGACTCGGGCAGGCGTTCCAGACGCTCGCCAGGCGCGACACCGCGGGGGCATCGGCGCGCTTCGCGCAGCTGGCGGACTCGGTCGGCACCGCCGCCCCCGCGCTCCTCGCGCTGTCCGCGCGTCTCACACCGGCCAAGGCCGCCGGCCCCAAGTGGGAACGGCTGGTGAAGGAGTATCCCAAGAGCCCCGAAGCGCCGGAGGCGTTGCTGACGTGGGCTCGCCAGCTGCGCGATGCGGGCGACAAGGCCGGCGCCACCGCCAGGCTCGAGCAGTTGCTCGTGGAGTACACCACCAGCGCGCTCGCCCCGCAGGCGCGCCGCGAGCTCGAGCGGCTGCGAGGCACCGTGCCCCCCAGCACCACTGCGGGAGACTTTCCCCGCACTTCCAGGTAGAATTCGGGATGCGTTCGCCTCGTGCCGTCGTATCCGCGGTCCTGTCCGCCGCCCTCCGCGCGTGTCCGCGGCTCGTCGTGTTCGGTCTCCTCCTCTCGAGTCGACTGCTGCACGCCCAGCAGCTGCTCATCCCCATGGACGACGGCCAGCGCAATCACCTCAAGGCGTACGGCGTCACCTATCAGGCGCTCAAGGCCGGGCAGAAGGCGGAGTGGCTGCTCAACTATCGGGGCGGTGCCTTCCTGCTCCCCGATGTGCCGGACATTCGCAAGCGCGCGGCGCTCGATGGCGTGAGCGTCGAGCCGGTGACCGACGCCGATGTGGCCGCGGTGCGCCGCGAGATCGCCGGTGGCAACATGGACGCGGTGGTGCTGGAGCGGTCGCCGCGCATTGCGATCTATCGCCCGGTGGACCAGCCGCCCTGGGACGATGCCGTGACGCTCGCGCTCACCTATGCGGGGATCGACTTCACAAGCATCTGGGACGACAACGTGATGCAGGGTGAGCTCAGCAAGTACGACTGGGTGCACCTGCATCACGAAGACTTCACCGGCCAGTACAACAAGCTCTATCTCGCCTATCGCGACGCGCCGTGGTTCGTCGCGCAGCGCGAACGCGACATGTCCATGGCCAAGCGCTTCGGCAAGAACGACGTGCCGGCGCTCAAGAAGGCCGTGGCCGACAACATCCGTGGCTTCGTGGATCGTGGGGGCTTTCTGTTCGCGATGTGCGGGGCGACCGAGTCGCTCGACCTCGGCATCGCCGCGCTCAACGTCGACATCGCAGGCCCCTACTCAGACGGCACGCCGGTGCAGGGCGATGCCGATGCGAAGCTCGACTGGACGCGCGCGCTCGCCTTCACCGGTGCGCACATCGAACCCAGCCCGTACATCAACGCGCTGTCGGATATCGACGGCCATCAGGTGAATGTCCCGTCGCGTCGTCAGCCGCTCGGAGCCTTCACGCTCTTCGGCTTTTCGGCCAAGCTCGATCCGGTCGCGACCATGCTCGTGCAGGATCATCGCACCGTCATCCCCGACTTCTTCGGTGTGACGACCAGCTTCAACAAGGCCGTCATCAAGCCGGGCGTCACGATCCTCGCCCAGGAAGACGGCGCGCCATGGGCCAAGTATCTGCACGGTGACTATGGCAAGGGCTCCTGGACGTTCCTCGGCGGCCATGACCCCGAAGACCCGCAGCACGCCATCGGCAGCGCGCCCACGGACCTGTCGCTGCATCCGAATTCGCCGGGGTACCGGCTGATTCTCAACAACGTGCTCTTCCCGGCCGCCAAGAAGAAGCCGCGCAAGACCTGAGTGCGGCGGTAGAGCGACAGTGGCGATGAAGGCGAAGCGGGCACGCGCCAGCAAGCAGGATCCGATTGGCGAGGCGCGGCTGTCCACCAAGGCCGCCGCGTCCATTCGCAGTACCATCCGATTGCACGGCGGCAACGAAGTGTGCTTCGTGTGCGGCGTGGATGAGGAGGGCACGATCATCAGCGCGCGCAAGGTCGCCGCTGGTGACGTCCAGAGCGTGCTGGCGCTCCCCGGTTGTGCGGAACGCGGTGAACTGCTGCTGCACAACCATCCGAGCGGCGAGCTCACGCCGAGCGATGCCGACATGGAGGTGGCGTATCGCTTCCATGGCAACGGTGTGGGCTTCGGCATCGTCGACAACGATGCGACACGCGTGTACATCGTGGCCGAGGTGCCGAAGGGGAAGGTCCTGACCGACGTCGATCCCGACGTCGTGGACGTGACCCTCGGGCCCTACGGGCTCGTGGCGCAGGCCATGAGGCAGCTGCACGGCGCGCGCGATTACGAAGACCGTCCGGCGCAGCGCGCCATGGCGGCGGCGGTGACCGAGACCTTCAATGGCGGCGGCGTGGCGCTGCTCGAAGCCGGCACCGGTGTCGGCAAGTCGCTCGGCTATCTCGTGCCCGCGCTGCGCTGGGCCGCCGCGAACGGCGAGCGCACGATCGTGAGCACGGCGACGATCACGTTGCAGGAGCAGCTGGTCACCAAGGATCTGCCGTTCCTGCAGAAGGCGCTGACGGATCAGGAGGTGCGCTTCGCCCTGCTCAAGGGGTGGCGCAACTACCTCTGCCTCTATCGTCTCGAGCAGGCAACGGGCGCGGGCGCGGCCCTCTTCGAGAACGATGCGAGCGCCGAGGTGGAGCGGCTGCGCACGTGGGCCGAGAAGACCACCGATGGCTCGCTGGCCGACTTGCCCGATCCACCGCGCCCAGACGTGTGGGATGAGGTCTCGGCCGAGCCCGACCTGTGTGGCCGACTCAAGTGCGAATTCTACGCGAACTGCTTCCTGTTCAAGGCGCGGCGCGAAGCGGCGGTGGCCGATGTGGTCGTGGTGAACCATCACCTGCTGTTGAGCGATGTGGCGGTGCGTCGGCAGGTGCAGAACTGGGATGATGCGGCCGTGTTGCCGGCGTACAAGCGATTGGTGATCGATGAAGGGCATCATCTCGAGGAGGCGGCGGGATCGCACCTCGGGAGCTCGATCACGCGGCGCGCCCTCGCGCGGTTGTTCAATCGCCTGGAGCGACGCGGCAAGGGACTCTTGCCCGCACTCGCGGCGAAGCTCGGCGGATTGAACGATCTGCTTGCGGTGGCGAGCCTCGATCTCGTGCGCGAGCGACTGTTCTCGAGCACGCTCACCGCGCGCGATCGTACGCAGCTGCTCTTCGAATTGCTCGGCGCCGTGCTCGAGATGCACAGCGGCCCGGTGCTCCGCCTCACGGAAGACTTTCAGCAGCACGAGCTGTGGAAGAACGGCATCGAGCGCGCGCTCGGCGAATTGCTCACCGAAATCGACGCGCTCGCGCAGGGGCTGCAGGTTGTGCAACAGCGCCTCGAGAGCGACGAGAAGCGCGCCGAAGAGATGGCACCGTTTCTCGGTGAAGTGCGCGCCGTGATTCGACGGCTGCAGGGTGCGGGCGATTCGCTCAACAAGGGGCTCCGCCCGCCCGAGAAGGGCCCCGAGGTGGTGCGCTGGATGGAGTTTCAGGGCAAGCCGACGCCCACCGAGCGCAACATCGCCGTGCATTGTGTGCCACTCGACCTCGCGCCGGTGCTCCGAGAGGATCTGTTCGGGCGCGTGGAGACCACGGTGGTCACCAGTGCGACGCTCGCCACGCATGGCGGATTCGATTTTCTGCAGCGGCGGCTCGGGCTCGACGCCCGCGAAGCGCCGACGCGCACGGCGGTGTTTCCAAGTCCCTTCGACTATCCGAAGCAGGCGCTGCTCGTGGTGCCCACCGACCTGCCGGCGCCGAACGAGCATGCGGCCGAACACTTCTCGCATGTCTGCCGGCAGCTGCGCGATCTCATGACCGCCAGCGATGGCGGCCTCTTCGCGCTCTTCACGAGCCATCGTGACGTGCGTCAGATGGCCGAGTGGCTTCGCGGGCCAGGGCAGGGGGCGAGCTGGCCGCTGCTCGTGCATGGCGAGGAGCCACGCGATGTGCTGCTGCAGCGCTTCCGCGATGCCGGCCGCGCCGTGCTGCTCGGCACGGCGACGTTCTGGGAAGGGGTGGATGTCCCGGGCGATGCCCTGCGCGGACTGCTCATCGCCAAGCTCCCATTCCGCGTGCCGACGGAACCGATCGTTGCGGCACAGTGCGAAGCCATTGAAGCGCGGGGGGGCAATCCCTTCGGCGAGTTCATGCTCCCGCATGCGTCGCTGCGGCTCAAGCAGGGCTTCGGGCGATTGATTCGCACCGCGACCGATCGTGGCGTGGTGGTGCTGAGTGATCCGCGCGTCATCACCAAGCGTTACGGACGCGAACTGCTCGACGGGCTGCCGCCGGCACGGCGGGTGGTGGGGGCGTGGGGGGAGGTCAGGGGGGAGGTGTCAGCATTCTACAGGGCGCGGCGTAACTGATCAGTCTTGGGTTTCGGGTTGTAGGTGATGGGTGGTGGGTTTGCCCGCGTGGGTTCCGCCGCTCCGTCCGCCGCCGTCAATTACCCATCACCCACGACTTAAAGCCCGACACCCATTACTGATCGGTTCAAGCACTTCACCATGCCCCTCCCTCAAATCCCCAGCAAGATCATCTGCGTCGGCAAGAACTATCTCGACCACGCCAAGGAAATGGGTGGAGAGGTGCCGCCGTATCCGCTGCTCTTTTTGAAACCGTCGTCGAGTCTGATCGCGGACGGGGAATCCATCGTGCTGCACCCGGTGTCGAACCACATCGACTACGAAGGGGAGATCGCGTTGGTGATCGGGAAGCGGCTGTCGAAGGCGAAAGACGAGGCGGAATCGGTGGCGGCGATCAGTGGCGTGGTGGCGTTCAACGACGTGAGCGCGCGCGACCTGCAGAAGGCCGACGGCCAGTGGGCCCGGGCCAAGGGGCTCGACACCTTCGGGCCGGTGGGAACCCCGGTGCCGCCGCCGGCGGATTTCGACAGCATCGAAGTCATCACGCGCCTCAACGGGACGGTGGTCCAGCACGCCAAGGGCGGGGATATGGCCTACAAGATCCCGTTCCTCGTGCACTACATCAGTCAGTACTTCACCCTCGAGCCGGGCGACCTGATTGCCACCGGCACCCCCTCGGGCGTGGGACAGATTCGGCCCGGGGACGAGGTGGAGGTCGAGCTGGTTGGCCTCAGCCGTATCAAAAACCCCGTCGTTGCGGGCACCTGACGGACGAAATCGGGTATCTTTGTCGCGATGACCTCCTCCCGCCCGCCTGAAGCTCCCCCTGGGAGCGAGTCCCCGGAGCGCCCCAAGGCGACCCGGCGGCGGGCCGTGGAGGGATTGCCGGAACGCAAGCGGCTCTCGCCATCGGTCGCCGCGCTGGCCATCGGCGCGCACGTCGCGATTGGCTTCGTACTGGTGCAGGTGCTCACCTTCGGCCATGGATTGCCGGGGTGGCTGCGCTTCGAGAACGATCGCCAGCCTGAGGAGCGCCTCACGTACGTGACCCCCAAGGCGCCGGTGACGCCGCCGCCGGCCCTCCGTCAGGTGCCGCGTCGGGTGGATCAGCCGCAGTTGCAGCCGCAACCGTCGGCGCCCGCGGCGCAGCCGGCCGGCGTGCCGGATGCGCCGCCAGAGGTCAAGCCGCTCAGTCCGCGTGATACGGGCAGTGGCGGCACGGTGGGGAACGGCGTGGGCGCGCTCGATCCGAATGTGCGCGGCGTGCGCCCGGGCTATACCGACGAACGCGTCTGGCGCGGAACCGTTGGCAACGGCGGCGATGGCAGCGGCGGCGCCGCGCGTCGCGGCGATCGCGCCGACAACCTCGATTCGATCATCGCCGGTGCCATCATGGGCGCGGCAGATTCGCTCGACTCGATTGCGCGCGCGTCGGGCAAGTACGGCCGCAAGCCGGGTGATTGGACCAAGACCGACAAGAACGGCCGCAAGTGGGGCTGGGATGACAAGGGGATCCGCCTGGGCAAGTACACCCTGCCGAACGCGCTGCTCGCCCTGCTCCCGATGAACGCCGCCACCGCCGCCGGCATGTCCGCCAACCCGGTCGGCATGGCCGCCGGTGCGCGCATCAACGCCGCGAGTGCGGACATTCAGCGCATGTCCGCGCGCGGCATGGGCGACGCCGAGTTCAAGCGCATCGTGAAGGAAATGGACGCGCGCCACGACACGCAGCGTCGCGAGCGCCTGCGTGCACCGAGCGCAAGCTACGCGGCGCCGGTCAAGAGCGACGGCAAGAGCGACGGCAAGAGCTCGAGCAGCGGGCAGCCGAGCGGGCGATAGCTCCCGTTCCCGAGCTCTCGCTGGTATCCCACAAAAAAACTCTGCGGGGACAACGGAGGAACGGGGAGATCTCGGCGTTGCCGCGAACTCCCCGTTCCTCCGTTATCCCCGCAGCGCTACTTTCGAGAGACAATCGATCGCTAGAGCGTCCCGCGCAAATACTCCACCGCCGACTTGATGCGCGTGAGGCTCCGCTCGCGTCCGACGTAGAGCAGCACGTCAAAGATGCCCGGGCTCACCGTGAGCCCTGTGAGCGCCACGCGGAGCGGCTGGAAGATCTTGCCACCCGAGATGCCGCGCTGCTCGGCGAGCGTGCGCAGCGCTTCTTCCATGGCTGTCGGCTCCCAAGCGTCGAGTGACGCAAGGCGCTCATGCGTCGCGGCGAGCACATCGGCCGTGCCCGTCGCATCGCGCCACTGCTTGCTCACCGCGTCGGCGTCGTACTCCACGCCGTCGGTAAAGAACGTCTTCGCCTGCGCCACGATCTCGTCGGTCAGACGCGCGCGGATGCGCAGCAGCTCGAGCACGCCGCAGAACCACGCCTGCTTCGCCTCGAGCTCGGCCACCGTCGCGAGGCCCGCCTTTTCGATCAGCGGAGCCACGATGCGCGCGAGTTCATGAATGTCGATCTTCGCCAAGTGCTGCCCGTTCATCCACTCCAGCTTCTTGGTGTCGAACACCGCCGCCTTGGCGTGCAGGTTCTTCACGTCGAAGCGCTCGATGAGCTCCTGCAGGTCCATCACTTCCACGTCATCGCCCGTGCTCCAGCCGAGCAGGGCGAGGAAGTTCAGCATCGCGCCGGGGAGGAAGCCCTGATGCTGGTAGTCGCCTACCGCCGTCGCACCATGGCGCTTCGACAGCTTCTTGCCGTCGGTGCCGTGAATCATCGGCACGTGCCCGAACTGCGGCTCATCAGCGCCGAGGGCGCGGTAGAGCAGGATCTGCTTGGGGGTGTTCGAGATGTGATCGTCGCCGCGCATGACCAGCGTGACGCGCGCGGCGATGTCATCACTCACGACGGCCATGTTGTACACGGGCGTCCCGTCGGAGCGGAGGATGACGAAATCCTCGATGTCCTTGTTGGGGAACGAGATCCGCTCATGCACGAGATCGTGCCACTCGGTGTGCCCCTCGGGCACCTTGAAGCGGATGGCATACGGCTCGTTGTTGGCCAGCTTCTGCGCGAGCTCCTCGTCACTGTACGTGGCGAGCGCCCGATCGAAGCGGAACGCCTCGCCCTTGGCCTCGGCCTCGGCGCGCAGCTGCTCGATCACGCTCGCCGGCGTGAAGTCGCGATAGGCCGCGCCGGTCTCGAGCAGGCGATGCGCATCGGCGTAGTGCCGCGCGACGTTCGCGCCCTGGTACACCACCTCTTCATCCCACGTGAGACCCAGCCACTCGAGCCCTTCGAAGATCGCGCGCGTGCTTTCGTCCGTGCTGCGCTGGCGATCGGTATCCTCGATGCGAAGGAGGAAGTCGCCGTCGTACTTCTTGGCGTAGAGCCAGTTGAAGAGCGCGGTGCGGGCACCGCCGACATGCAGGAAACCCGTAGGCGACGGGGCAAAGCGCACACGCGGGCGCTTCGCAGCAGGCGCAGACGACATATCGAAACCGACCAAAGGTCAGGGGAAGAGCAGGGGCAAACAAAACGCGGGCCCGCCGGCTACCCAGCGGACCCGCGGAACGGAGAGAGCGGGATTCGAACCCGCGATAGAGGTTGACCCCCTATGCCGGTTTAGCAAACCGGTGCCTTCAGCCTCTCGGCCATCTCTCCAAACCCCACGCCGTTCGGCTAACTGGTTGTTGTGCAACAAGTTGCCGATGACGCGCCGCCTTGGCTCAGGGGAGCCGCGACAGATCCACAATGTAGTGGGGGGACTGGCGTGGGGGCAACCGCTGAGTGGCTTGAACTGATCAGTTCTTCGCCTTCGCCGCCATCATGGAGTCTCTCTTTGCCTTGAACTCCGTCCCCGCCTTCCAGGTCGGCCACGTCTCGCTCGTGAGCACCCGGTAGCCCACCGTCAGCAGCACCCGCGTGTCTTCCACCGCCCCGGTGAGGTCCCAGTCCGGCTTGATCTCATCGCTCGGCTGGTGGTAGTCCCTGGTGGTGTACTCTTCGCGCTTGGTCATGCCGTAGGTGGAGTCCTTGCCGATGAAGTGCGTGCCGGCCTCCGTGTACAGTGCGGGCACCCCCTGCTTGGCGAACTCGAAGTGGTCGGACCGGTAGAAGAAGCCCTTCTCCGGCTCCGCGTCGCCAACAATCGTGCGACCTGCGGGCTTGAGGATATCCGCCAGTACATCATCGAGGGTGCTGTTCCCCTTGCCGATGACCACGACATCGCTGGTACGGCCCCACTGATTGAAGCCGTCCATGTTGATGTTCGCCATCACCTGCGTGAGCGGCACCGGCGGGTTCTCGGCGAAGTACTTGGCGCCGAGCAGTCCTTTTTCTTCGCCAGTGAGCGCGACGAACATCACCGAGCGCGCCGGACGCGTCTTGAGTGCGGCGAAGCCTTTCGCGATTTCGAGCAGCTGCGCCACGCCCGACGCATTGTCCAGCGCGCCGTTGAAGATCTGGTCGCCCTTGATCGTCGTGTCGCGCCCCATGTGATCCCAGTGCGCGCTGTAGATCACATACTCGTTCTTCCTTGTGGCGTCGCTGCCCGGCAGCACCGCAACCACGTTGCGGGAGTCGGCGGTCTTGAGATCGCTGCGGAGATGCAGCTTGGCGTTGGCGCCGAGTGGGACCGGCTTGAAGTCCTTGGAGAGGGCGTCCTTCTTGAGTGTCGCGAAGTCCTTGCCGACCGCCTTGAAGAGCTCTTCGGCCTTGGGCTGCGCCAGCCACGCTTCGAACTTCACGCGACCGGCATTGCCATCGGGCGTCTTGATGTCGAAGTTCTCCACCGCGATGTTGCTGAGCGCCTGCATCGGATAACCGGCCGGCCCCGTCTCGTGCACGATGATCGCGCCTGCGGCGCCCTTTGCCGTTGCGATTTCGTACTTGTAGGTCCAGCGGCCGTAGTACGTCATGGCCTTGCCCTTGAACATCGTCGTATCGAGCTGCGACGGGTCCTTCGGATCAGGGATCGCAGGATCGTTGACGAGCATGACGAGCACCTTGCCCTTCACGTCGACATCCTTGTAGTCGTTCCACCCGTACTCGGGCGCATCGACGCCGTAACCCACGAACACCATCTCGGCGTTCACGTCGATGACCGGCTGTTCCTGCCGCGTGCGCACCAGGTAGTCGGTGGGGTGGCTCAGCGGCAGCACGCGGCTGCCGACGGTGAACTGCAGCTCGGGATGGGGCACTTCGCGCACCACCGTGACCGGCTGCATGAACGAGCCGTCGGGCATGCCACCCACGAGGCCGAGCGCCTTGAACTGGCCTTCGAGATAGCGGACGGTCTTCTCTTCACCCGGCGACGCGGGTGCGCGCCCCTCGGTGGAGTCGTCGCTGAGCGCCTTGGTGTGGGCCATCAGGCCCTCGGCCGTGATGGCATCGAGCGCGGGCTTGAGCGCCGCGTCGTCGGCGGGGGCCGCCGGCTTCTCGGAGGTGCCGCCGCAGGCGGCGAGCGCGAGCGCGGCGAGGAGCGCGCCGGCCCGCGAACGGGGAAGGAATGTAGGCATATCAGGAAATTGCGCGGAACTCGGTCATTGCGCATCCCGGATCCACGCTGGAACGGAGTTTGCGACCACGGACGAGGTATGATCCCGTCCCTGCGCAGGTCCTGGTGACCCGGCCATGCATGCTGTAGCCTCTCCGCTCGAGCCGTATCCGCTCTTCAGCGAACGGCGCCGTCGTATTCCGCGTCGAGAGCCGACGGTGCTCCCGGTGCGTCTGGCATTCGTTGGCGTGGGCCAGATGGGAGGCCGCCGACTTCGGGCGATCCTCGATCGTGACGACTTCACGGTCGCGGCGCTCTGCGAGCCGCATGCGGCACCCCGCGAGGCGCTGCGCGCCGAGTGTGCGGTACGTCGCAATGAGGACGTCGCGACCTTCGATCAGTTCGACGAACTGCTGCGTCACGCCGAGCGCCTCGCGCTCGACGGCGTGGTGATCGCGACGCCCAGTGCGCAGCACACCGGGCAGGCGGTTCGCGCGCTCGATCAGGGGCTCGCCGTCTTCGTGCAGAAGCCGCTCGCCCTCACCTGCGGCGAGACGCGGGAGATCATGCGGGCGGCGGCGCGCGCCGACCGTTCATTGGGGGTCGACTTCAGCTACCGCGGGGTGGCCGGCCTGACCGACGGGCGCGTACTCTGTGCCTCCGGCGCGCTCGGCACCATTCACACGGTGGATCTGGTCTTTCAGAATGCGTTCGGACCGAACACGGAGTGGTCGCACGACCGCGACGTCGCGGGTGGCGGCTGTGTCATGGATCTCGGATCGCATCTCGTGGACTGGCTGCTCACCATGCTTCCCGATGAGACCGTGACCGACGTGCGAGCGCAGCGCTACAGCCGCGGTGAGCGCTTGCTTGGTGGCGATGTCCGTGTCGAGGATCAGGCCACGGCGCTGCTCACCCTGGCGTCGGGCGCGTCCGCGCGTCTTTCCTGCGCCTGGTGGGCGCACGCTGGGCGGGATGTCGTGATCGATGCGGCCGTGTACGGCACGAACGGCGCGGTGCGGCTGCACAACCGGAACGGCTCGTTCAGCGATCTCGTGGTTGAGCACCATGAGGGCAATCGGCGGCGCATCCTGGAGACGCCGGACCAGCGATGGGGGGCGCGGGAACTTGCCCGTTGGGTACATGCACTGGCGCGCGGTGCTCGCTACGATGCGGCCGCCGCCGCCCAGTACTTCGCGACCGCCAGGGTGCTCGATCGCATCAACGCCCAGTGACGGCCATCGTCACGGAAACGACACGCGGTACACCGACCCACGCCCGCCGAGCCAGGCCGTCTTGCCGAAGCTCGTGATGCCAGCCGAGAGCTCCCGGTTGATTGCCGTCCAGGTACGTCCGGCGTCGTGCGTATACGCGGCGCCGCCGTAGCCTGATACGACGGCGGAAAGCGACCCGGCGCCCGGCACCCACACGATACCGGCCAGGGCCCCGGCCACGGGCGGTCGCTTGCGCATCTCCCACGTGCGGCCGCCGTCGGTCGTGACCCCCACGACGGCCGTGCTGGTATCGGTGCGCAGCTTGTTGATGTCGGCGCCCACGACGATGCCGCTCAGTGGCGTCTGGAAGGCCATGCCGGTCAGGCCGGCTGCGGTGCCGCGCACGAACGGCGTGTTCTCGACCGTCCACGTCTTGCCGCCGTTGCGGCTGCGAAAGAGTCGCGCGCCCGGCGCGCCCGTGGCGATGTACACGGTGCTCGAGTCGGCGTGCACCACACACTGGCCACTCGCGGCGAACGCCCCCTCATCCTGCAAGGGCGTGGGGGCCGCGTTCGCGGCGAGCATCGTCCACGACTGCCCGCCGTTCTCGGTCCGGAGGATGTTGGTGCGACGCTGATCGGCTTCGCCGCTCGCGTCGCCGAAGACGACGGCCTGCCCGCGAGCGCCGATGCTCAGACAGTCGAGAAACACGGTCGTGTCGCGATTCATGAACTGCAACGTCCACGAGGCGCCGGCATCCGCGGTGTGGTAGATCCGCGAGGCGCTGCCGTTGCCGATCGACAGCACCCACGCTTCGGTTTCACTCACCGCGTGGACATCCCGGTACTGGAGCGAATCGCCACCCGGCGCCGGCAACCGGGTCCACGTCTCGCCGCCATTGACGGTGCGGAGCACCACGCCACCGTTGCCGGCGGCCCACACCACCTGTTCGTTCACGGCGTGCAGCGCCTGCACGATGGTATTCACACCGAACGGCTGCGCGGTGACCGTGGGCGACTGCGCGCCGGCGGCGGACGCGCACGCGAGAGACAGCGCAGCCAGTGGGCGGAGCAGGGCAGAGCGCATCATGTGGAGAAGGCCGCGAGACGGAGGTCAGCGGGCCGCGCGGCGGAAGCGCGTCGGGCCGGAGGTGTCGAAACGTTTGTCGTAGCTGCCCACCAGACTGTCACCGGCGAGGCGCCCCGTAAAGAAGGCGAGTGTGTCGGCGCTCGACGAGCCCACCAGTGTGGCGAGCCGCACGGTTTCGCCCGACTGGATCCCGAGCACGTTGCGCTGCGGGGTACGCTGACGCCCGGTGAGCGCGCTCGCCACAGGCCCCGGATCGTCAATCCAGAGATCGAGGTCAACCGTGGCGCCATTGGCGGCGATGCCGGTCCAGCGGGCGTCGATAGGCGCCCGGTCGGTGCGGGTGGTGGTCACATCGTAGCTCCCGAGCACCACCAGACTGCCGAAGAGTCCGAGACCGCCGCTCACGCTCGAGATCAGCCCCGAGCCGCCGAACGGGTCGTTGCCCGACCGGTTGTAGTCGTAGAAGTTCTGATCGACCGACGTCACCGACAGCGGTTGCGTGAAGCCCGGCAGGAAGACGTTCGGGAGTCCCGCGGCGAGGAAATTTCGGAGCCCGCCGCTCAGCGTGAACGACGTGCTGTCGGAGAAGAGCGCCCACGGGCCATACGGCGTCTCCACCCGCACGGCATACGTGCGGCCGCCGGCGGCACCGGTCCACGCCAGCCGCAGGGAGTCCGTATCGCGATTGAACGCAAGCGACTGTTTCACGAGGGCGGCCTCGGCGCTCCATCCACTCGGCGCGCCCGGAACCACGGTGCGCCCCGTGACGACGCGCCCGTCCGGCGTACGCACCTGCAGACGATAGGTGGCCCCCGGCGCAATCGCGAGCTGCGCGCGCGTCACGACATACCGCCCCGTTCCGCGGCCGTTCACCCGCGTTTCGGTCGCCGATACCCCCATCGTGTCCGTGCCCGCCAGCAACCGGACGTCGGCGCCGGTTATCGGCTCCCCCCCCGCGGTGCGAATGGGATCGAGCGGATCGAACTTGAGCGAGTCGTCGATCACCACGCGACCTGTGAGCGACGACTCCACCAGAACGATCTGTTCCGCCGCGCCCGCATTGAGCACCGCATGGACCACGACACGCGGTGCTGGCGTTGGGATCACGGCTTTGCCGAACTCACATCCCGCGAGCGCCAGCAGGGCGAGCATCCACCACCCACCGCGCGCTGCGCGCCCCCCCAGATCACCACGCAATGGACACCCCCAGCGTGGGCAGAAACGGGAATTGCGAGAACGCCGAACGCGTCGGTGGATTGTCGGTGTAGTCGAACACGTACGTGAACACGTTGCGCGCGTTGTAGGCGTTGATCAGCGACAGATAGGGCGTGAGATGTCGCTTGCCCGGCTTCGCATACGTGGCGCTCAGATCGAGCCGCTGCACGAGCGGAAAGCGGGCGCCATTGCGGACACCGCCGATCGGCTCGCGCTGCACGGGAAGATTGTCGGTGATGTAGCTGTTCGTGACCGGATCATATCGACGGCGCACCAGCTGGCCTTCGATGTCCGTGAACGGCGTGCCGGTGCCCACGCCAAGTCGCGCGCCGTAGCTCCAGGTGCCGCCCGGTCGCCAACTCGAGACGACGTTCAGGTTGTGTCGACGGTCCTGCACGGGGGCAAAGCGTCCCGTCGGCGCGTCACGCCAGCTGCGCTGAAACGAGTAGGCAATCCAGCCGCTCACCTTCTCACTTTCGAGTTGCCGCAGCAACACATCAAGCCCGTACGACCGCCCCGTCGTGATCAGAAACTCGTCGCCGAACACTTCGGGATCGTTGAACAGATTGCTGCTCGGCAGACGACCATAGTCCTTGCGCCACGCCTCCGCGCGCACGAAGCGTGCGTTCCCGAACCAGCGCTCGGCGCCAACGCTCCCCTGCCACGCCGTCGCCACCGGCGTGGTGCCGTTGGCGATCAGCCAGAAGTCGAAGACGCGCACCGGCGCCTGTTCATTGCGCAGCGACGGCGTCCACTGGGCCGTGCGGCCCACCGACGCAGTGAAGGCGAGATCACGGTTGGCGAACCACTTGAACGACGCGCGCGGAGACAGCGTTCGCCAGTTGGCGCCCGTCACCGTCTCACCGCGTACGCCCACGCGCGCCTGCAGGGCACCGATGCGCTGCGTACGATCGAGGTACAGGGCGGCGCTGCTCGGGCCGTCGCGCGTGGCGAGCAGATTGGGCGTCCCCGCCGCACGGGCGTCCACGTCGTAGGTGAGCCGGTAACTGCTCCACTCGTAGCCAGCCTGGGTGATGCCCTTGCCGGCGAAGCGGGTGAGTTCACCCCAGGCGCGCGCCTCGCCGAGATTGTTCTTGAAGGTGAGGGAGCCGCTTCCCAGATCGAGCAGCGTGCCGAAGCCGGTATACGACAGTCGTTGCATGACGCGAGCGGAGTCACCGCCCAGAGCGTGATGCAGCGGCTGCTCCCACGCGACGCCGACGAGGCGGTTGCCCCAGTCGAAGCGCAGGCGCCCGCCACCGGCGGCGGTCGAGTCGCCGAACGACGCGATCGACGCGTCGAGCACATCGCTGCCCCAGTAGCCCGTCAGCGAGAGCGATCCGCCGTTGGGCAACGTGTGCTTCACATGCGCCTGCACGTCGGTGAACCAGTAGGGCAGCTGCTTGTCCGAGAACAGCGCAATGAACTTGTCGGCGTAGGTGCGGCGCGCGGCGACGTTCCAGCTCGTCGCGCCCTTGAGCGTACCGCCCAACGCGAGTGTGCTCGCGAGCAGCGATATCGACGCCTTGCCATGCATGCCGCTACGCGCTTCCGCCTTGGGCTCCACACTGAGCACGCTCGAGAGGCGTCCGCCATAGCGCACGGGAAAGGCGCCCGGCATCAGGTCGAAGCTCGCGACGGTCTCATCGATGAACGTCCCGAACAGGCCACCCAGGTGAAACGGATTGTAGAGCGGGAAACCGTCGAGCAGCACGAGATTCTGATCGCTTTCGCCACCGCGCACGTTGTAGCCGGCGGTGAAATCGTTGGTGGCCACCACACCGGGGAGCAGCTGCACCACGCGCAGGACGTCGGGTTCGCCGATCACCGGCAGCTGTCGCACCGTCTGTCCGGCGACGCTCACGACACCCGGCGGTGTGTTGCCGAGGAACTGCGAACGTTCCGTGGCCTGGGCCTGCACCTTCACGGCTCCCAGCTCGGTGGTCGTCGCGCTGATCCGGAAGACGATGGGCTGCGCCGCGTCGCGGGGGAGCACGAGATCGCGCTGCGTCCCCTGATAGCCGATGCTGGTGACCACGAGCGTGACATTCCCGTAGGGCAGCCCCCGGATTTCAAACGCTCCGTTGCTGTCGGTATTCGCGCCCTGTCGCGAGTCCTTGCGCAGCACGGTGACGCCAAGGACCGGGCTTCCGGTGGCGGCATCCAAGACGCGCCCGCGCACGGTGGCGGTGGAATCCGGCGGCTGGATGAGCGCGGCGGCGAGCGCCGGTACCAGCGTGAACGATGAGAACGCAATCATATAGGCGGCCAACACCCCGAACGCACGCGAGGGTTCCGGACCGTGTGTCCGGAACCCTCGTCGTCTACGTGCAGCGGGGAGAGTGGGATTCGAACCCACGGTACCCTTGCGGGTACGCCGGTTTTCAAGACCGGAGCCTTAAACCACTCGACCATCTCCCCTGTATGACGGGGGACCGCTCCGGTGACAGAACCCGAATGCGCCCCCGGTGTATTTTACCGACGTGGCCGCGGGTGACCAACCCGCCGCCGGGTTCCCGCATGGGTTCCCGGATGGGGCTCCTCCCGCGGAGTCCAGCCCGGACCTTCAGCTCCTCCAGTCAGCATCTCGATGCGTACGTCCAATCCGGTTCTTGCGCGGTTCGCCCAAGCGGCCCGCGATACGGTCGCCTCCTCTGACAGCGGCACCATGACGGTGGCCGGCACCGCGGGGAAGGCGCTCCTTCTCCTGGCCGTGCTGAGCTTCTCGGCGGCCCTGACGTGGCAGCAGGTCGCGTCCGGCAACGTCGGGCTATTGGGCCCGGCCATGCTGGTGGGTGGTCTCGGCGGCTTCGTGTTCGCCATGATCGCCAGCTTCCGTCCGCAGACCGCGCGCTGGGCGGCGCCGATCTATGCGTCGCTCGAGGGCATCTTCCTGGGCGCCGTGAGCGCGATCTACAACGCCCAGTTCCGCGGGCTTCCGATGCAGGCGGTGCTGCTGACGATGGGGGTCGCGGCCGGTGTCTTCGTGCTCTATCGCTTCCGCATCCTGCGGGCGACGGATGGTTTCCGCCGCATGCTGTTCGCCGCGATGATGGGCATCATGCTCTTCTATCTCGGCTCGATGGTGCTGTCGCTCTTCAAGGTGAACATCGGCTACTTCACCTCGGCCGGCCCGCTCGCCATCGGCATCAACCTCGTCATCGCCGGCGTCGCCGCGCTCAACCTGGTGCTCGACTTCGATCGCATCGAACAGGGCTCGAACATGGGCGCGCCGAAGGTCATGGAGTGGTTCAGCGCGTTCGGGTTGATGGTGACGTTGATCTGGTTGTACCTCGAGCTGCTGCGATTGCTTTCGCGGCTGCAGGGACGACGGGACTAGGCAACCCACGACCCACAACAAAAAACCCGGGACCCCAAACCGATCAGTTTAGGGTCTCGGGTTTTTGGTTATGAGTGGCGGGTTCTTTACTTCGGAAACCCCGGCACCTGAATCGCCGGCATCAGCCGCAGTGCGTTCTGGTAGTACACCTTCTTGAGCACCGCGTCCGGCAAGTCGATGCCGTAGAGCTTCCAGAAGGCGTGGTAGTCGCGGTAGTAGTCGAAGTAATCGTCCTTCGTTTCGAACACCCGCCAGTAGTACGGATACTCTTCCGGCTGAAAGCTGTCCTTGCCGAAGAGAATGCGGTCCTGGTACTTCACGAAGAAGTCGTGCGCCGCGCGCGGCTGACGGCCGATGTCGTACAGCACGGCGCCGAGCTCCCCGTACACGTTCGGCATTTCGTCGAACATCTTTCCGAGACGGGGCAGGTCGTTCGCGTGCCACCCCATGTGGGCGGCGACGAAGATCGTCTTCGGATTCGCCTTGAAGAGATTGTCGCGCTCGGTCATGAGCGTTTCGAAGCTCGGGTAGCGATCCTGCGGATACCGGCGTTCGGGGAAGAGCGACAGTTCGAGCCAGCGCTCGTTCTTGTAGTCCACCGGCTTGAAGAACTCCTGCGGATCGGCCGTGTGAATGAAGACCGGCAGCTTGAGTCGCGCCGCCGCTTCCCACACGGGCTTGAGCTCCGGGTCGTCCAGCTTCAGGCGCGAGCCGTCGGCCTTCTTCTGATTGAGTCCGAAGCCTTTGCTGATTTCGCCGATGCCGACGGCACCCGCCTTGGCATCGGCCTCCATCTGCGCGACCGCCTTCTCCGCCCACCCCGGCGTGCCGACGCCGTTGAAGTTGATGCCGGTGAGGTAGCGCACGCGGTCCTTCATCGTGGGCGAGTTCTTCACCAGCGCCACGCCCTTCACGAGTGCGTCACCCGAGACCACGTTCGCCGCGATCATCAGGCGCACGTTGATCGAGTCGAGGGTCGGGCCGAAGCGCTCGAGCGCCTCCGGGCTCCCCAACTGCGCATTCGTGGGATGCCCGTGGAAGTCGATCACGGGGAACTTGGCCTTCCACTTCATCCCCGCCGACGGCACCACGAGCGTGCTCTTGGGGCGATAGTCCACGATGCTCGGCGGCGTGCCTTCCGGCGCCAGGCAATTGCGCGGGCGGATTTCCGTCATGCCCGCCGGGCACTCCTCCCCCGGCTTGATCTGCGTACCGCCACGGAAGCCGCCCATGCCGCCGCGACCCGCGGGGGGCTGGGTGGGCTGCTGAGCGACAAGGATCGCGGGAAACGCCAACGCGAGCAGGAAGGGACGACGCATGAAGAGATCCGGGTGGAAGGTGCTGCGGGATTACTTCTTGGAAGCCGGCGGCGCGACCGGCACCTTCGCGGCCGTATCGGCCGCTGGCGGCAACTGCGGCATGGTGGGCTGGCGATCGAATCCGAACACCTTGTCGCGATGCATCGCCGTCGCGATCGCCTTGGACTGCTGGTAGAGCGAGTCCGATGCCGGCGCATTCCCCGTTCCGGCGAGCGCCTCCGCGATCGTCACGCCGGTGATGACGTACAGGTCCGGGATGCCAACCGAGGCGTCGTCCACCCAGCCGTTGCGGGCCGCAAGCGAACGCGGCGCGGTGAACACCTCCGACCACAGCTGCTTGGAACGGGCCACGTCGAGCAGCCCTTCGCCCGGCACCATCACGATGTTCTCGCTCGGTTGCACGGGCTCCGGCAGCAGCTTCTTGGCGAGGCCCTGCGTCACCACGTAACGCTCGAGCCCCAGCTCGTAGGGGTAGCTGCCCGCAGTGCGGCTGAAGTACATCGGCCGGCCAGGGAAGGCGTCGCGGATCATGAAGTAGATCATCTGATCGGCCTTCATGAGCTGCTGCGACCGCGGCTGGGCAATGATGTTGTCCTTCTGGAACGCCGCGTTCTGCGGCGTGGCGATGGCGAGCGGAAGGGCGTCGGCCTCGTCGAACGTCATCTTGACCGGCGCGCCGCTGGGCTTCGTCCACTGCTTGTCGGCGTAGATCTTGGGGCCCTTCGCGGCGTCGTACTCGTACACCGGGCGGCGCAACAGCTGGCGCACGTACCAGTCGGTGTTGAGCAGCGAGGTGTTGGCCACGATCACATCCTTGCGGATGCCCTCGACTTCCTGCGCATACCAGAGCGGGAACGTGTCGTTGTCCCCCACGGTCACCAGGATGCCGTAGGGCTCGACCGAGTTGAGCAGGTCACGCGCAAAGTCGGTGGTATCGGTCTGCCCAGCGCGCGACGCGGCCGTCCAGTTGCCGAAGAGCGGGACCAGCGCGATCGCCAGCACGGGGCTCGCAAAGGCAAAGCTGTTGGGGCGCGGCTCGACCACCGTTTCCTTGCCAAGCTTGATCTCGTCGGCGCCGAAGAGCGTGGCGACCGTCTCCCACAGGTAGAACAGGCCGAGCGCCGCCCACACCGAGAGCGCGGAGAAACTCCACAAGTAGAAGTAGTCTCGGTCACGCACTTCGCGCGGCACGGAGTCGCCCAGATCGGGCGCCTGACTGTGTCCGTACTTGAAGTTCAGGTAGAAGATCAGCCCGAACGTCATCGTGAACACGAGCGGGCCGAAGAACCAGAAACTTCGTCGGTCCTTCTTGAAGTGCATCCATCCGCCAAGGCATATCAGAATGGCGTAGAACACGGCGAGACCGTTCTGTGCGCCGGGGCTTTCGTTGTAGGCGTCGCGCAGCCACTGCCACTTGAAGTACAGCCAGTACATCCCGAGCTGCGCCGAGAATGGCGCCTGACGCTCGGAGAGTTCGGGCTTGCCGTACTGACCGCGGTTGAAGTTGTACATGAAGCGGTCGTACGTGAGCTGACTGAACGTGCAGCTCGCCTTGATCTCGGTGACGCAGCCCGTCGGCTCGCCTTCGTTGATGGCGGGGAAGTGCGCCGCGCGGATGGGCTGCGTGGCGAACGGCGTGAGGCCAAAGAAGAGCGCCACGCCCATGGCCACGAGCAGCTTCCAGCGCATGAGCGTTTGCGGCTTGCGGATGAGCACCGCGAATCCGGCGGCCGGCGCGGCAAGCATGCCGGCCATGTGGTTGGTGTAGCCCAGGCCGAGCAGATACGCGACGAGCACCAGCAGGCGGTCGGCCATCGGGCCGTCCGGATCGTCGCACCAGCGCACGACAAGCCAGCAGATCACCGCGAGACCCACCAGCGACACCGTGTACACCTTTTCGTTCACGACCGACTGGTTCCACACGGTGAACGCCGTGGCGCCAATCAGCACCGAGAGCGCGCCGCCCATGATGCGCTGCCAGCGGCGCGGCATCCACTGCACGAGCACACGTTCGGTGACGAGAAACCAGAAGGTGGCCGACGCGGCACTCGACAACGCAGCCAGCACGTTGATGCGCATCGCTACCGACGGCGCGATGGGCAGAATGGAGAAGACCCGCCCGATGAGCACGAAGAACGGATTGCCCGGCGGATGGGGCAGTCCGAGCACATACGCCGCTGCGATGTACTCGCTCGTGTCCCACATGGACGTGGTGGGCGCGAGCGTGATCAGGTACAGGACGAACGCGACGAGCCCCGCGAGGCAGGCGGCAAGGTACGACGGCCGATAATCGAGCTCGGCCGCGCTTGCCCGGGAGGCGGGGCGTGCGGCGGTCGCGGTGGCAGTGGCAGCGACGGTCATGGAATGGACAAAATGGTGTGACGCGCCCGGCGGGTCGGCCAGCCGGGTGAACCCTGTCGGGGTCTCCCCTGAGGGGGAACCCCTAAAGTTCGCACCGAATCAGGGGGGGCGGTAGCTTCGCCGCATGACTTCCCCCCTGAACACCCCGGTGCCCAAGCGGGCGTTCCTCAAGGCCATGGGCGGCGCCGCGCTGGCGGCGCTCGTCCCGGCCAAACGCCTGGCGGCCCTCAGCCGCCTGGCCCCCGAGGCGCTCGCCGCACAGGACGACTTCTGGGCCGCCCTGCGACGCCGCTACCAGCTCCCCACGGCCTACGTCCACCTCGAGCACGGCTACTACTCCATGCAGGCGCAGCCCGTGCTCGACGCCTTAGTGCGGCACGTGCGCGACATCAACGTGGAAAGCTCGCACTACATGCGCACGGTGCAGGGGGAGAACAAGGCACGCGTGCAGGCGCGGCTGGCCGCCCTCGCCGGCTGCTCGGCTGACGAGTTGATCATCACGCGCAACACCACGGAGTCACTCGATACGGTGATTGCCGGTCACAACTGGGTCGCCGGCGACGAAGCCGTGATGGCCGTGCACGACTACGGCGCGATGCTCGACCAGTTCGCCCTCATGGGCAAGCGCTGGGGCGTGGTCGGCAAGACGGTCACGGTCCCGATCGACCCGATGAGCGATGACGAGGTGGTTCAGGTCTACGCCAACGCCATCACCCCGCGCACGAAGCTCCTGATGGTGTGCCACATGATCAACATCACGGGGCACATCCTGCCGGTGCGCAAGATCTGCGACCTGGCCCACGCGCGCGGCGTGCCGGTCATGGTGGACGGTGCGCATGCGTTCGCGCAGCTCGATTTCCGGATCCCCGATCTCGGTTGCGACTACTACGGCGCGAGTCTGCACAAGTGGCTGGGCGCTCCGCTCGGCGCCGGCATCCTGTACGTGCGAAAGGATCGCATTCGCGGGCTGTGGCCGCTTTATGGTGACATGGGCGCCGCCGAGGACGACATCCGCAAGCTCAATCACACCGGCACCCATCCCGTGCACACCGATCTGGCCATCGAAGACGCGATCGCGTTTCACGAGGGCATCGGCATTCAGCGCAAGGAGGCGCGGCTGCGCTGGTTGCAGCAGTACTGGACCTCCAGGGTCCGCGGCATTCCGCGCGTGCGCCTCTACACCCCGCGCGACCCCGCGCGCAGCGGTGCCATCGCCAACGTCGGTGTCGATGGCGTGAAGCCCGGCGACCTCGCCACGCGGCTGATGCAGGAGCACAAGGTATTCACCGTGGCCATCGACACGCCGGGCGTGACGGGCGTGCGGGTCACGCCGCAGCTGTTCACGACGACGGGGGAGTTGGACGCGCTGGTGAAGGGGATCAAGGCAATCGCCGGCGCCTAAGAACCCATCAACCCCAAACTGAAAACCCCGAGCCCCAAACTGATCGGTTTGGGGTTCGGGGTTCTCAGTTTGGGGTCAATGGGTTGCTAGTGGCGGAACAGCCGCTCCCCCGTGAATACCATCGCGATCCCGTGCTCGTCGGCCGCCGCGATCACTTCCGCGTCGCGTACCGAACCACCGGGCTGCACGATCGCCTTCACGCCGGCGGCCGCGGCCTGATCGATGCCGTCACGGAAGGGGAAGAACGCGTCGGACCCCAACGCGGCGCCGGCCGTCGCATGGCCGGAGGTCGTGGCCTTGTGCACCGCCACGAAGCTCGCGTCCACACGGCTCATCTGGCCGGCGCCAATGCCGATCGATGCGCCATCGCGCACGAGGATGATGGCGTTCGACTTCACGCTGGCCACGCTCTTCCACGCGAACTCGAGATCGTGCATCTCCTGCGTCGTGGGCTGACGCTTGGAGACCACCTTCCATTGCGTCGGCGCACTGGGCACCGGCGCGCGATCCTGCACGAGCACGCCGCCGCGCACGCGCTTGAGATCCATCGCGTGCGCCGGCCACGTGGCCGTGCCCTCGAGCACACGCAGATTCTTCTTGCGCCCCAGAATCTCCACCGCTTCCTCGGCGAAGCTCGGCGCCACGATGCACTCCACGAAGAGGCTCGAGATCGCTTCGGCGGCGGCGACATCGACCGGCACCGAGAAGGCGATCACGCTGCCGAAGGCACTGACCGGATCGCAGGCGTACGCTTTCTGATACGCCTCCAGTGCACTGCCACCGACGGCCAGGCCGCAGGGCGTGGTGTGCTTGATGATGGCGCACGCCGGCTGCCCGCTGAACGGCTCGATCGCGAGCAGCGCGCCCTCCAGGTCGAGCAGGTTGTTGAACGACAGCTCCTTGCCCCCCTTCTGCACGAGCGCACCAAGGCCGATGCCGGGCTTCTCCACGTAGAAGGCCGCGCGCTGCTGCGGATTCTCACCGTAGCGGAGCGCCTGCTGCTTCTCGAACGCCAGCGGGTAACGCTGCGGGAACGGCTCGCCGCGCTGCTGCGCGAACCACTGCGCAATCGCGGCGTCGTACGCGCTCGTGTGCGCATACACCTTCTCGGCGAGCAGGCGGCGCAGCGCGGCGTCGTCGGTGTCACCCTGCACATGCGCGAGCACGGTGTCGTAGTCACTGGGATCGACGATGACCCACACACTCTCGAAGTTCTTGGCCGCCGAACGCAGCATCGACGGGCCACCGATATCGATGTTCTCGATCACCTCCTCCGGATACACCCCGGGCTTTGCCGCAGTCTCCCGGAACGGGTAGAGGTTCACGACCACGAGATCGATCGTGCCGATGTGGTGCGCCTTGATCGCCTCCATGTGCTCCGGCAGATCGCGGCGCGCCAACAGGCCACCGTGCACGACCGGGTGGAGCGTCTTCACGCGGCCGTCGAGCATCTCCGGGAAGCCGGTGATCTCGCTGATGTCCTTCACGGCGAGGCCAGCGTCACGCAGCGCTTTGGCGGTGCCGCCGGTGGAGACGAGTTCGACGCCCTTGGCGGCGAGGCCCTGAGCGAAAGGGACGAGCCCGGATTTATTCGAAACGGAAAGAAGTGCGCGCACGGGACGTTGAGGAGGAAGCGGAAGCTGGACGGCGGACGCGAGACGACGGGAACAGGAGCGCCGGGTACTTCGGCGAAGGCGATGGGCTACCGCGGGTAGAGCAGACCGGCCTCCGAGCCGAACGCGGCCGCGGGGAAATCGGTGTCCGGTGTGAGTCCGAACCGCCAGCTCGGACTCGCGAGGGGGAGATCCGCGCCGAGGTGGCCGTGGACCTGGTTGTCGTCGCCGAGGACGATGGTGCCCGCCGCGACGGCGGCGACGCAAAGCGGGAAAAGTCGGTGCTCCACGCGGAGGACCCGGGCGCCGAGTGTCTCCGGCGTGTCGCCGGGGAGGACCGGCACGGGCCACTGGGCGATGATGGGGCCGCGGTCGAACTCCTCGTCGACAAAGTGCACCGTGACACCCGTGATCATCGCGCCGTGGGCGAGGACAGCCGCATGAATGCGCTGGCCGTACATGCCAGGCCCCCCGAAGGCGGGGAGCAGGGCAGGGTGCACATTGAGCAGACGGCCGCGAAAAGCCCCCACCACCGCGGCCGGGACGAGCTTGAGGTAGCCGGCGAGGACGAGGACGTCAGCGCCCACTCGGTCCAGCGTTTCGATGAGCGAGCCGCCGTCGCGCGCGTCGGTGACGACGTGTGTGGCGGCGCCGGCGCGTTCGGCGCGCGCGAGCGCGCCGCAGCCGGCCTTGTCGGACCCGACCCACACGACCTGGCCAGCACCACCAGCGGGCCCCGCGAGATGGTCCAGCAGGGCTTGCAGGTTGGAGCCGCCGCCGGAGGCCAACACGGCGATGCGGGCAGGGCGGCGGCCGGAGTCTGATGCGCTCGACATGCCGCCCAAGCTACTCAGCTCTGAGGCGCTTCGCGACGCGCCGTCATCCACGACAGCGCGTGATGCACCGCGTCGAGCAGATGAGCCGCGATGTGCACATCGGGCGACGCCTGCGCCTGCGCATCGGCGTGCGCCAGATCCTTCGCGGGCGATTCGATCCCCGGCACGAACACCCCCAGTCCGCCCACCGCCAGCGCGGGCTGCACGTCGCGCCAGCGATCGCCGATGAAGGCGCTCCGCGCCAGGTCGAGCCCATGGTCGTGCGCCGCGGCGCGATACATACCCAGCCCGGGCTTCCGGCAATCACAGGGCCCGCTCACGTCCGGCCAGTGCGGGCAGTGGTAGGTCGCCAGCACGTGCGCGTCCTCCTGCTCGAGCAGCGCCACGGTGCGGTCCCGCGTGGCGGCATACTGCGCGTCGGTGATCAATCCACGCGCTATGCCCGACTGATTCGTAACGACGATCACCGGCACATCCGCCGCATTCGCCGCGCGAACGGCTTCGACGGCGGTGGGCAGCAGGACGACCCGCGACGCGTCGGCGAGATAGTGCGCGTCGGCGATGAGCGTGCCGTCGCGATCGATGAACAGGGCCGGCCGGCCCACGTTCATGGGAGCGTGTCCTGCTTCACTGGCGCCGGCGGGCGAGCAGTGCCGGCACGTCCGGCTGGCGTGCGCCGGCTGGTGTCGTTGGCTGCACGCGGCGTGGTGAAGGTGCGACTTGGCGACTTGGCGACGTCGGTGAGACTTCGCACGTTGAGTACCTGCACCCGGAACTGTTTCTGGGGGGGCAGTGGGGCGTCGAGCTTGATGAACAGCTCCGCGTACGCCGGCGGGCGCAGCATCTTGGGCGGCGGCATGGTGTCGCGCGCCGGCACCCGCTTGCCGGTCCGCGCCGCCTCGCGCGCGGCGATGCGCGCCTGTTCGCGCTTCGTCCGCTCCGCGTTGGCCACGCTGTCGGCGAGCCGCACTCGCCGCAACGAATCGTTGCGAGCGCGCAGTCCGGGTGTGCTGTCTTCCTTGAGCCGCTGAATGCGATCGAGCGAGTCGGCGACGCGCTTGCGGGCGAGCGAATCGGCGATCGCCCGCTCCGACGTGGTCTGCACCAGCGTGATCGCGAGCGGCGTGGAGTCGGCGCCCTTGATCAGAACCGAATTGCTCGCGAACAGCTGTCCCGGCGCGTACGGCTTGTCGAAGGTCAGCTTGACGACGCGATTGCTGTCCTGCAGCGCGATCTCGGCGATGCGGAGGCCCAGCGTGTCATGCTGGTACGTGTAGAACTCGGCCGCGGTGTTCTGGGTCACGACCGTGCGAAGGGAGTCCCACAGCTCGAGCTGGTCGAGATCCCGGTTCGCGTTCTTGTCGACGAAGGCCCGCAGCAGGTAAGGGCCCACGGGAATGTGCTCGAGCTGGAACCGACCCTGCTCGTCCGCGACGGCCTGATACCGGGTGCTGTCCTGCGCGATGGCCTCGATGACCGCGGCCGGCGCCGGCTTGCCGGCGGCCCAGTCGAAGACCGCCCCCTGAACCTTCGTGGGGGGAATTGGTCCGCCCGTGGAGAAGACCACGCGGATGACGGTATCGATCGCGTTGTTCCTCAGGTCGACGAGGCCGGCCTTGATTTGGATGGAGTACACCGTGTTGGGCTTCCAGCCCTTCGACGGTCTGATCTCGATCTCGTCGCGCCCCCACTTCACCCGCTCGTTCCCGCTGCGCGGGCTGATGAACACGAGCTCGGAGAGATTGCGTGAACCGCGCGGTGTCTCGCTGATGACTTCGTTGAACTTGAGCTTGACGGAGCCGACCTTGGGCGCCGTGCTCATGTTCGCGGGCGACACCGACAGCACGACCGGCGGCGCCACGTCGGGCGGCCCGCCGGGCGGCGGCCCCTGATTCGCGCAGGCGACCGCGCCCGCCACGACGGCGGTGACGATGCCGAGGCGCCACCCTGCGGACTGCCGGAGGGAGCCGCTCACGCGCCGAACGCCGCCAGTTTGGCGCCCAACTGCTCGGCGCGAGCCTGCCACTCGACCAGCTTCGCGCGTTCCGACTCCACGAGCGCCGCGGGCGCCTTGGCCACGAAGCTCTCGTTGCCCAGCCGGCCCGCGAGGGCAGTGATCTGCTTCTCCAGGTTCGCCAGCTCCGTCTGCAACCGCTGCTTCTCCTTCTCGAGATCGATCATGCCGGCGAGCGGCACCACCAGTTCGATGCCGTTGCTGAGCAGCACCTGCGCCGCCGCCCCACCGGGCGCCGTGCCCACCTGCGCCTTCGCGCGGGCGAGCGAACTCACGGTGGCGACCTGCGCCTCCAATACCCCGCGCAGCGCGTCGGGAGCCACGAGCACCGCATCCACCCAGGCGCCCGGATTCACGTTGTACTCGGCCCGCACCTGCCGAATGGCCTGCACGGCTTCGCGCACGAGTTCGAAGTCACGACCACGGCCGGCGGCTTCACCGCTCGCCACCGGCCAGCTCGCCTGCGCGAGAAACGCGCCGGCGGGCGTTTGCGGCAGCTTCTGCCACAGCTCCTCGGTGATGAACGGCACGATCGGCTGCAGCAGGCGCAACGCGCCGTCGAAGGCATGCGCCAGCACCGCACGCGCGACCTCCTTGTCGGCGCCGTCGGCGTTCAGGCGCGGCTTGATGCTCTCGAGATACCAATCGGCGAGCTCATTCCACACGAAGCGGCGCCCCGCTTCGGCGTATTCGCTGAGCCGGAGTCCCTTCGTGCGTTCGGCATCGGTCCACCGGTCGTGCTGCGACGGGCGTGCCGGTCCGAGCGCCGCTTCACAATCGGCGATGGCCACATCGAGCCGCTCGAGAATCCAGCGATCGCCCGCCGTGAGCACGCTCGCGTCGAGCTGTGCCACCGGCGTGACCGGTTCGGTCCCCACGCGCGAGAGCAGGAAGCGGCCGATGTTCCACAGTTTCGTGCAGAAATTGCGGCCCGGCGCAAAGCTCTTCTCGAGGTCGGTCGGATCGAGCATGACATCCACGCCCAAACCCAGTCCGGCCACCATCGTCCAACGCAGGGCATCGGCGCCGTAGAGCTTCACCACATCGAGCGGGTCGATGCCGTTGCCCAGCGACTTGGACATCTTGCGATGCTGCATGTCGCGCACGGTGCCGTGCAGGTACACCGTGTGGAACGGCGCCTTGCCCATGAACCAGCAGCCGCTCATGACCATGCGCGCGACCCAGAAGAACAGAATCTCGGGTGCGGTGACCAGCACGTCGCCCGGATAGAAGGCGCGCAGATCGGGCGTGTCGTCGGGCCAGCCGAGCGTGGAGAACGGCCAGAGCCAGCTCGAGAACCAGGTGTCGAGCACGTCTTCGTCCTGCCGAACGCTCCCGCCGCACCCGGGACAGGTCGTCACGTCCGTGCGCGATACGATTGGCGCCTCGCCGCACGACGCCGAGCAGTACCACACCGGCACGCGGTGGCCCCACCAGATCTGGCGCGAGATGTTCCAGTCGCGGATGCCCTCGAGCCAGTTCACGTACACCGCTTCCCACCGCTCGGGGAGGATGCGCAGTTCGCCGCTCCGCAGCGCCGCGAGCGCCTTGTCGGCGAGCGGCTGCATCTTCACGAACCATTGGTCCGACAGTCGCGGCTCCACCACCGTGTCGCAGCGATAGCAGTGGCGCACGCTGTGCTGATGGTTCTCGATCTTCACCAGCGCGCCGTCCGCTTCGAGCAGCTGCACGATGGCCTTGCGTGCCTCGAAGCGGTCGAGCCCGCGCAGCGACTCGGGCACACGCCCCGCGGCGCCCTCCACTTCGCGCACGATTCCTTCGGCGTCGATGATCACCGGCATCGCCAGCGCGTGGCGCTTGCCCACCTCGAAGTCGTTCGCGTCATGCGCCGGCGTGATCTTCACCGCGCCCGAACCGAACGCCGGATCGGTGTAGCTGTCGCCGATGATCGGGATGCGCACACCGTTGATCGGCAGCACTACCGCCTTGCCGATCAGCGCCTGATAGCGCTCGTCGTCGGGATTCACCGCGACCGCCACGTCACCCAGCATCGTCTCCGGGCGCGTCGTGGCCACCACGATCGCCTGCGACGGGTCGTCCGCCAGCGGATAGCGCAGATGATAGAGCTTGCCGCTCGTCTCGGTGAACTCCGCCTCCTCGTCCGACAAGGAGGTGCCGCAGCGCGGGCACCAGTGAATCACGCGATGACCCTTGTACACCAGGCCATCCTCGTACAGGCGCACGAACGTCTCGCGCACGGCGCGCGAGAGCGCGGGCGAGAACGTGTACGCCGTGCGCGTCCAGTCGGCGCTTGATCCGATGGACTTGAGCTGGTTGAGAATCTCGCCGCCGGTCTTGTCCACGAACTCGGCGACCCGCTGCACGAAGGGCTCGCGTCCGAGATCGAAGCGCGTCTTGCCTTCGGCCGCGAGCTGCTTCTCCACGACGTTCTGCGTGGCGATGCCCGCGTGGTCCGTGCCGGGGACCCAGAGCGCCTCGTCGCCGGCCATGCGGCGCCAGCGGATCAGGACGTCCTGCACGGTATTGTTGAGACCGTGCCCCATGTGCAGCACCGCCGTGACGTTCGGCGGCGGGATCACGATCACGAACGGCTCGCGGGTCGCGGCCTGCTCGGGGGATGCCGTGAAGACGCCATGCTCGGTCCACCGGGGATACCAGGCGGACTCGGTCGAGGAAGCGTCGTAGGTGGTCGGCAGTGAGTTCGGGTCGGGCGCAGTCATCCGCGAAAGGTAATCGGCACGACCGCCAACTCACTCTGCACCGCGGTCACCCCCGGCACCCCGCGGGCGAGCACGCTGGCGTAGCGCTCCTCCTCCGCATCCCGCACCCACCCGCTGAGTATCACCCCCTCGTCGTCGGCGCTGATGTCGATGACCCGATGGGCCAGCAGGGGATCGTTGCGGAACGCCTCCAGCACGCGGCGCTCGATCTCCTCGTGATCGCCCCGGGCCGACGGTGGCACGCTGACCGTCCTGGCCGGTGTGGGGTGGCGTCCATGCAGATGCACGTGGGCGATCGCCTCGGGAGCGAGTTCCGAATCGTCGTCGGCCAGCTGTTCGAACGACTGGGAGCGACGCTCGTCGCCTCGCCACCCATCGGGGCGGTGCTTGCGGGCCTTGCGGCTGCCCACGCGATGCCTGAGTCCATCGAGGCCGCCGACACGATCGGCGATGACGGCACCCAGCAACACGCCGCCGATCGCGCCCAGTGCGAGCAGCAGCGCCGCTTCCGTGCGCGGGCGTGTCCGCCCCGTGATTGTCCGAATTCGCGTCATCACTCCCTCCCTCCGTTACACGACGGGCCACCCGTCGATTCGGGCGGCCTTCACTTGGCGTAAGTCTCGGTGACAGGATAAGTTGACAGGTCTTGACCGGCACTGACCAGTGCCGGCCGCCGCGACATCATGCCGTACCTTCCTGACCGTCGATCGATGAGTGCTGGCCAGTCTACTGCCGCTGACGCCCCAATAGTCCTGACGCTTCCCGATGGTTCCATGCGCGAGGTCGCGCCGGGGACGCTGGCACGCGATGTGGTGGGGACCATCGGCGCGCGCCTCCTGCAGGCGGCCCTCGCGGTCGCCGTGGATGGGGAGGTGCAGGATCTCATGACGCCGCTCCGCAAGTCGGGCGCGTTTGTGGTGATCACGGACAAGGACCCGCGGGCCCTCGCGGTGCTGCGCCATTCCGGCGCGCATATCCTGGCCACGGCGGTTCGCCGCCTGCGCCCCGACGCCAAGATCGGGTTCGGTCCGGCCATCGACGACGGCTTCTACTACGACTTCGAGGTCGAGAAGCCCTTCACGCCCGAAGATCTCGCCGCCTTCGAAGCCGAAATGAAGAAGGTGGTGGCCGAGAAGTACCCGTTCGTTCGTGCCGAGGTGAACGTCGAAGAAGCCAAGAAGCTCTTCGCCGACGATCCCCTCAAGCTCGAGCGCCTCGCCGACTTCGAAGGCACGGACGAGATCATTTCGACCTACACGGACGGGCCGTTCATCGACCTGTGCCGTGGTCCGCACGTGCCCGACACGTCGCACCTCAAGCACTTTAAGCTGCTGCACACGGCCGGCGCCTACTGGCGCGGTGATGTGAAGCGGCAGATGCTGCAGCGCATCTACGCCACCGCCTTCTTCAAGAAGGACGAGCTCGAGACGCACCTGCACAACATCGAAGAGGCCAGGAAGCGCGACCACCGCGTGCTCGGCAAGTCGCTCGGCCTGTTCCAGCTCTTCCCGCAGGCGCCCGGCGCGGCGTTCTGGACGCCCAAGGGCACCACGCTCTACAACACGCTCGAGGGCTACGTGCGCGAGCGGCAGAAGGAGGCGTTCCAGGAGATCAAGACGCCCCTGCTGTACAACAAGAAGCTGTGGGAGCAGTCGGGGCACTGGGGCAAGTACAAGGAGAACATGTTCCTCGTCCTCGACAGCGAGACGGGCGAGCATGACATGTCGCTCAAGCCCATGAACTGCCCGTCGCATCACGTGCTGTACGCGAGCGAGAAGCATTCGTATCGCGAACTGCCGGTGCGTTTCGTGACATTCGATGTACTGCATCGCAACGAGCTCTCGGGCGCGCTGTCGGGCCTCACGCGCGTGCGCCAGTTCTCGCAGGACGACTGCCACGTGTACCTGCGCGAGGACCAGATCGAGAGCGAGGTGAAGTTCCTCATGGACTTCATCCTCGGCTACTACGACGCGTTCGGCCTCAAGGCGACGCTCAAGTTCGCGACGCGCCCCGAGCAGCGTATCGGCAGCGACGAGCTGTGGGATCGCGCCGAGGCCGCGCTCAAGGCCGCGCTCGAGAGCACGGGGCGTCCGTACGAGATGAAGGAAGGGGACGGCGCGTTCTACGGCCCCAAGATCGACTTCGACGTGACCGATTCGATCGGCCGCGCGTGGCAGCTGGGCACGATTCAGCTCGACTACAACGCGCCGGAGCGGTTCGACCTCACCTACACGGGCGAAGACAATGCGCCGCACCGTCCGGTGGTCATCCACCGCGCCGTGAGCGGGTCGTTCGAGCGCTTCATCGCCATTCTGATCGAGCACTTCGCGGGCGCGTTCCCGGTGTGGCTCGCGCCGGAGCAGGTGCGCGTCATCCCCATCGCGATCGACTACAACGAGCATGGGCAGGCGCTCGTGGATCGCATGAAGGCGCTGGGTATCCGGGCCACCCTCGATGCGCGCAACGAAACACTGAACTACCGCGTGCGTGAAGGCGAGGTGGAGAAGGTCCCGTACATGTGCGTGATCGGTCGGCGCGAAGCCGAGGAGCAGACGGTCGCACTCCGGACCCGTGGGGCGGGGAAGAAGCAGGAGATGCTGAGTCAGGACGCGTTCATCGAACGGCTCATGCACGAAGTGCAGACGCGTGCGCTGGCACCGTTCGCGGCTCCGGCCGACGCGGCGGCGGAGGCCAGCGCGTGACCCCGGAGGCGCTGCTCGACCTGTTCCTGCTCGCCCCGTGCGGCATCGTCGAGGTAGACGAAGACGGCCGGGTCGAAGTCGCCAATCTGGCGGCGCGGCGCCTCCTGACTCCGTTCACGAGCACCGGATCACTCGACGATCTGTTCGCGGCGCTGGGTGCCGTGGCACCGGATCTGGCGGCGCGGGTCCGTGCCTTCGACGGCCCCCGCGGGCTGATCGTGGATTCGCTCGAGCTGCTCGCACCCGGGCAGCACTCGGGCGTGCACCTCTCGATCGTCAAGGTCTCGACGGGCCGTGTGGTGGCCGTGGCGACCGATGCGAGCGGCCTGGCGAGCGCCCGTGGGCTGATTGCGCGTTTCGAGCAGCGCCAGCAGGCGGTCGAGGGGTCAGTGCGTGAGCACGCGATCTACACGCTGGATGCGGCAGGGCTCATCGATACGTGGAGCGTCGCCGCCGAGCGCGTGCATCAGTGGCCGGCAAGTGACGTGATCGGCAAGCCGATGTCGATGCTGCTGTCGCCCGAGACCGGCGGGAATAGCTATCTCAGCGACACCCTCGCGCTCGCGGCGCGCAACGGCTGGTGCGAGGAGGAAGGGAATCGGCTGCGGCAGGATGGCACGGTGTTCTGGGCGAGCACGGTCGTGACGGCGCTGCGGGACGCCGCTGGCGAAGCGATCGGCTACAGCGTCGTCACGCACGACGTCTCCGAGCGCCGTCGTCTCGAGGCCGCGCTCCGCGAGGATGCGTCGAGCACCAACGACTACCTCACCGGAGCGCTTGCCCGTCGCGCCTTCTTCGATGTCGCGCAGAGCGAGGTGGCGCGCGCCCGTCGCTACGGACAGCCGCTCACGATGCTGCTCGTCGATCCCGATCACTTCCGGGAGCTCACCGAACAGCACGGCGAGCCGTTCGCCAACGAGTGGCTGCAGGCGATCGCCGCAGTGTGCAAGCAGGAAAGCCGCAACACCGACATCGTGGGCCGCGTCGGCGGCGAGGCCTTTGCCGTCCTGCTCCCCAGCACGGAACTGAGCGGTGGTCTCGTGCTCGCCGAACGTATCCGCGAGCGCATGGCCCGCCACGTGTTCCCCGGCGACTATCAGGGCGTGCGCTGTACGCTGTCGATCGGCGTGGCCGATGTCACCGACAACATCTCGAGCGTCGACGGCCTGCTCGGCATTGCCGGCACCGCGGTCGAGCGGGCGCGCCAGGCGGGGATGAATCTGGTGGTGGGATACGATGACTAGTTGAACGGCGCATATGTGGGGCGCATACGTCCTGCGCATACGTACGGCGCATACATCCTGCGCTCAACCGCGGTCCCGCCCCACGTACGCGCCTGACGTATGCGCGTCACGTATGCGCCCCACATATACGCTTCACTTTCTGTTGGTCGTCCCTCGCGGTCCCGTCCAAATCGCAATGCTCCCGCACCCATTCGGCCGCTGGAATTCAATCGGCAGCGAGCCGGTCCCGGGG
>JBDHVK010000011.1:0-54521 GCA_039809645.1 Gemmatimonas sp.
AATCGCTATCCGGTCAACGGCCGCGTGGAATACGTGGTGCACAAGGCCGGCAAGTTCCTCAATGCGGTGACGGAAGCGTCGAGCGTCGAGAACGAACAGGCGTCCGTCGGTATCGTGACGTCACGGCATCGCATTCTGGTGCGCCAGATCGCCGGCCTCGTTGCGCGCCGCATCATCACCGATTCGGCGAAGGGCGATGCTGCCGTCCAGGGAGAACGCATGGGACTCATCCGCTTCGGCTCGCGCGTGGATGTCTTCCTCCCGCCCGATGCGCGCTTGCGCGTCGCCGTGGGACAACGCACCTCCGCTGGGCAGACGATCATTGCCGATCTCCCCACCGGCTGAGTGATGAGCCGACCCGACGCGCGCCCCGGCCTCGACGCCCCGGAACGACCGCGGCGCTATCGGCAGCGCGCGGCGGTGGCGCTGCCCAACGGCTTCACGCTCGCCAATCTCTTCTTCGGCATCTTCGCCGTGGTCTCGGCGTCGCGCGGCGATTTCGACGCCGCGGCGCGCTTCATCGTGTTCGGCGCGATCGCCGATACGCTGGACGGCCGCATCGCACGCGCGACCAAGTCCGGCTCCCGCTTCGGCGAGGAGCTCGACTCGCTGGTGGATGCGATCTCGTTCGGCACCGCGCCGGCGCTCATCATGTACTTCGCCGTGTTTCAGAGCACCCGCTGGGAGTGGGTGTTCTGCTTCTTCTTCACGGCATGCGCTGTCATGCGTCTGGCGCGCTTCAACGTGGAGCAGGCCGGTCGCAAGGTGTCGCACTTCACCGGTCTCCCGAGCCCCGCGGCGGGGATGACGCTGGCCACGTACTACTGGTTCAGCCAGACGCCGCTCTACACCGAGACCATCATCGGCGACTTGCCGTGGCACCAGATGCTGCGGTGGGTCATCATGGGGCTCGGCATGCTGATGATCAGCAACGTGCAGTACGCCAAGGTCCCCACCGTGAACTTCCGCACGCTCAAGGGGATCCTCGGCTTTCTGCTGGTCGTCGGAACGTTCGTGGGCGTGATCTTCCTGCCCAAGAAGTTCTTCTTTCCCGCGCTGATGGCGTATGTCCTGTATGGCATCCTGCGCACGGTGTTTCTTGGACTCCTCGATCGACTGCCGGGCCGTGATGATCACGGCGACGGTGACGACGAGGAGTACGACGAACCCGAACCTCCTCGGCGTCGACGCAAGCGCCGCCGTTCGAACCGCCCACAATCCGGTCCCGCCACCGGTCGCGAGGAATCGCCCGCATGACCCGTTTTCGTTGCGCCGTCCACATCGTGCCGCGCCGTGGCATCCTCGATCCGCAGGGCAAGGCGGTCGCCGACGCCCTGCACTCGCTGGGCTTTGCCGACGTCGGTGACGTTAGCGTCGGCCGGTACGTGATCGTGGAGACGCAGGCCGACTCGCCCGACGCGGCGAAGGCGAACATCAAGGCGATGTGCGAGAAGCTCCTCGCCAATCCGGTGACGGAAGACTTCGACATCGCCAGCGTGGAGCGCGCGTGAAGGCCGGTATCGTTCGCTTCCCCGGCTCGAATTGCGACGAGGACGCGCTGCATGCGATTGCCGATCACCTCGGGCAGGAGGCCGTGTACCTCTGGCACAAGGATCACGATCTGCAGGGCGTGGATCTCGTCATTCTGCCCGGCGGCTTCAGCTATGGCGACTATCTCCGCGCCGGCGCCATCGCGCGCTTTTCGCCCATCATGCAGGAGGTCGTGGCGCATGCCAGGAAGGGTGGCCTCGTCCTGGGCATCTGCAACGGGTTTCAGATCGCGTGCGAGGCGGGGCTGCTCCCAGGCGCGCTGCTGCGGAACGCGAGCCTGCGCTTCGTGAGCGCGCCAGTGACGCTGCGCGTGGAGACGATCGCAACGAAGTTCACCAGCCAGTATCACCTGGGGCAGCGGATTTCCATTCCCGTGGCGCACGGCGACGGCCGCTACACGGCGGACGCCGACACGCTTGCACGCCTCGAGGGTGACGGGCATGTCGTGTTCCGCTACGTCGACGCCCATGGCGAAGCAACCGCTGCGGCCAATCCGAACGGATCCCAGCGCAACATTGCCGGCATCACCAATGCGGCGGGCAATGTGTTGGGGATGATGCCCCATCCCGAGCGCGCGCTCGAGCCGGCGCTCGGCTCGGTCGACGGCGCCCCACTCTTCGCATCCATTCTCGACACCCTGCTGGCCGGAGCTGAGGCATGAGTTCGACGGTTCCCACTTCGTCCCGCGTGGAAACCCGACCGGGCGATCCGGTCATCACGCCCGCGCTCGTCGCCGAGCACGGCATCACCGAGTTCGAGTACGAGCGTCTCGTGAACATGTTGGGGCGTACGCCCACGTTCACCGAGATCGGCGTGGTAAGCGCCCTCTGGAGCGAGCACTGCTCCTACAAGCACTCGCGCCCCATGCTCAAGACGCTCCCCACCAGGGCACCCTGGGTGCTGCAGGGACCTGGGGAAAACGCCGGCGTCATTTCCGTTGGCGATGGCTGGGCCGTGGCGTTCAAGATCGAGTCGCACAATCACCCGTCCGCGGTGGAGCCGTATCAGGGCGCAGCCACCGGCGTCGGCGGTATCCTGCGCGACGTGTTCACCATGGGGGCGCGCCCCATCGCGCTGCTCAACTCGCTGCGCTTCGGTCCGCTGACGTCGCCGCGCGTGCGCTGGCTCTTCTCCGGCGTGGTGAAGGGGATCGGCGACTACGGCAATTGCGTTGGCGTGCCGACCGTGGGCGGCGAAGTGGTCTTCGACCCGTCGTACGAGGGCAATCCGCTCGTCAATGCGATGTGCGTGGGACTGATGCGCGAGGACGAGTTGATGCGCGCGGTCGCGAGCGGCGTCGGCAATCCGATCATGGCGGTGGGTGCACGCACGGGACGTGACGGTATTCACGGCGCCTCGTTCGCGTCGGAAGATCTCTCGGAAGCGAGCGATGCGAAGCGTCCCATGGTGCAGGTCGGCGACCCCTTCACCGAGAAGCTGCTTCTCGAAGCCTCGCTCGAACTCATTCGCAGCGGCCACATCGTGGCCATTCAGGACATGGGTGCGGCCGGCCTCACCTCCTCGTCGGCCGAGATGGCCGAGCGCGGAGACGTGGGCGTCACGATCGACGTGACCAAGGTGCCGGTCCGTGAACAGGGGATGACACCCTACGAAATCCTCCTGTCCGAATCGCAGGAGCGCATGCTCGTCGTGGCCAAGCAGGGTCATGAAGACGATGTGCGCGCCATCTTGGCCAAGTGGGACCTCGAAGCGGCGGTCATCGGCGAGGTCATCGCCGAGCCCGTCTACCGCGTCACCGAAGGCGAGAAGATCGTGGCCGAGTTCCCCGGCTCACGCCTCGTCACCGAGTGTCCGCAGTACGTGCTCGAGCCCAGGGAAAGCGAAGTGCTCAAGGCCGCGCGTCATCGCGATCCACAGGCGGTGATCCCGCTCCCTGAGGAGCGTGATCACAGCTGGACACTCGAGCGTCTCCTGTCGTCGCCCACCATCGCGAGCAAGCGCTGGGTCTGGCAGCAGTACGACTCCACGGTGCGCACGAGCACGGTGCGCGGCCCGGGAAGCGACGCCGCCGTCGTGCGCCTGCGTGGCACCGACAAGGCCATCGCGCTTTGCATCGACGGCAATGGCCGTCACGTGGCGCTGTCCCCCCGTAATGGCGGACGGGCCGCCGTATGCGAGGCCGCCCGCAATGTCGCGTGCACTGGCGCCCGGCCGAAGGCGATCACGAACAACCTCAACTTCGGCAACCCGAAGAAGCCCGAGGTGTACTTCCAGCTCAGCGAAGCCATCGCGGGGATGGGTGAGGCGTGCACGGTGCTCGAATCGCCGGTGACCGGCGGGAACGTGTCGCTGTACAACGAGAACCCCCAAGGCGCGATTCATCCGACGCCCACCATCGGCATGGTGGGGCTCATCGAGTCGATGGCGCACGTCACACCCAGCGGCTTCCAGCAGGAGGGCGACGAGATCGTGCTGCTCGGTGAGAACACCGCGGAACTTGGCGCCAGCGAATATCTGCTGGCCTTGCACGGCCTCACCATCGGCGAGCCGCCGGTGTGCGATCCCACGAAGGAGCGCGCACTGATCGACGCGCTGCTGGTCGCGATCAAGGCGGGCGCCGTGCGTTCGGCGCACGATTGCAGCGATGGTGGGCTGGCGGTCGCGCTGGCCGAATGCGCCATCCTCGATCGGGAGAAGTTGCTGGGCTTCACCGTCGATCTCTCGGCATGGGCCACCCTGCCCCATCGCGCGCTGCTCTTCGGCGAAGCGCATGGCCGCGTGGTGGTGTCGACCGCGAACAGCGCGACGGTGCTCGAGATCGCGAAGCAGCATGGTGTACCCGCCCGGGTCATCGGGCGCGTCACGGGCGCCGAGGACGGCGCACGGGTGACGATTTCGGACGACACGTTCACGGCTCCCGTGGCGTGGCTCGCGAAGGCGTTCCACGAGGCGATCCCGGTGGCGATGGACGGCGATACGCCGGCCGAGCACGCGGTGTCGGCCTCGCACGCCCCTTCCAACGACTGATCGGGAGTTATCTCCATGTGTGGGATCTTTGGCGTCTACGGGCACACGGATGCGGCCGCGCTCACGCAGCTCGGCTTGTATTCGCTGCAGCACCGCGGCCAGGAGTCATCGGGAATCGTTGCGGTGAGCGAGGGCGGCGTGGCGCGCGCAAGTCGCGCCATGGGCCTCGTGTCGGAGGGTTTCAGTGAATCCGACATGGACATGCTGACCGGCCCCATCGCGATTGGTCATACGCGCTACAGCACGGCCGGCTCCTCGGCCATCGAGAACGCCCAGCCCATTCTGGCGCGCGTGCGACAGGGTCACATCGCCCTGGCGCACAACGGCAATCTCACCAACGCGGTGGAATTGCGGCGCGAGCTCGAGGACAACGGTGCGATCTTCGCCAGCACGATGGACTCCGAAGTCATCGTGCATCGCATTGCCCGTGCGTATGGCAACTCCCCGGAGGAGCGGGTGGCCCGGGCGCTTGCGGGCGTCGAGGGGGCCTACTGCCTTCTGGTCGTGTTGGGCGAAACCGTCATCGTTGCCCGGGACCCGCATGGCTGGCGCCCGCTCGCGATGGGCCGCCTGGGTGACACCATCGTGTTCGCGTCCGAGACGTGTGCGCTGGACATCGTGGGGGCCACGCTCGAACGCGAGATCGAACCGGGAGAGATCGTCGCCGTGGACGATCTCGGCTTGCGGTCCATGAAGGTGCTGCCGGCGGCGCCGCTGAATCGCTGCGTGTTCGAGCATGTCTACTTCGCCCGACCGGACAGCAAAGTCTTTGGCGGGTCGGTAGACCGGTCACGGCGCGCGTTGGGTCGCCAACTCGCCCGCGAGTGTCCGGCACCGGGCGCTGAAGTCGTCTTCGCGGTGCCGGACTCGTCCAACTCGGCCGCATTGGGCTTCGCGGAGGAGAGCGGCGTGCCGTACGAGCTGGCGCTCATTCGCAATCACTACGTGGGCCGCACCTTCATCCAACCGACGCAGTCGGGGCGCAACGCCAAGGTGAAGGTCAAGTACAACCCCGTGCGCGAGCTCATCGAGGGCAAGAGCGTCGTGATGGTGGACGACTCGATCGTGCGCGGCACGACCACGAAGGGCCTCGTGTCGCTCGTCCGGGCCGCTGGGGCGCGGGAAGTGCATATGCGCGTGTCCAGCGCGCCGATCATCAGCCCGTGCTACTATGGGATCGATACGCCCCGCAAGACCGAACTGATCGCGGCCCAGATGACCCACGAGGAACTCGTGCGTCATTTGGGCGTTGACTCCCTCGGATACCTCTCGATCGACGGCATGCTGGAGTCGATGCCGGATGGACCGGGGGGATATTGCCACGCCTGCTTCTCCGGCCGCTATCCCACGGCGACGCCCGTCGACGCGGAATTGCTTCGTGCCGGAGGCGGCATTCCGCTTCCGCTCGCCGTCGGCTGAACGCCGGCGGCTCGCCCCGCCTCATTGGAGATGCCCCCGTGACTCGCTCCGTATACTTCTTCGGCAACGGAAAGGCAGACGGTACGCGGGAGATGAAGACGGTGCTCGGGGGAAAGGGCGCCAATCTCGCGGAGATGACGAACCTCGGCGTGCCGGTGCCGCCGGGGTTCACCATCGCCGCGCAATCCTGTGTGGAGTACCTCGAGCACGGCGGCATCGCGGACGCGCTCCGCGCCGAGGTCGACGCGGCGCTCGTCACGCTGCAGGAGGTCGCCGCCAAGCGCTTCGGCGATCCGGCGAATCCGCTGCTGGTGTCCGTGCGCTCTGGCGCTGCCGTGAGCATGCCCGGCATGATGGAGACGATCCTCAATCTCGGCCTCAACGACGACACCGTCGAGGGGCTCGCGAGGAACAGCGGGAATCCGCGCTTCGCGTACGACTCCTATCGGCGGTTCGTCCAGATGTACGCCGACGTCGTGCTTGGGGTACCGATCAGCAAGTTCGAACAGCTGCTGGCCACCAAGCGGATCACGAACGAGGTCGCGAACGACAGCGAGCTGCCGGCGGAAGCGCTGCAGCAGCTCGTGAAGGAGTATCTGGCGTTGGTGAAGGCCACGACCGGCGCCCCGTTCCCGATGGACCCGCAGGTGCAGCTGTGGGGCGCGATCGAGGCGGTGTGGAAGAGCTGGACGCTCAAGAAGGCGGTCGACTACCGCAAGGTGAACGGCATCCCGCACACGTTGGGTACGGGCGTCAACATCGTGTCCATGGTGTTCGGCAACATGGGCAGTGATTCCGGCACGGGCGTGGCCTTCACTCGCGACCCGAGCACGGGCGAGCGTCGCTTCTACGGCGAATTCCTCGTCAACGCGCAGGGCGAGGATGTCGTGGCCGGCATTCGCACGCCGCTGCACATCGACGAGATGGCGCAGCAGCTCCCCGGCGCGTACGAACAGCTGCTCGACACGCAGGCGCGTCTCGAGCGGCACTTCCGCGACATGCAGGACATCGAGTTCACGGTGGAGCGTGGGACGCTCTATCTCCTGCAGACGCGCACGGGCAAGCGCACCACAACGGCCGCGCTGCGCATCGCCCTCGAGATGGTGCAGGAAGGGCTCATCTCCGAGACCGACGCCGTGCTGCGGCTGCAGCCCAGCCAGCTCGATCAACTCTTGCACCGGGTCATCGCGACGACCTCGCAGGCCACGCCGATCGCGGTGGGACTCCCCGCGAGCCCAGGGGCCGCGAGCGGGGTGGTCGTCTTCGATCCGGATGTGGCCGAGCGTCGCAATCAGGCGGGTGAACAGGTGATCCTCGTTCGCGAGGAAACCACGCCCGAAGATTTCCACGGCATCGTCGCGGCGCGCGCCGTGCTCACCGCACGTGGCGGCATGACCAGCCACGCGGCCGTCGTGGCGCGCGGCATGGGGAAGTGCGCCATCGTGGGATGCACGGCGCTCGATATCGGGCACGAAGGGCGCAGCATGCGCGTGGGTGATGCCCTCATCAACGAGGGCGATTGGCTCACCCTCGATGGCGGCACGGGTCGCGTTTTTGCGGGCGACCTGCCCACGCAGCCCAGCGAAGTCATGCGCGTCATCAATGGGGCGATGTCGCCGTCCGAAGCCCCCACCTATCAGGGGTTCGCCAAGCTGATGGCGTGGGCCGACGGTCACCGGCGGCTTCGCGTGCGCGCCAACGCCGACACGCCGCGCGATGCGCGCGTGGCGCGAAACTTCGGTGCCGAGGGCATCGGGCTCTGCCGAACTGAGCACATGTTTTTCGAAGGCGACCGCATCACCGCCATGCGCGAGATGATCGTGGCGCGCGATGAAGCGGGGCGGCGACGGGCCCTCGACAAGTTGCTCCCGATGCAACGCGCCGACTTCGAAGGCATCTTTGCCGCGATGGACGGCCTGCCCGTCACCATTCGACTCCTCGATCCGCCGCTGCACGAGTTCCTCCCGCATGGCGGCGAAGAATCGTCGCTGTTGGCCGCGTCGCTCGGTTTGAGCCGGCAGGATCTCAATCGCATTGTGTCCGCGTTGCGCGAAACCAATCCGATGCTCGGACACCGTGGCTGTCGTCTCGGCATCGTCTATCCCGAAATCACCGAGATGCAGGCCCGGGCCATCTTCGAGGCGGCCGTGCGGGCGCATCGTCGCGGAATCGATGTGCGTCCCGAAATCATGGTACCGCTCGTCTCCGACGTGGCGGAACTGCGCCATCAGCGTGCGATCATCGAGCGGGCGGCCGATCAGGTGATGGGCGTGATGGGTGAGCGTCTCGACTACATGATCGGCACGATGATCGAACTGCCCCGCGCCGCGCTCACCGCCGACGAGATCGCCACGGCGGCGGACTTCTTCTCCTTCGGCACCAACGATCTTACGCAGACCACCTTCGGGCTCAGTCGCGATGACGCCGGACGCTTCCTGCCACGGTACGTCGAAAGCGGGATCTATCCGGAAGACCCCTTCCAGGTGCTCGATGCCAAGGGCGTGGGCAAACTGGTGAAGTGGGCGGTGCGCGATGGTCGCGAAACGCGCCCCGGGCTCAAGGTCGGGATCTGCGGTGAGCATGGTGGCGACCCGAAGTCGGTGGCGTTCTGCCACAGTGCCGGTCTCGACTACGTGTCCTGCTCGCCGTTCCGCGTGCCGGTCGCGCGACTCGCGGCGGCCCACGCGGCGCTGGCCGAGGCCAAGGCCACGAACTGATCAGCCGCCACCCGCAACGACAAAGAGCCCGCCGAAGCGGGCCCTTTGTGCTGAGTGGAGGTGAGGGGAATCGAACCCCTGTCCGAGACTAGATCCACCCCAGCTTCTACGTGCGTATCCCCCTGATTGAGGTCTCCATCGGCTGGCCAGTGGGAAGCCCACCTCAGGACAAGCCTTCTAAAGTTTCGCCTCGGCGCGGAAGGCGCACGCCGAGACTAGCCCAGATTTGCGATACTCACGTGCCGCCCCGGGCGGGCTGCCGCGTGAGCACTGCTACGTAACCCGAAGGTTAGGCAGCGAGCGCGAGGTTGTTGTTCGCGATTGTGATTTTCCCGAGTGTTTTACCAGGTGCTCGAGGACCTGGGCACGCTACCAGAGATTCACCAACCCCGTCGAAGCCAGTCACCCCCGGTTCGAACGGTCCTGCCCGGCCAACAACGCCGGTCCTGCCTCCTACACTACACGAGAGTCGACGGTTCCGGCAACTCCGGGCGGTCAGGCCGCCTCGCACGAAAGCGAGGACACATCCGGGTCATCGGCCTTCACACCGCGCGCGACGTAGTCGTCGTAGAACGCCAGATAGGTCGCGAAGATCTGCTCCACCTCGGCGAAGTCACGCACCTGGTGCAGCTTCGCGCGCAGTTCGGCCGAGTTGGGGAGCCCCTTCACGTACCAGCCGAGATGCTTGCGGAACTCGATCGCGGCGCCGATCGGGTCCGCCTCGTACTCCTGCACCATGCGCGCGTGCGAGAGCGCGATGGCGAAGCGCTCCTGGACGCCTGGCGTTTCGGGCATCGGTTCGCCGTTGATGAGCGCGCGCGCCTGGCGGAACACCCAGGGCTGGCCGTAGCTCCCCCGGCCGATCATGATGCCATCGGCCTTCGTATGGTCGAGCATGCGCTTCGCATCGTGCGCGGTCTTGATGTCCCCGTTGCCGAGCACGGGGATCTCCAGCGCCTCGGCGACTTGCGCGATCTCATCCCAGTTCGCCATGCCGGTGTACATCTGCGTGCGCGTGCGCGCGTGCAGGGTGAACACCTTCGCACCGGCGTCCTGCATGCGCAGCGCAATCCCGACTGGATCGCGCATCTGCTCGTTCCATCCGCTGCGCGTCTTGACCGTGACCGGCAGGTGCGTGGACTTCACGACCGCACGGATGATCTCCTGCACAAGGTCGAGATCCTTCAGGCACCCTGACCCCCCGTTGCGACGCACGACCTTCTTGACCGGGCACCCGAAGTTGATGTCCACGAAGTCGGGCATGAACAGGTCAGTGACCATTGCGGCCGCATCGGCCATCGCGGCCGGCTCGGCCCCAAAGATCTGCACCCCAATGGGGCGCTCCTCGGGCGCGAAGCGCAGTTTGCTGATGGTCGCCACGTTCTCCCGGCGAATCCCTTCGGCCGACAGAAACTCCGTCACCACCACATCGGCGCCGTGCGCGTGACACAGGCGCCGGAACGGGGATTCGGACACGCCGGCCATCGGCGCCAGATACAACGGCACCGGATTGGGCACGGCGAAAGGAAAGACCTTACGGGACATGCAGTTAAAGCTAGCCACCCCCGGAGAGCCCGGCAACGCGGCGGTTTGACTCCCGGCGGTTCGTGGGTATGTTACCGGGCTATGGAACTGCGCGAATTCTTCTCCGAAGACGCCGTCCAGCTCGAGCTCCAGGGCACGACCAAGGACGAAATTCTCAAGGAACTCATCGGGCTGCTCAAGCTCGACGAGAAGTCCGAAGGCATGCTGTTCAAGATGCTGAAGCGGCGTGAAAATCTCGGCTCGACCGGGATTGGCCGCGGCATCGCGATCCCGCATTGCCGTTCGCTCGTCGTCAACCGCTTGCGCGTGGCGTTCGGCCGCAAGAAGGACGGCGTTGACTTCAAGGCCATCGACGACAAGCCCGTCAACTTCTTCTTCCTGATCGTGGCGCCGCCGCTCGAGGTCTCGAACCAGTACCTCCCGGTGCTCGGCAAGATCGCGCAGTTCAGCAAGGAGAGCGACGTGCCGGGGCGTCTGCTGGAGCTGTCGACGGCCGCCGAGTTCATGGCGCTGCTCGAAGAGAAGCGCGTGTAATCAGTGATCGACGACGACGCGCGCGATATCGCCGCGGAGTCGTCGTAACACGCGGCCGCTCTGCAGCAATGCGGCGGCCGCGAGCCCGGCCACCAGGCCCAGCCAGAGGCCCCGCTCGCGCAGGCTCGTGTGAAACCCGAGCCACCAGCCGAGCGGGATACCCACGCCCCAGAAGGCCACCATGTGCAGGATCGCTGGCACGCGCGTATCCCCCGTGCCCCGCAGCACGCCGCTCGTGACGGCCTGGAGTCCGTCGAACACCTGAAACCAGCCGGCCAGCGGGATCAGACTCGTCGCGACCGCGAACGTCGCCGCTTCCGTCGTGTACAGCGAAGCGAGCGTGTTCGGTGCAGTGATGAACACCACGGCACTGACGCACATGACACCACCGCCGCAGACGATCGCGGCGAACGCATCGCGGCGTGCGGCCGCCATGTCGCCGCGTCCGATGGCGCGCCCCACCACCGCCGCCGCCGCACCCGAGATGCCCAGGGGCACCATGAACGTGAAGGCGGCCATGTTGAGCGCGATCTCGTGCCCCGCGAGTGAGGCCGTACCCATCCACCCCATGAACAGCGCCGTGAGGCCGAAGGCGAAGCTCTCGAAGAACCACTGAATGCCGATGGGCACCCCGATGCGCAGCATGCGCCCGAGCGGCGCCCAGGTGAGCGAGTCCGCACGCCAGGGTACGATCGTGGGGCGCAACACGGGCCACGCCACCGCCAGCAGGACGAACGCCATCACCCACATCGAGATCGCGGTGGCGATGCCTGAACCGGCCACTCCCAGCGCCGGGGCGCCGCCGTTGCCAAAGACCAGCATCCAGTTCGCGATGGCGTTCACCAGATTCGCGACGAGCGCCGCGAACAGAATGGGGCGCACCGGCCCCAGCGCCTGCAGCGTCTGGCGCATCACCGCGAAGGCGAAGAACGGAATCGCCCCAAGCGCCCGTCGCCGGGCGTACACGGCCGTCTGTGCCACGACATCGGCCGGCTGATCAAGGGCGTGCAGGATCGCCTCGCCGGGTGTCAGCACCAACATCACGACGGCCGAAATCAGGAGTGCGAGCGCGAAGCCACGTTGAACACCGCGCGCCACCGCGGCGTGATCACCCGCCCCGACCGCTTGCGCGACCACGGGATCGATGGCGAACAGCACCCCGATCCCGAACACGCTCACGTTGAAGAAATAGAAGTTGCCGAGGGCCACGGCCGCGATCGCCGCGCCGCCCAAACGGCCGACCATGAGCGTGTCGACCACCCCCATGGCCTGGATGCCCAGGTTGATGAGGACGATGGGCAGCGCGACCTGCATCATCTCCCGCAGGTCGCGCTGCCAGTCCCGTGCGCTCATCGGCTCTACGGCCTAGCGCTTCTTGGCGGTGCGGACCATGTCACGCACGTCGCTGAGCAATCGCTGCGCGTCGTAGGGCACGCCGTCCTTGATGGTCCACACCACGCCGCCGCCCGGGCCTGCCGCCGCGTCGGCGCGCGGCGGATAAAACACCTTCAGATCCTCGAGCGGATTGCCATTCACGATCGCGAGATCGGCCAGATAGCCGGGACGCACGCGGCCAAGACGCGATCCTTCGCCAAGGATCTGCGCATTGTTCGCGGTGACATGCTGCAGCGCCTTGATGGGCTGGAAGCCGGCTTCCTGATGCAGCTCGAGTTCACGAATCAGGCCGAAGCCGTAGATCTGGTAGATGAAGCCCGCGTCTTCACCGGCACCGATCACGCCACCCATGCGCTCGAAATCGCGGACGGCCTGGAACCAGATGCGATAGTTCTCCTTCCAGTACGCCTCGTCGGTGCTGCTCCAGTTGGCGAAATACGAACCATGATTCGCCGCGTTCGGCTTGAAGTACTTGTCGAGCGTCGGGTGGAGATACTCGTTGAACCACGGCTGCGTTTCGGCGCGCTGCAGGTCCCGGCTCGCCTCGTAGATCTCGAGCGTCGGATTCCACGCGACCTTGGCCTTCACCATTGCCTGCAGGACGTCCTGCAGCTTGCGCGGGTCGGCCTCGCGCCAGAGGCGCCCCGCCCACCGGAATCGCATCCCTTCGTCGGCGTAGTTGAAGTTCGATGGGAAGTGCTGTGCCCCATCAGGAATCGCGGCGTCCGGGACGCCGTACCAGTGTTCGATGCTGGTGAGTCCGGCGGCTGCCGCATCGAGCGCGTTGGTTTCATCCACGGCCATGTGATGTGCCGTCCCCAGGCCAAGCTTGCGGGCCTCGTCGATCACGGGGGCGTACACATCCTTGTCCATCCCGAAGAGCTTGAGCCCGTCCACGCCCATGGCCTTGAGGTCGCGCACGCGCTGGCGCGCTTCCTGTTCGTTGCGCGGTACCGGCATATAGGCGTAGCGCGCATACACGTACAGACGCGGCGCGATGATCTCGTTCGCGGCGCTCTTCGCCCGCAATTGCAGCGTCTTCGCCGTTTCGCTCGAGACATCGCGCACTGTGGTGATGCCCATGCCGAGCCACAGCTTCATCTGATACTCGAGGGGCTGCGCGATCCCTCCTCGCTCATCCTGCACGTGGCCGTGGATGTTGATCAGTCCCGGCACGACATACTTGCCGGTCGCATCGATCTCCACGTCGCCGGCCGGACGACGTGCCGTGCCGTCGCGCATCGCGACCGGATCGAGGGCGACGATATCCACGATGCGGTTGCCTTCGAGGACGATGTCCTTGGGCCCCTCCGCCGGCGTGCCGTTCCCTTCGATGACCATCGCCCCCCGGATGACGAGGCGACGCGGACGCACGCCATGCTGGGCGGTCGTGCGCCCGGCCCCGGGGCGTGTGGCCCCGCCCTGCGCCTCGGCCGCCGACGGCGGCACGAGCGACCCAACACTCAGAACCGCCAGAAGCGCGGCAAGGACACGCAGGCGCAGCATCGACGTTACTCCCACTCGATGGTGGCGGGGGGCTTGGAGCTGATGTCGTACACGACGCGATTCACACCATCGACTTCGTTGATGATGCGATTCGAAATGCGCGCCAGCACCTCGTGCGGAAAGTTGTACCAGTCGGCCGTCATGCCATCGGTGCTGGTGACCGCGCGCAAGGCAATCACATGTTCGTACGTTCGGCCGTCGCCCATCACGCCCACCGAGCGTACCGGCAGGAACACCGCGAACGCCTGCCAGATCTCCGGATAGAGGCCAGCCGCGCGGATCTCCTCGAGATAGATCGCGTCGGCACGGCGCAGGATGTCGAGCGCGTGCGGCGTCACCTCGCCGAGCACCCGAATGGCGAGCCCCGGTCCCGGGAACGGATGACGGCCAACCATTTCCTCGGGCAGGCCGAGCTCTCGACCCACGTTGCGGACTTCGTCCTTGAACAGCTCTCGCAGCGGCTCGATCAGCTGGAACTTCATGTCCTTCGGCAGGCCGCCCACGTTGTGGTGCGTCTTGATCGTCGCCGACGGGCCGCCCTTCGCACTCACCGACTCGATGACGTCGGGATACAGTGTGCCCTGCACCAGGAACGCGGCATCCTTGCCCGCATCGGCCGAGGCCGCTTCGAAGACACGGATGAAGTGCTCTCCGATGATCTTGCGCTTCCGCTCCGGCTCACCCACGCCGGCGAGCGCCGAGAGGAACCGGTCTTCGGCCCGCACGGTGATCAGGCGAATGCCGAGATGCTCACCCATCGTGCGCTCCACCTGCTCGCGCTCATGGAGGCGCAGCAGCCCCGTGTCCACGAAGATGCAGGTGAGCTGATCGCCGATCGCCTTGTGTACCAGCGCGGCGGCAACGCTCGAATCCACGCCGCCGGAGAGACCACAGATCACCTGCTTGTCACCCACCAGCGCGCGGATCTTCTCCACTTCCATGTCGATGAAGTGGCCCGGCGTCCAATCGGGCGTGCAGTGACAGACGCCGAACAGGAAGTTCTGAATGATCTCGGCGCCGCGTACCGTGTGGTGCACTTCCGAGTGGAACTGAATGGCGTGAATCGGCTTGGTCGCGTGACGGAAGCCCGCGCACGTGTGGCCGCTGTGCGCCGTGGCCACGTAACCCGGCGGCACCTGCTCCACGTGATCGCCATGACTCATCCACACCGTGGTCTTCTCTCCGGCGCCGAAGCCGGCAAAGAGCCCGGCCGACTCATCGACGGTCACCTCGGCGCGCCCGTACTCCCGGCGACCTGCGCCGACCACCGCGCCCCCCTCGAGATGGGCGATCAGCTGCATGCCGTAACACACGCCCAGCACCGGCGCGATGTCGAGCAGCTCGCGCGACACCGTCGGCGCCCCCTCGTCGGTCACCGAGCTCGGGCCACCGGACAGAATGATGCCGGTGGGCTTCCAGGCCCGGATCCACTCGAGCGATTGGGTCGGCGGATGAATTTCGGAGTAGACGCGTGCCTCGCGGACGCGGCGGGCGATGAGCTGCGTGAACTGCGACCCGCAGTCCAGAATGAGGATGCGGCTGGTCGTCGGATTCTGCATCAGTTCTTCCACTCCGGGCCGGTGAGCTTGAGGAACTCTACCGCCTTGGTCTCCAGGTCGAGTATCGCGCCAGTCGGCGCGCCGTGCAGCCACCCACATGCCTCACCGGGATTCACCAGCAGCGAATCGCCACGGGACTTCATCTCCGGGATGTGCGTGAAGCCGTGAATGATCACCTCGTGCCCGTCGATGGAGCGCTGATGCACGTCGGCGAGATCGTGAATCAGCAGCACGTTCTTGCCGCCGATCTCGAAGCTGTGCGGGCTCTCGTAGAGCTCGAGCGCGCCGAAGCCGAGCTTGGCCGCGGCCTGCAGGGCATCGCGATCGCCATCGTTGCGTCCGAACACGCCGAGTAGCGGCAGGGAGAGATCGTGAAAGGGCTGCAGCGAGAATGGCGAGCAGTAGTCACCAGCATGCATCACGAGCGACACGCCGCCCGCGACCATCTGTTCGAGCAGGGCGCGTACCGCCGGTACGCGATCATGGGTATCCGACAACAGGCCGACGCGCATCAGCTGTTTCTCCACTCCGGGTGCGCCCGCTCGAGGCGGACGAGGTCTGAGTACTGCTCCCGCTCGGTGATGACCGCGTAGCGCGGCCCATCCACCAGGACCTCAACGGGCCGGGGACGTGAGTTGTAGTTGCTGGACATCGAAAAGCTGTAGGCGCCGGCGGTCCGCACCGCGAGGAACTGCCCGGCCGGCACGTCCGGCATCGCACGCCCCTTCGCAAAGAAGTCGCCCGACTCGCAGATCGGTCCGACGACATCGGCCGTGGTCTGCGCCTCCGTCTCGACCACGGCTTCGATCGCGTGATACGCGCGATACAGCGAGGGCCGGATCAGATCATTCATGCCGGCATCGGTCACGATGAAATCCTTCCCGTTCGCGTGTTTGCGATAGAGGACCTCGGTGAGCAGGACGCCCGACTCGGCCACCAGGAACCGACCCGGCTCGAGCACCAGCGACAATCCGGTCTCGGCCTGGGCAGTCTTCACGAGCGCGGCGTAGTCCTCCACGTCGGCGTCACGTTCGTGCGGCTCATACGGCACCGACAAGCCGCCACCAACGTCCATGTAGCGGATGTCGTGTCCCTCGCTGCGCGCGTGCGCCAGCGCCGCCACCAACCGCGGCAACGCGTCGCGCAACGGATCCGCGTTGTTGATCTGCGAGCCGAGATGCATGCCAAGGCCGCGCAGCGCGAGATGCGGGAGCGTCGTGATGAACGAGACGAGCCGCGAAACATCATCACGCGGAATCCCGAACTTGCCACCCTTCTCACCGGTCTTGATGTACTCGTGCGGCGTGTCCACCGTGACTTCGGGATTCACCCGCAATGCGATCGGAGCCACGACGCCCTTGCGGGCGGCCACGGCGTCGATCGTCAGCAGCTCGGCTTCCGACTCGACGTTGATGAGCAGCACGCCCGCGTCCAGCGCCTGCTCGATCTCCCGCACGGTCTTGCCCACACCGCTGAAGACCACGTCGGCGCCGGAAAAACCGGCGAGCTGCGCGCGATACAGCTCACCACCGGAGACGATGTCCACGCCCGCGCCAATCGACTGCAGCAGCGAGAGGACGGCGAGGTTCGAGTTGGCCTTCACCGCGAAATGAATGCGGTGCGGCACACCGGCGAAGGCCTCGTGCAGGCGCGCGTAGCGGGCGCGAATGGTGTTCGCGCTGTAGACGTAGGCGGGGGTGCCGACCGCGGCCGCCAGCGCGGTCAGGGGCACGCCTTCGGCCTGCAGCACGCCCCCGATCCGAGAGAATCCGTCCGTCGTTTCCGAGAGAGCTGGTGACACGCGCACGCTCAGTACGAGCGTGCCCAGATCACTTCGTACTTGGCCGGTTCACCCGTCACCATGCACGTCGTGGGCGCCGTCGGCGACCGGAACTCCGCATCGGGGATCACCCGAATCGTGGCCTTCGTCTCTTCCTTGACCTTGGCTTCGACCGTCGGGTCGCCATTCCACCCGGCGTACACGAACGCCCCCGGACCGTCCATGACTTCCTTGAACTTGTCGTAGGAAATGCGCTCACGAATGCTGTTCGCCTCGAGTCGGGCCCGCGCCGCCGCCAGCATGTCCGCCTGAATCTGGTCGAGCAGAACCGGCAGCTCGGCGCGCAGCGTCTCGAACGCCATCGGCCGCTTGTCACGCGTGTCGCGGCGCACCACCAGACCGCTCTGCTGAGCCAGATCACGCGGACCGATCTCCATGCGGAGCGGAATGCCGCGCATCTCCCAGTGGTAGTACTTGGCGCCCGGCTTGATGCCGACGCGGTCGTCCACATGGCAGCGAATGCGCTCGTGATCGGGGCGCTTGAAGCTGCCCAGATCGTCGGCAATGCGCTTGGCGGCTTCCACCGTCGCCGCGCGCTCGTCATCCGTCTTCCAGATTGGGACGATGACCATCTGAATCGGGGCGAGCTTGGGCGGCAGGCGCAGCCCCGCATCATCACCGTGCGTCATGACGAGGCCGCCGATCATGCGCGTCGACACGCCCCACGACGTGTTCCACGCGTACTCCTCGACTCCCGCTTCGCTCTGGAACTTGAGGTCGAACGCCTTGGCGAAGTTTTGGCCGAGGTTGTGCGAGGTGCCGGCCTGCAACGCCTTGTTGTCCTGCATCAGTGCTTCACACGCGTACGTGCGCAGCGCACCGGCGAAGCGCTCACTGTCCGTCTTCTGCCCGGTGATCACGGGCATGGCCATGTACCCTTCCATGAACTCGCGATACACGCCGAGCATGCGCCGCGTCTCGCTCTCGGCCTCGTCGTGCGTGGCGTGCGCCGTGTGGCCTTCTTGCCAGAGAAACTCCATCGTGCGCAGGAAGAGCCGCGTGCGCATTTCCCAGCGCACGACATTGGCCCACTGGTTGTACAGCAACGGCAGATCGCGATAGCTCTGCACCCACTTGGCGAACATCGAGTAGATGATCGTCTCCGACGTGGGGCGCACCACGAGGCGCTCCTCGAGCTGCTTGCCACCGCCATGCGTCACCACGGCGCATTCGGGCGCGAAGCCTTCGACGTGCTCGGCTTCCTTCGACAGGAAGCTCTCCGGAATGAACAGCGGGAAGTACGCGTTCACGTGGCCGGTGGCCTTGAACATGTCATCGAGCGCGCGCTGCATGCGCTCCCAGATGCCGTACCCGAGCGGGCGGATGACCATGCACCCACGCACCGGCGAGTAGTCGGCGAGTTCGGCACGGAGCACCAGCTCGTTGTACCAGTCGCTGAAGTTCTCGGCGCGGGTGGTCAGCTTCTTGTCGTCGCTCATGAGGCGGATCCGGTCTGCGTTGAAGCGGCCGCCACGAGGGCGTCCAGGGAAGTGAAGGGCTGATCGGCGGAGCCCGTCCGGCGCAGACGCCAGATGGCGTCGCTGCTCGTCGGATCCACGATCACGAAGGCGCCCGCGCCGGCCTTCCGGCCGGCCTCGAGCTGCTTGTCCAGCTTCTGCGCCTTGAAGGCGTATTCCACCACGAGCCCGGCGGCTCGCAGCGCCGCGGCGGTCCGCAGCATGGCGGCGGGGGCATCGGCGCTCTCCGGTGCCTGCGCGACCCAGAGGCCCACGCTCGCAGGCGGCGCGGGCATCAACCCGCGCTCACGGAGGAGTTCGCCGAGCACCACGTCGCCCATGCCAAAGCCCAGCGCCGGCAGATCCGCGCCGCCCAGCGCCTTGAGCAGGTTGTCGTATCGACCACCGCCGCAGATGGCGCGGAACTCGCCGACTCGATCGAACAGCTCGAACACGATCCCGGTGTAGTACGCCAGACCGCGGACGATCGTGAGATCGAAGTGCAGGAACGCGCCGATGCCCAGCGCCTCACAATGCGCCAGGTACTGGGCAAAGCGCGCGATGTGCTCCGACACGGCCGGAGCATCGCCGTACCGCGCCTGCACCGTCGCAAAGTCGAGCGTCGCGAAGCCAAGGATCGTCTCGACCGTCGCCGCCTCGAGCCCCGCCTCGACCAACTTCTCCGCCGAGACCTCGCGCGGCTGCCGCTCGAGCTTGTCGAGCACCGCATACACCGCCGGCCGTGCCGCATCGCCAATCGCGAGATGATCGAGCAGGCCATTCAGGAGCCGACGGTCGCTGACCCGCGCCCACACCTGCTCGGCCGTGAGCCCCAGCGCCTGCATGATGTTGACGGCAATGCTCAGCAGCTCCGCGTCGGCGACCACATCCGCCTCGCCAACGATGTCGACGTTCAGCTGATAGTGCTCGCGAAGCCGACCCTTCTGCGTGCGCTCGTAGCGGAACAGCTGTGGCAACGAGAACCAGCGCACCGGCTTGCGGAGCGTCTGGGCCTTCGCGCCCACCATGCGGGCGAAGGTCGGCGTCATTTCGGGACGCATGGCGACCTGGCGGTCGCCCTTGTCCACGAAGTTGTAGAGCTGGGTGACGATCTCCTCGCCGCTCTTCTGCGTGTACAGCTCGAGCGGCTCGAGCGGCGGCCCATCGTACTCCTGAAACGCATAGCGCCGCACGACGCGGCGCCAGGTATCGAAGATGTGGGCTCGCTCGGCGAATTGATCTGGATAGAAGTCGCGGAATCCCGGCAGCGGCTTGTGTGACATCCCGAAAGCTACCGAGCCAACGGATGCACCTGCAACCGTTCCATCGCATCGCCGACCGTGTGGAATGAGCCCGTCACGAGGACGGTGTGCGCCTCGGCGCGGGCGTCGGCCAGTGCGGTCGTGAAGTCGTCGATGCGTGTCACGGGCAGCCCGGCCTCGCGTGACCAGGCCTCGACTTCATGGAGATCCCACATCCGGTTCAGCGGCGCGGTTGGCGCCACGGTTACGACAATGCGTTCGGCGGCACGGGCGACCGCCTGCAGGATGCCGCGCCAGTCCTTGTCGCGCAGCACGCAGACCACCGCGGTGATCGGGCGCGGCACGCCGACCGCGAGCAGGTTTGCCACGACGGTGGCCGCGCCGTCCGCATTGTGGGCGACGTCAAAGAGCCACGGCGCCGCCCGGTGGAAGCGACCGGCCAGGCGGACGCCGCCCAGCAGGGTATCGGCCTGCGCCTCAATGGCCGCCCACCGACCGCCCGCGGCACGGAGCATCGCCAGCGCCACCGCCGCATTGTGGGCCTGGAAATGTCCCACCAGGGGCGTGGTGAGTCGCCGTGTCGACGCTCCCACCTCCAGGGTGAAGCTGGTGCCGGCGGCGTGCACCTCGATGTCCCGCACCTGCCAGTCGCGCCCGGTGACGAGTACCGGAGTCGCGCCGGCGGCTTCGGCCCGTTCTCGCAGCTGCTCGCGAATGGTCGGCTCCGTTTCACCGACCACGGCGGCGGCCCGCGCCTTGTAAATCCCCGCCTTCTCGCCGGCGATTGCCTCGAGGGTCTCGCCCAGAAACTCCTGGTGGTCGAAGCCGATCTGCGTAACGCCGGCACTGAGAGGATGCACGAGATTCGTGGCGTCAAGTCGGCCTCCCAGGCCAACTTCCACCACGGCAACGTCCACCGATTCTTCAGCAAAATGGGAGAGGGCCATCGCCGTGGTGGCCTCGAAAAACGTCGCGCCCAGTTCGGTGAGCAATGGCTCGTTCGACGTGAGCCAGCGCGTGATGGCGTCGTGCGACATGGGCGCACCGTCCACGACCACCCGCTCTGCGAAGTCCACGAGATGCGGCGAGGTGTAGCGCCCCACTCGGAGCCCGGCGCCCCGCAGCATGGCATCGAGCGTTGCGCAGGTGCTCCCCTTCCCGTTCGTGCCCGCCACGTGGAAGACCGGGTACGCACGATGTGGATTGCCCAATCGTTCGAGCAGGGCGGCGACGCGCTCGAGTCCCAGGCGCCACGCGCCGCCGGTACGCGCGTACAGGCGCCGAAGGGCGGCGTGGTAGGCCGCGTGGGCCTCACCCGACTCCGGAACTGCAGTGACCCCGGCCGGAGCCGGGGTCACCGCCGGCGGCGCCAGCGGATTGGAGGTCAGCTGTCCTGTTCGGCGTGCGCCGCCGCGGCCGGACGACCGGTCATGTGGCGCAGCAAGCGGGAAAGGGTCGAGCGCAGCTCCTTCCGGTGCACCACGCGGTCCACCATCCCCTTTTCGAGGAGGAACTCCGCCGTCTGAAAGCCTTCAGGGAGGTCCTGGCCAAGCGTCTGCTTGATCACACGCGGGCCGGCGAAGCCGATGACCGCGCCCGGCTCGGCGAGAATGGCGTCACCAAGCATCGCAAAGCTCGCGCTCACACCACCCGTCGTGGGGTTCGTCAGCACCGAGATGTACGGAATGCGACGCTCGGCGAGCTGCGACAGGACGGCGGAGGCCTTGGCCATCTGCATCAGCGAGAGGATGCCCTCCTGCATGCGCGCGCCCCCCGAGCTGGAGACGATCACGAGCGGATGCTTCTTCTCGAGCGACCGCTGGCCGAGTCGCGCGATCTTCTCGCCGACCACCGAGCCCATCGACCCACCCATGAAGGCGAAGTCCATGACGCCGATGCCGCAGGGCATCCCCTCCAGCAATCCCGTCACCGTCAGAATGGCGTCGGTGTCGCCGGCATTGGTCAGGGCCTTCTTGAGGCGCGACGGATAGTCGGGGAATCCAAGCGGGTCCACCGACCGCAGTTCGCCGCCCACCTCGTTCAGTGTCCCGTCGTCGAGCAGGAACGACGCGAAATCCCACGCCCGCAGCCGGCGATGGAAGTCGCACTCCGGGCACACGTTGAGGTTCCGCAAGAATTTGTCGCGGATGTCGGTATGCCCGCAGGCCTCGCACTTCTCCCACGTATCGGGGGGGATCTCGAGGCGTTCGCGACGCGGTTGGCGGGGCTTCTTTTCCTTCCGGAACCAGGCCATAGGCGCGAAAGATCGGGAGATGAGGCGCCCAAGGCTAGACCTTGCGCACAGCCGAGTCTGTCACTCGGCGAGTAGCGAGCTCAACCGTGTGAAGAACGCGTACGGAGCGGACGACTCAGAGTTCGATCGCGTCGGGCTGCCCGCGACCTTCGGCGGAAATCCGCAGCAGGACCGCCACCGCGAGCCACGAGACCAGCAGGAAGCTCGGACCGTAGCTGAAGAACGGGAGCGGGATGCCGGTGACCGGCATGAGGTTGAGCGTCATCCCGATGTTGACGATGACGTGCACGAACCACGCCGCCACCAGGCCGAAGGCCACGAGACTGGGGAACGAGTCGCTGGCGCGCGAGGCGACGCGGGTACTGCGCAGCAGCAGCGCCAGAAACAGCGCCAACGCCACGCACACACCGATGAACCCGAGTTCTTCGCCCACGACCGAGAAGATGAAGTCGGTGTGGCGCTCAGGGAGAAACTGCAGGCGCTTCTGACTCCCCAGCGTGTAGCCTTGCCCAAAGAGACCACCCGACCCGATTGCCACCTTGGACTGCGTGACGTGGTACCCCGAACCGCTCTTGTCGACATTCGGATCGAGGAAGACGAGCAGGCGCTTCTGCTGATACGGCTTGAGTTTGTCCCAGAGCAGCGGCGCCACCACGCCGGTGATCACGTTGGCGACCACCACGACCACGCCTTCGACCAGGTACGGGCGGTACCAGAGTACCAGGGCGATCAGCAACAGGAACCACGCGCCCCAGACGCCGGTGCTGAACGCCAGAATGAGGCTGATCCCCGGGCTCGCGAGCATCAGGAGCAGCTGCCACCGCACCCCAGCCCAGAAGAGCATGGCGAAGCACACGCCAATGAAGACGATTCCCGTACCCAGGTCCGGCTGCTTCATGACGAGCAGCCACGGCACGCCCACGACCAGCAGCGGTTTCCACAAATCGACGAGCGATCGGATGTTCTCGCGCTGCGCGGCGAGCACACGCGCCAGCATGAGAATCGTGGCCAGCTTCGCGAGCTCCGATGGTTGGCCGATACGCACGCCGCCGATGGCCAGCCAGCCCTTCACGCTTGCGGCGGTCCCCGAGCCGGTGCCCACGAACAGCACCAGCACCAGCATCGCGCAGCTCAGCGCATAGAGCGGCCAGGCGGTCCACTCGATCAGCCGCACCGATCCGCGGGTGACCACCCAGGTGGCCGCAAGCGCCACGCCGAAGAACCCGAGCTGCCGCTGCCAGGCGGTGGCGATCGTGCGGCTGGGGCCGTCGATCTGGCCGGCGGAGAACACCATCGCGATGCCGAAGCCGGTCAGCAACAACGCGATCAGCAGGAGCGGGAAGTCGATACTCTGGCGCCGGTGCACACTGATGTTGGCCATGGGCGGTTCCGCTCAGTCGTTGGTGACGGTGGTCATGGACAACCGAACCTTGAGATACCGTTCCATCAGCTTCGTGGCGACCTTGGCGGCGACCGATCCGTGCAACCCTTCCTCGATCAGGACAGCCAGCACGATCTTGGGTTTGTCGGCGGGCGCATAGCCAACAAACCACGCATTGTCTTTCTGGCCGCCGACCTGCGCGGTGCCCGTCTTGCCGGCGATGGTGAGCCCCTTGATCTGGGCGCCGGCGGCGGTACCGCGCGACACCACATCGGCCAGGGCGTCCTGCAACCCCTGAAGCTGTTCCGGCTTGAGATTGAGGATCTGCTTCCGCTCGGGGGTTCGGGCCACGATCTGTGGCGTCGGTGCGGCGCCGTCGGTGGCGAGCGCGGCGTAGAAGCGCGCCATGCTCAACGGCGTTTGGGCGTCATCTGCCTGCCCGATGGCGAGGCTCAGCACCACCGACTTGTTCCACCCTCGCGGACCGTACTTCTTGTCGAAGTACGCGACGCCATCGGGCCAGGTGGGCTTGCGTTCATTTGGCAAGTCCACGCCCGTCGAGTCACCGAAGCCCAGCTTCACGCCACCGGCAAGCATCTTGGCCAAGCCGATCTTCAGACCGAGCTGGTAGAAGTACACGTCGCACGATTTCGCGATGGCCTGTGCCAGCGTGATGTCACCGTGCCCCTTGTGATCCCAGCACTTGAACTGACGGCCGTAGTAGTACGCGCCCGTGCACGGCTGTTCCATGCGCGTGTCCATCGTGACGAGCCCCATCTCCAGCCCCATCACCGCGGTCGCAAGCTTGAACGTCGACGCCGGCGCGTAGCGCCCGCTGAGCGCGCGATTGACCATCGGCCGATGCGGATTCTCGAGCAGCGACCGAATGAACGACGCCGATGCGCCCCCGATGTACTCGTTCACGTCGTAGCTCGGCGCGCTGTACAGCGCGAGCACGCCGCCGGTCTGCGGATCGAGCGCCACCACCGCCCCACGCAGGGAATCGGCGAAGTAGTCGTGCGCAAACCGCTGCAGATCGAGATCGATATTGGTCTTGAGCGGCGGCGGCGCCTCGGGCTGCTCTTCCGCGCGCACGCCGTTGTCTCGCACCACGCGATTGCGCGCGTCCACTTCCACGAAACGACGCCCTTCGCGGCCGCGCAGCTGCAATTCGTACTGCTTCTCGATCCCCTGCTTGCCCACCTGCTGCCCCGCCTTGTAGCCGGCGTAGCGCTCGTTCCCGAGTTCGTCTTCGGTGATCTCGCCGGTGAACCCCACCAGCGCCGCCATCGCCTCGCCGTCCGGATAGTACCGCTTGGGCGAACTCTGAATGATCAGCCCGGGAAACTCCACGCGCCGCTCTTCGAGCACCGACACCACCTGGAAGCTGGCGTCGTTGAAGATCACCGTGGGCCGCGGCTTGGTGCGCCGGAAGCGCCGCACCACCAGGTCCTGCTGCGTCGAATCGATCGGGATGACCTTCGACAGCGTGCGCAGCGCACTCTTGAGCGAGTCTTCGGTGGGACTGAGAATCGACACCGTATAGCCCGGCAGATTCTCGGCGATGATCGCGCCATTGCGATCGTAAATGGTGCCGCGCGCGCCCGGCAGCGGCACCTCGCGCAAGCGATTCGACTCCGACTGCAGCACGTACTCCTCGTTCTGCAGCACTTGCGCGCGAAAGAACGCCCCGGCCAGCGCCACGAACGCGGTGACCAGCAACCCGCGCGCGACCCGGGCGCGACGCAGGACGGAGTTCGGATGATAGCTCACGCGACAGTCAGAGCGTCAGGCAACCGAGGGCCGATACAGCGGACGGAACAGCGTGAGCAACAGGAGCGCCGCCAACGCCGTGACCGCCGCCGACAGCGGTGACCAGAGCAGCAGCGTCACGAGCACCGACGCGCCCCCCTTGGTGCCGACCAGCAGTGTCATGGCGATATCGAACAGCCACTTGCCGCCGAAGAGGAAGAGCGCGGTCAGTGACAGATTGTCGGCGAAGAACACGGCCTTGAGCCACGAGGCGCCAAAGCCGAGCAACGTAAGGACCAGCGTGGCCGCACCAAAGTTCCCCGGCGCCAGGGCGTCGAGCGCGAGGCCGAGGCCGAATCCGGTGAGCGCGGCGAAACCGGGGCGCATGCGAACCGACGCGAAGAGCAGCGCAATGAGCGCGAAGTCCACTGCCACCGGCCCGGTGAAGAGCGGCCGCACCGCGAAATGCGCCACGATGAGCAGCGCAAAGCCGAGCCACGCACGCAACGCGCTCCCCACCCCCGACGGGGCACTGGCGGGCCGGCGCATCACGGCCACTCCATGGCCGGTGGCGGCCCCGGGCGCACCGGCGGTTTGATCGAATCGCGGCGGGGCGGCGCTTGCGCTGGCGTCGGCGGCTTCACCATCGGACGCGCGCTGTCCGGCTTCGCCGGGGGGCGCGTTCCCAATCCGCCGCCAATCGTGTCGGCCGCGGCCAGACTGTCGGCCAACTGCGTATCGAGCGCGGCCCGCCGTGCCGCCAGTTCGTCGAACGCCGCCTTGCGCGCCAGCGAATCGCCGGCCTGCGCCACCGCGCGCGCCGCGCTGTCGGCCGCCGCGACCGTCGTCCACACGCCATTCACGCCGCGTTGCGCGCGCGCCGGCATCAGCACCAGGACCGGCCCGATCGCCTCCGGCAGCACGGCGGGCTTGAGCAGATACGTGCGGGCCCACTTCTCGGGCGTCGTGATCTCGCCAAGCACGGTGCCGATCGGAATGCTGCGTGGATAGGTCGCGCCCAGTCCGGAGCTCACGATCAACGTGCCACTGTCCAGCTTCGCACGGAACGGTACCCCACGCATTTCGAGCAGCCACCGTTCCGCACCGCTGCCCAGGTGCGGCTGCACGATGCCGAAGGCGTTCTGGTCCACGCTCATGGCACTGACGCGAAAATCGGGATGCGCCCATGTGATCGCGTAGCTGGTGGTCGCATCAACGCTTTCGACCATGCCCACGAGTCCGTCCGCCGTGATCACCGGCAGGAACGGTGCGACACCGGTCTGTGCGCCGACGTTCAGCGCCAGCGTGAACTCATCACCAGCAGCCCCCGGCAACAACTCGGCGGGCACGAATCCGTCCTGCAACCGCGCGGTGAGTCCCAGGAGCTTCCGCAGCGCGGCGTTCTCGTCGGCCACCGCGCGGACACTGAGCGTGTCCACGGCGGCCCGACCGCGTGCCACCAGCACGTCGTTGCGCGACGTGACCGCCGCACGAACGGTCGCCGCCTGTCCTTCCAGACTCACCAGCGGGGCGAGCACGCGCGTCCGCAGCGTGCTCGCGATCTGTTCGCGCGATTTGCGCGGGGCAATCAGGGCCAGGATTGCGAGGGCGACACACGCGACCACCAGCGCGGTGTCGAGGCGTCCCTCACCACGTGCGCGACGGGCCACCGCGCATCAGGTGGTGAGGACGGACCAGTACTTCTCCTCGTCATCGAGGATCTTGCCGGTGCCGCGCACCACGCAGGTCAGCGGATCCTCGTCCACATGGATCGGCAACCCCGTTTCCTGCGACAGCAGCACGTCGAGTCCGCGAATGAGCGCGCCGCCACCGGTCATCACGATGCCGCGATCGACGATGTCCGAGGCGAGCTCCGGCGGCGTGATCTCGAGCGCACGACGCACGGCGTCGACGATCTGCTGAATCGGCTCCTGCACCGCTTCGCGAATCTCGCTCGAGTGGACGCGTACCGTCTTCGGAATACCGGAGACGAGATCGCGTCCCTTCACTTCCATCTCGCGCTCTTCGCCCACCGGATACGCGGAGCCGATCTGGATCTTGATCTGCTCCGCCGTGGGTTCGCCGATCAGCAGATTGTAGTTCTTGCGCATGAACTGCACGATGCTGATATCGAGTTCGTCACCACCGGTGCGAATGCTCGTATCGCTCACGATGCCGCTCAGCGCGATGACGGCGATCTCGGTCGTACCACCACCGATGTCGATGACCATGTTGCCGGTGGGCGATTCCACCGGCAGCCCCACACCGATGGCCGCGGCCATCGGCTCGGTCACCATGAACACTTCCTTCGCACCGGCGCCGAGCGCCGAGTCACGCACGGCGCGCTTCTCCACTTCGGTGATGCCGCTCGGGACGCACACGATCACACGCGGCTTCACCTTGAACACGTGCTTGTCGATCACGAGCGTGAGGAAGTAGCGCAGCATCTTTTCCGTCACGTCGAAGTCGGCGATCACGCCGTCCTTCATCGGTCGCACCGCCATGATGCCATCGGGCGTGCGCCCCAGCATGCGCTTCGCCTCGAGCCCCACACCCTTGATTTTCTTCGTCTCGCGGTCGAGCGCGACGACGGAGGGTTCGTTGAGCACGATCCCCTCGCCCTTCACGTAGATCAACGTGTTGGCGGTACCCAGATCAACGGCGATGGCATTCGCCGGGAAGAACGAATTCGACTTGCTGAAGGGCCAGAACATCCGGGGATTTCGGGGCGGCGGCGACCCCAGTCGGGGTGTCCGTCTGATAGGGGCCGGCGGTGCGTGAAGCGGTAAGGTATCGGAGCACGCGAAGGCGGACAAGCTATTGTAAAACCGTGACCTAGACCACCGCCGGAACCTCGTCCCTGCCCCCTATCGATCGGTCGCCATCGGCTCCGCGCGCCGGTACCGCGGATCGTTCCGCGCGAAGTCTTCGATGCCGGCGTGGAGCCCCGTCCGCGGGCGCCAACCCAATGCGCCACGCGCTTCGCCGATGAGCGGCTGCGGGCTGCTGCGGCGGTCCGCGATCCCCGGCTCCAACGGCACCCTCACCCGAACATCCGCGTGGGCCACCTGCGCCACCGTCGCAATCAGGTCGCGCGTGCGATAGGGCGTGGCGCCGCCAAACGTCATCAGGCGAGTCTCGGCGCTGTACAGCAGCCGAACGACGCCGTCGACGGCGTCCTGGACATGCACTGGCCAGTGGCAGCTGTCGAGCGCGGCATCCAGCTCGACCTCCTCGTGACCCACCGCCGCCTGCAACAGTTCGCCGAGCACCGAGTGCTCACCGGTCACGGGCATGCGCGGGCCATACACATCACGGAGGCGCGCCAGTCCGGCGTGCAGGCCGTACTCCTCAGCGAACGTGTTCACGATCGCCTCGGCGGCCACGATGGCGGGCAAATCGTCCTGGCGCCGCCCGCAGACCGATGCGAGCACGAACCGGGCGGAGTGTTCGAGCGCGAAACGAAGGGCCGCCTGGAGGCTGGCGGACACAACCGGCGTCAGGCCGCTCGGCTCGGGCGCCACGTCGGCGAGCGCCGACCGCATCGGTTCGTGCACGTAAAGAACCGCCTGAAAGCGGGCGTGCCGAAGCGGCGTGCGGCTGTTCGCGCTCCACTGACTGGTCAACGCATTCAGGAGAAAGCGCGCTCCCGTCTCGCCCAAACGTCCACGGACGATCTCGCGGGCGTCGAGCTCCAGCACCGCGTTGCCGTCTTCGATCAGCCGCCGCGCGGCGTGGGATGGCACAAAACTGCCGACCGACAGGACAAGCACCTTCATCGACGATCGCCTCCGAGGGAAAGTCCAAGCGAACCCATCAGTAAATTAGCGACCTCATCTATTACGCCACAAGAATATTCGTCTGGTTCTCACGACACAGGCCAGCACCGTGACAGCCCCCGAGTGAAACGAAACGACCCGGATGCTCAGGAGAGCACCCGGGTCGTGCTGAAGAGGCTGAGGGCCGACTGAAGCGACCGGGCTGATCGTTACGCCACGAAGCTGGCCGCATCGGCCAGCGGCATCCCGAACGCCTCGGCGACGCCTTTGTAGGTCACCTGGCCAGCCGACATGTTGAGCCCCTTGAGCAGCGCGCCGTTGTCCTTGAGCGCCTGCTTCCACCCCTTGTTCGCCAGCTGCAGCGCATAGGGCAGCGTCGCGTTCGTGAGGGCGAGCGTCGACGTACGCGGCACCGCCCCCGGCATGTTGGCCACGCCGTAGTGAATGATGCCATCCACCACGTACGTCGGGTTCTCGTGCGTGGTGGGCTTGATCGTCTCCACGCAGCCGCCCTGGTCTACCGCCACGTCCACGATCACCGCGCCCGGACGCATCCGCGCCAGATCCGCGCGGCGCACCAGCTTCGGCGCCTTCGCACCGGGAATGAGCACACCGCCGATCACGAGGTCGGCCGTGGTGATCTGCTCGAGGATGTTGTGGCGATTCGAGTGGATCAGCTGCACGTTCGCGGGCATCACGTCCGACAGATAGCGCAGGCGCTCCAGCGACAGGTCGAGCACCACGACCTTCGCGCCGAGACCGGCCGCCATCTTGGCCGCGTTCACGCCCACGATGCCGCCGCCGAGAATGACGACCTTCGCCGGCGCCACACCCGGCACGCCGCTGAGCAGCACACCGCGGCCGCCATACAGCTTCTCGAGATACTTCGCACCTTCCTGCACCGCCATGCGTCCGGCGACTTCCGACATCGGGATCAGCAACGGCAGATCGCGATTGGGCATCTCCACCGTCTCGTACGCGATGCACGTCGAGCCGCTCTTGAGATGCGCGTGCGTGAGCTCTTCGTCGGCGGCGAAGTGGAAGTACGTGAAGAGCGTGAGATCCGGGCGCAGGTACTGCCACTCCGTCTTGATCGGCTCTTTCACCTTCATCAGCAGCTCGGCCTTGCCCCACGCGGTGGCGGCATCGGGCACGATCTGCGCGCCGACCGCCACGTAGTCGGCATCCTCGAACCCGCTGCCAATGCCGGCGCCGGTCTCGATGTACACCTCATGGCCTGCGGACACGAGCGCCTCTGCCCCGGCCGGGACGAGCGCCACGCGATTCTCATTGGTCTTGATTTCTTTCGGTACGCCGATGCGCATGGTGGGATCTCTGGGGAGGTTGGGCGTCAGCGCACGGCTTTGGGGCCGAGGCTGACGAGTATCTGTCGATCGGGATCGAAGAAGTCGCGCGCGATCTCGCGCACCTGTTCCTCGGTGATGGCATCGACGAGCCCCATCAGCTCATCGATGCCGCGGTATGGCTCTCCGTACAGGGCGGTCGCCGCCGCCCGATACATCCGCGACGACACGCCCTCCATGGACAATACCAGCTGTCCACGAAGTTGGCGCTTCCCGGCGGCCAGGTCTTCCGGAGACAGGCCATGCTGGGACACGTCGCGCAGCACCTCGCGCACCGCGTCGAGGGCTTCCTGAGCCGATTCCGGGGCGCTGGCGAGGTACACGCCGCGGGTACCGGTGTCGGCGAACGCACTGCTGAACGTGTGGACGCTGTATGCCAGTCCGAGCTCCTCACGGACCCGCTGGAACAGGCGTGAACTCATCCCGCCGCCAATCAGCATGTCGAGGAGGGCAAAGGCGTAACGGCGCGGATCACCGTGGGCGATTCCCTGCCCGCCCAGCACCACATGCGTCTGGGCGATGTCCTTCCGCTTCACGTGCTCGGCGTGCGGACCGGCCGCCTCCACCGGATCGATCGCGAACGGCGTCATGTCGCCCTTCGGCATGGCCATCCAGCCGGCCTGATCGAGCACCTCCAGAAGGCGATCATGATCGACCCGTCCCGACGCCGCCACCACCACCCGTCCCGGATGGTACGCACGCGCATGCAGCGCGCGGAGGTGCGGGATATCCAGCGCCTTCACCGTCTCGCGCGTGCCGAGAATGGCGAAGCCGTGCGGATGATCACCCCACACCGCGCGATTGTGCACGTCGAAGATGATGTCATCGGGCGTATCCTCGACCATGCTGATCTCTTCGAGGATCACCTTGCGTTCGAGCGCGAGATCGTCGGCGCGCAACAGTGGCGCGAAGATCAGCTCGCCGATGACGTGCGCGGCTTCACCGAGATGCTCATCGAGTACGCGCGCCTGATACGACGTGTGCTCGCGCTCGGTGTATGCATCGAGGGAGCCGCCGAGCGTCTCGAGTGAGAGCGCAATCTGCTGGGCGGTGCGGGAGCGCGTCCCCTTGAACACCATGTGTTCGAGGAGATGCGACACGCCCATCTCATCCGCCTGCTCGTGGAGCGTTGCCGCGCGGACCCACGCACCGAAAGCAACCGACCGCGCTCCCGGAACAGCTTCCGAGAGCACGGTCAGTCCATTCGGGAGATCCGTGCGGTGCAACGTGGGCGCCGAGGCGCCCGAAGCGTTAGCGCCGATCGCGACCACCGCGTCCACCACGTCCGCCGCGATCACCGCGGTCGCCACGATCCGAACGCTCGCCGCTCTCTTCGCGACGCGGACGCTCCTCCTGCTCGGGCATCCCTTCCGGCTTCGGCAGCAGCGCCTTCATGGAGAGGCGGAGACGGCCACGCTCGTCGCGATCCACCAGCTTCACGGTCACACGATCGCCCTTCTTGCAGACGTCTTCCGGCTTCTCGACGCGCTCCCAGCGCATCTCCGAGACGTGCAGCAGGGCTTCGGTACCGGGCATGATTTCGACGAAGGCGCCGAAGGCGGTCACGGTCTTCACCGTGCCTTCGTACGTCTCGCCCACAACCGGCTCGGCCGTGATGGCCATGACCATCTGCTTCGCGCGCTCCATGCTCTCGCCACCGACGGCGGCGATGGTAACCGTGCCGTCGTCCTCGACGGTGAGCTCGGCGCCCGTTTCTTCCTGGATGCCACGAATGTTTTTGCCCTTCGGCCCGATGAGCTCGCCGATCTTGTCGACCGGGATCTGCACCGTGATGATGCGCGGCGCGTACTTGGACAGATCGGCGCGCGGCGCAGCGAGTGCCTTGTCCATCTCGCCGAGGATATGGAGACGGCCTTCCTTCGCCTGCGCGAGGGCCTCTTCCATGATCTTGAGATCGAGGCCTTCGATCTTGATGTCCATCTGAATGGACGTGATGCCATCCTTGGTGCCGGCAACCTTGAAGTCCATGTCACCGAGGTGGTCTTCGGTGCCGAGGATGTCGGTGAGGATCGCGTACTTCTTCCCTTCCTTGATGAGACCCATCGCGACACCGGCGACGGCGGCCTTCATCGGAACACCCGCGTCGAACAGCGCGAGCGAGCCGCCGCACACCGAGGCCATCGACGACGAGCCGTTCGACTCGAGCACGTCGGAGACGATACGAATCGTGTACGGGAAGTCGGCAAAGTCGGGGAGCACGCCCTGCAGCGCGCGCTCGGCCAGGTTGCCGTGGCCGATTTCGCGACGGCTGGTGCCGCGCATCGGACGCACTTCACCGGTCGAGAACGGCGGGAAGTTGTAGTGCAGCATGAACGAGCGCGTGACTTCACCCGCTTCCTTGATCGAATCGAGGCGCTGGGCGTCCTTCGCGGTGCCAAGCGTCGCGGCGACGAGCGCCTGCGTCTGGCCACGCGTGAACAGCGCCGAGCCATGCGCCCGCGGCAGCACCGTGCTGTCGATGCTGATGGCGCGCACTTCGTTCGGCTTGCGACCGTCGACACGGAGGTTCGTGTCGAGCACCTGCGCGCGCAGCTCGTTGTACTCGACGTCGCCGAGGATGGTGTGAATGTCCTTGGCGTTGTCGGGGAACTCGGCGAGCAGTCCTTCCGCGAGTTCCTTCTTCGTGCGCTCGACGGCTTCGATGCGGGTGTGCTTGTCCTTCTGGTTCAGCGCTTCGCGAATGCGGCCGCTGGCCAGATCCTTCACGCGTGTCGCCACGCCCTCGGGCGTCTCCGCCTTCGTCCACGCCATCTTGGGCTGCTGCACCTTGGCGAGCAGTTCCTTCTGCGCCGCGATGAGCTCACGGATGCCGTCGTGCGAGAGGCGCAGCGACTCGAGCACGTCCTCTTCGGACACTTCGAGCGCGCCGCCTTCGACCATCACGATGGAATCCTGCGAACCGGCGACCACGAGCTCCATGTCGGAGAACGCGAGCTGCTGGAACGTGGGGTTGAGAACCCAGTGGCCCTGCACCCGGCCGACCCGCACCCCGGCGATCGGGCCGAGGAACGGAATCTTCGACGCGTTCAGCGCGAACGACGCGGCGACGAGCGCGAGCACGTCGGCGTCATTCTCCTGGTCGGCGGAGATGACGTAGATGAAGACCTGGACTTCGTTCTTGAAGCCTTCCGGAAAGAGCGGCCGGATCGAGCGATCGATGATGCGCGCCGCGAGGATCTCATGATCGTGCGGGCGCCCTTCGCGCTTGATGAAGCCGCCCGGGATCTTGCCGGCGGCGTAGGTCTTTTCCTTGTACTCGACCGTGAGCGGGAAGAACGGGAGGGGGCTCTGGTTCTCGCTCACCGTGACGGCGGCGAGGACCATCGTTTCGCCGAACGTGACCACGGCGGAGCCAGCGGCCTGCTTGGCCATGCGCCCGGTTTCGATCACCAGGGGGCGGCCCGCGAAGGTCCGCTCGATTCTGTGCATCATCTGCTGTTTAGCCTCATGAGAACGCAAATCGCGCGGGTGGCAGTGTGCCCCCGCGCGACGACGTGACAATTGCCCGCTTAGTAGCGGATTCCAAGGTCCTGGATGAGCGTGCGATACTGCTGCACGTCCGTACGCTTCAGATAATCGAGCAGGCGACGACGCTTGCCGATCATCATGCGGAGACCGCGGCGACCATGATGGTCCTTCGCGTGCGTACGGAAATGACCCGTCAGATAGTTGATCCGTTCCGTGAGGATCGCGATCTGCACGCGGGTCGAGCCGGTGTCCCCTTCGTGGGCCCGGAACTTGTCGATCGTGGAAGCCTTGTCGAACGCCATCGTCGTAGTATTCTCAGCCGTCTTCAGCGCGTTGTGCACAGCGGTTGTGCTGAACGGTCATGCGCGCAATTGTAGGTAGCATGGTAACTTATCCCTGCCGGACGATGCTGTAAAGGACCCCGGACTCCCGGTTGGTCCGATACCACCCCCGGCCACCGCAATTCCCTTCGCCCCCTATCCGCCGCGCGTGCCCGATCGCTACCTGGGACGAACCATCGGAAAGTACCGGGTCACCCGCCTTCTGGGCGCGGGGGCGTATTCGTGGGTCTACGAAGCGGTCGACCAGGATCTGGAGATCCCCGTCGCGCTGAAGGTCCTCCGGCCCGAGTACGCCGGTCAGGATGCCGCCGAAACGCGCTTCAAGCGGGAAGCCGCTACCGCCGCGCGGTTGCGCCATCCGAACATCGTCACCGTGCGCGATGTGGGCCAGGTCGATGGCGCCGCCTTCGTGGCGATGGACCTCCACCCGCTCACCCTGGGCCGACGGCTCTCCCTCATGGGGCGTCTGCCCGAGCCGGAGGTCGTGCGGCTTGGCCTGGGTATCGCCGCGGCACTGGCCACCGCACACGCCAGCGGGGTCATCCATCGCGATATCAAGCCCGACAACATCCTCCTCGACGCCGACGGTGAGGCCGTCGTCGCCGATTTCGGGCTGGCCCGTGCGCTCGCCGGCGCCTCCAGTGTGAGCGCCACCAATCAGGTGCTCGGGACACCGCAGTATTTCAGCCCAGAGCAGGCACGGGGGCTCGAACTCGACGGGCGCAGTGATCTCTACGCGCTGGGCGTCACCCTCTTTCGGGCCGCCACCGGGAAGCTGCCGTTCGATGGCGAGGATTGGTACGCCGTCGCGCGCCAGCACATCGAGGTCCCGGCGCCATCCCCGCGGTCGGTCGTGCCGGAGCTTACCCCCGAGTTCGATGCGATGGTGCTTCGCCTGCTCGCCAAGGAGCCGGGAGATCGGTTCGCGAACGCCGTGCAGGCGGTTGATGCGTTGGCCGCACTCCCCACGGCGCCCGAGCGCAGTGTCAATCTTCCGCGCCTCGCCTCGGCGACCATCGAGGCGTTTCGGCTCCCCGGTCGGCGACGGTCCGGGTGGGTCGCGGCGCTGCTGCTGATCACGTTGGTTGGCGTCTTCGGTTGGCTGGTCTCACGCGGCGGTGTCGGGCTCCCCGTGATTGGCGAACGCGTCGACAGCGCGCTCGCCGACACGACGGTACGACCAACGGTCGCCCTCACCCCCACCGATTCAGCCCCCGCGGTGGACACCACTCCGCCGCCCGCCACGCGCACCGCGCCGGCGGTCGGCAGCCGTCCGACTCGCCCGGTGCCCAGAAAGGTCACGCTCGACCTCACCGCGACGGATAGTGCCGAGTTGTATCTCAACAATCGGCAGGTGGGCACCGCGCGCTTTGCGGGCGAGGTCGATCTCGACGAACGTCTCGAACTGCACGCCGTGGTCGCCGATGCCCCGACGAACTGCCGTACCGCGCGGCGCGACACCGTGCTCACGGGGCTCAAGGCGGGGGATCGGGTGACGCTCGCCTTCGCCGTGCGTGGGTGTGTGCCGGTGCGCTACAAAGTGCAGCCGAATGACGCGCGCGTGCTCTTCAAGTCGCTCGACGGAGGATCGAGCATCGAAACGCGCGCGGATAGCGCGGTGTCGGTGCTCGTGCCCATCGGACGGTATGTACTCATCGCGACGGCTCCACGCTGCCTTGCCTACACCGATACGATTGTGGTGAAGCGGGGCGGCAGTACGGAGCCCAAGCCGCTGAAGATGATCTGCCCGGAGTAGCGGGGACGCTGAGGCTGCTCAGCGGGCGAGTGCGGCGGTGCCTGCACCGAGTGCGGCCCCGAATCCAGCGCCGGACCAGAAGAGCCCGCGTCGCCACCACGGACGGTCAGGGCGCATCACCAGCAGCACGTGAGTCGGCTTCACGCTGCTCACCTGACCGGTGACGAGCGCGACGGCACGCACGCTGTCTCGCACAACGACCCGAAGTTGCGCGATGATCACATCGCGCTGCAGGGGATCGACGGCGTACACCACGGCACCGCGCTTCACCCACCGTGCTTCACGCGTCCGAAAGATCGCGGTGGAGTCGGTCACGCTGTCAATTTCGAACCGCGGGGTATCTCGCGGAATGCGCGGCACCGGTGATCCGGCCGTGGTCGGTGGAGGTCCGCGATGACATCCCATGGCGAGTGCGACGGTCGCCAGGAGGGCGTGCTCGCGGCAACGTCGGATCATCGCGTGAAGAACGAGCGCACGTCGTTGAACGTCACCAGCACGATGAGCGCCAGGACCGCCAGCACACCGACTCGCGCGAACGCTTCGCGCGTGCGCATGCTGAACTCCCCGCCCTTCACCCGTTCGGCCAGCACCATCAGGATCTGCCCACCGTCGAGCACCGGAATCGGCACGAGGTTGAGTATGGCGATGTTGATGCTCAGGAATGCGATCAGCGTCCAGAGCATGTCGGCGCCACCACGCGCCGCCTGCACCGAGGTCTTGGCGATGGCGATGGGGCCGCCGAGATTCTTCGCCGACACTTCGCCGCTGAAGAGCCCCTTCAGCACCGCGAACACGTTGTCCGCCATCTGCACGCTGCGCGTGAAGCCGTCCTGCACCGCGGCGACGGCCGAGAGCGGTTCATGCACCACCGAGTCGCGCACGGACACCCCGATGCGTCCAACCTTCCTGGTGGCGCCCGTCACGCGGTCGATGCCATCGGCGAGTTGCGGCGTGATGTCGCGCGTGAGCACGCTGTCGCCGCGCGCCAGCGTCACCTGGACCGATCCCGACGTCACCGCCGAAATGCGATCGACCACGTCACTCCACGACGCCACCGGCTCCCGATTGATGGCCGTGATGCGGTCGCCCGACTGCAGGCCGGCACGTGCGGCGGGCGCGTCGGTGACCACCGAGTCGACCACCGCCGGCACGTAATTGCGCCCCACCTGCAGCGAAATGCCCGAGTTCACGACGATGGCGAGCAGGATGTTCATCAGCACGCCCGCCGACAAGATGAACACCCGCGCCGAGGCCGACTTGCTCTCCGTCCAGCGCGACGCGGGAACGGGCTTCGGTCCGAACGGCGCCATGCCATTCGGATCCCACAGCGACTCGGGCACGTGTGGCGGCCGCTGCGCGCCTTCCGCGAAGGACCCGCGATCCGCGCCGCCCTCGATACCGGCCAGCGAGTCGTCGTCGCGCGACGCCATGCGAACGTATCCACCGAGCGGGATCAGCGAGAGACGATAGTCCGTCTCACCGCGCCGAATGCCCCACACGCGACGCCCCCAGCCGAGCGAAAACACCGGCGCGTACACACCGGTGAGCTTGGCGGCGAGAAAGTGCCCCAACTCGTGCACGAACACCACGAGCCCGAACACGAGCAACGGCGCGATATAGACTGACAGGCCAGCCATCGATTCAGGACCTCACCCGCGACAGGACATAGTCACGCGCGGCCGCATCGGCGGCCAACACGTCGTCGAGCGTCGCACCCGGCATCGCGCCCAACCCCTCGAGCGCCGACGCCACCTGCTCCGCAATCCCCTGAAAGTGCAGTGCGCCGTCGAGGAATGCCGCGACCGCCACCTCGTTCGCCGCGTTGAACACCGCTGGCGCAGCGCCACCGGCCCGCCCGGCGCCGATCCCCAGCCCGAGCATCGGAAAGGCCTCATGACGGACAGGTTCGAAGGTCAACCCGCCCAACGCCACCGGATCAAAGGATGGTACGCCGCTGTCGGGCACGCGTTCCGGCCAGGTCAGGGCGTACAGGATGGGAAGCTCCATCGACGGTACCCCCATCTGCGCCAGTACACTGCCGTCGACGAACTCCACGAACGAGTGGATGATGCTCTGGGGATGCACCACGACATCGATACGGTCATAGGGCACGCCAAAGAGGTGATGGGCCTCGATCACCTCCAGCGCCTTGTTGGCGAGCGTGGCGCTGTCGATGGTGATCTTGCTCCCCATCTGCCACGTGGGATGCTTGAGGGCATCCGCGCGGGTGGCGGTGGCAATACGCTCCGCCGGCCAGGTCCGGAACGGCCCGCCCGACGCCGTCAGGATCAGTCGACGCACCTCGTGCGGTTGCCGACCGGCGAGGCACTGCAGGATGGCCGAGTGCTCGCTATCCACCGGCACGAGTTCCGCGCCATGCTGGCGCGCCACGTCGGTGACGATCGCGCCCGCGACCACCAGCGTTTCCTTGTTGGCGAGCGCGACGCGCTTCCCCTGCCGCAATGCCGCCAGCGTCGCGGGCAAGCCGGCCGCACCGACCACTGCATTGATCACGATCTGCGCGTCAGGGTGTGTCGCTGCCTCGATCAGGCACTCCGCGCCACGCCCCCACGACGAGGGCGCGTCATCGCACGGCTGCACCAGTCCGGCATACGCGGGGGTGAACTGTGCCACCTGTTCGGCAAGCGCCTGCCAACGTCCGTTGGCGGTCAGCGCCACCGGGCGGAAACGGCGCTGCTGCCGCTCCAGCACACGCAGCGCGCTCGTGCCGATCGAACCGGTCGCGCCAAGGAGCGCGACGCCGATCGGGGCCTCACGCTGCCGCGCGCTCACTGCGTCACTCCGCCCAGCGCACTCGGCGCCGGAACGAGCAGCAGGTCGTACAGGGCGTAGGCCATGGGCAACACGAAGTACAACGAGTCGAGCCGATCGAGCACGCCGCCATGTCCGGGGAACAGTGAACCGCTGTCCTTCACGCCGGCCTCTCGCTTGAGCAGGGATTCGGCGAGATCACCAATTTGCGCAGTGACGCTGATCGCGAGGCCGAAGAGCACGACACCCCACGGGGTGAAGGCCAGCTGCGCATACGGCACGAAGAGGAAGCGCACGAGCACCCACGTCATGAAGACGGTGAACACGAGCGCGCCAATGGCGCCGGCCACCGTCTTCCCGGGACTCACCGAGGGAATGAGCTTGCGCCCGCCAATCAGTCGGCCACTGAAGTAGGCGCCGGTATCGCTCGACCACGTCAGCAGCACCGGAAGGATGACCGCGAGGGCACCCGCGGTGTCACCCACCGCGTAGTTGTGATACCGGAGCGTGTACGCGAAGGAGAGCGTCGCCGAGGTGTAGAGCACGCCGAAGACGGTGGTCGCGGCGCTTCCCAATGGCTTGCCGTCGACGCCGCGCATCCAGATGGCGAGGGCGAGAACCGCGATCACCGTCAGCACGGCCACCACCGGATGCACCTGCACCAGCCCGAGCACGTGGGCGTGAATCAACAGCGGAAGGACGGCCGCGAGCGTGATACCCACACCAGCCATGGGCGTGGAGCCACCGGCCGCGGCGATACGGTAGAACTCCCACGCGCCCACCGCCGCGAGGCACGCGACCAGTGTGGCGAGCGCGTAGTCCCCGATCCAGATCACCCCAAGAGCAAGCGGGGCACCGATCAGCGCGACAGCGACGCGACGTCCGAGTTCGTTCACGCGAGCTGCGTCTTCAAGTGGTTACCTTGCCGAACCGACGGTCGCGGCGCTGAAAATCCTGAATGGCATGCAAGAGCGCTCGTTGATCGAAATCGGGCCAGAGCGCATCCGCGATGTAGATCTCGGCATACGCCACCTGCCAGAGGAGGAAGTTCGACAGGCGCTGTTCGCCGGAGGTGCGAATGAGCAGATCGGGATCGGGGCAGTCCGCCGTGTAGAGCCGCCGGCGAATCGTCTCCTCGTTGATCGCGTCGGGCGCGAGCGTTCCGGCCTGGACATCGGCCGCGATGAGCCGCGTGGCGCGTACCAGTTCGGCTCGCCCCCCATACGAGATGAAGAGATTGAGGCCGAGTTTGGATCCGCCGGCGGTATCGCGCATGACGCGCTCCACGGCGCCGGCCGCTGCGGGGCTCAATCGCTCGAGATCGCCGTGCACCCGAACGCACACGCCCTGGGCTCGCAGCTCGGCGGCCTCGCGAGCAATGTACTCCTCGAGCAGCAGCATCAACGCCGAGACTTCCTGCTCGGGGCGCTGCCAATTCTCCTGCGAAAAGGCGAAGAGTGACAACCACTCCACGCCGGCCTCGAGACACCCTTCCACCACGGCCCGAACGGCCTTCATACCAGCACGATGGCCGAAGGGCCGCGGCATGTGACGCGCGCGAGCCCATCGGCCATTGCCATCCATGATGATGGCGATGTGGCGCGGAACCGGTCCGTCCACGAGGAGGCTCACACCTCCATGATCTCGGCTTCCTTCACCTTCAGGAGGCCGTCCAGCTTGGCGATGAACTCGTCATGCGCCTTCTGCAGCTCCTTCTCGGCGTGCTTCTTGTCGTCTTCCGAGACGCCGTCGAGCTTCTTGACCTTGTCGCGGCCTTCCGTGCGCGCGTGGCGGATCGCGATGCGTCCGTCCTCGGCGAGCTTGTGGAGGACCTTCACCAGCTCCTTTCGGCGCTGCTCGTTCATGCTCGGCAGCGGCACGCGAATGACACCACTCTGGTGCGCGGGATCGAGCCCGAGATCCGACTCGCGGATCGCCTTCTCGATCGCCTTGGCCTGCCCCTTGTCGAACGGCGTGACGAGCAGGATGCGCGGCTCGGGCGCCGAGATCGACGCGACCTGATTGAGCGGCACATACGAGCCGTAGGCCTCGACCTTCACCACGTCGAGCATGTTGGGCGACGCCTTGCCGGAGCGGATTCCCGAGAACTCCTTCTTCGAGTTCTCGATGGACTTCTCCATGTGGATCTTGGCGTCCTTGAGAAACTGCGCAATGGTGCTCATGAAACCAGTGTCCCTACGCGTTCACCCCGGACGGCACGTGCGATGGCGCCCGGGCGGTGGAGATTGAGGACAACCAGCGGCAGCTGGTTCTCCTTGCACAGCGTGATGGCCGTCTGGTCCATCACGCGCAGCTCCTCGAGCATGACGTCGCGGTAGCTGATTGTTTCGTACATCGTGGCGTTCGGGTCCTTCTTGGGATCGGCCGAGTAGACGCCGTCGACGCTCGTCGCCTTGATGATGACGTCCGCTTTTATCTGGATGGCCCGCAGCACGGCCGCCGTGTCCGTCGAAAAGTACGGGTTCCCCGTGCCGGCGGCAAAAATGACGGTCCGCCCCTTCTCGAAGTGCCGGAGCGCGCGACGCCGGATATACGGCTCCGCGAGCTCCTCCATACGGATGGCCGTCATGACCCGCGTATCGAGCCCCTTCTTCTCGAGCACGTCCTGCAGCGCCATCGCATTGATGACGGTGCCCAGCATGCCCATGTAGTCGGCCCCGACGCGATCCATGCCCATCTGCGAGAGCTGGGACCCGCGGACGATGTTGCCACCGCCGATCACGAGGCCGAGCTCGACACCCATGCGTGCCACATCCACGATCTGGTCAGCGAAAAAGCCGATCCGATCGAAGTCGAACCCCACCCCACGATCTCCGGCGAGTGCCTCGCCGGAGATCTTGAGGAGAATGCGCCGGAACTTGAGGGGCTCGCCCTCGTTGGCGCTCATCGTGCTCACTCGGCGCCGAGCTGCAGGCGCACGAACTTGTCAACCGTGATGGTGCCGCCCGCCTTCTTGCCATGCTCGGCAACGAGCTGCGCGATCGTCTGGCTCGGGTCGCGTACCCACGCCTGCGGCAGGAGCGTAACGTCCTTGAGGAACGCCTCGACCTTTCCGGTGGCGATCTTTTCGAGCATCGCTTCCGGCTTGCCCTGTTCACGCGCCTGTTCGAGCCCGATGCGGTGCTCGCTCTCGATCTTCTCGGCGGGCACGCCCGTGCGATCGACCGCAATCGGCGCCGCCGCGGCAATGTGCTCGGCGATGTACTTCACAAGCTCCGCCGTCGCCTCATGCTGCGCGACTTCCGGCGAGGACGCCGTGACCTGGACGAGCGTGCCGAGCTTGCCGTTGTGGTGGCGGTACATGCCGACGAGGCCGCTGGCGCCGGCGTCGAAGCGCGCGGTGCGCTTGATGTTGACGGCTTCTCCGGTCTTCGCCGCGGCCGCCTTCACGTACTCCTCGACCGACTCGTTGTTGCCACCGGTCATGGGCTCGGCGAGGAACGCCTCGATCGTCCCGGCGGTGGACGCGACGCGATGCGCGACCAGCGCGGCCACGATCTTGCCGAAGTCTTCGTTGCGCGCCACGAAGTCCGTCTCGCACGCCACTTCGACGAGGCCGGCCGACTGGCCGTTGTTGAACACCTCACCGCCCACGATGCCTTCGCTCGTCGAGCGATCGGCGCGCTTCTCCGCCTTCGCGATGCCCTTCTTGCGGAGGTACTCGACGGCAGCGTCCATGTCGCCGCCATTCTCCTCGAGCGCCTTCTTGCAATCCATCATGCCGGCGCCGGTGCGCTGGCGGAGTTCCGCGACGGCCTTGGCCGTGATCGGGGTGCTCATCGGTTCTTCCTGTCTATTTGGACGTGTCGTTGATGCCTGCGAAAGGTACTGCGTCCTACACAAACGCCGCCGGATCTAACCCGGCGGCGTCGCGTTCCTGCGAAGGGACCGCCGGGCTTATTCGGCGCTCGGCTCGCCTTCCTCGCCCGCGGGCGCGTCGGCGCCGGGCTTGAGGCGGGCCGCAATGGCCTCGGGCTTGGCGCGACGACGGCGCGGACGGCCGCCACGGTCGCCACCACCGCCCCCGTTCCCACCGCGACCACCCTGGTCGCCGCCGCGATCGCGACGGTCACCGCGGTCGGCGCGCTCGGCACCACGATCGCTCGAGAACGTGTACGTCTCCTGCTCTTCTTCCGAAGGACGGGCGGGGGCCTCACGGCGCGCCTCGTCGATCGTGTCGGCAATCACCTTCGTGATCAGCTCGACCGAGCGGATGGCGTCGTCGTTGCCGGCGATCGGCACCGTGATGAGGTCGGGATCGGCATTCGTATCGACGATGGCGACGATCGGCACGCCGAGCTTGTTGGCCTCGGAGACGGCGATGCGCTCCTTCTTCGAGTCGATGATGAACAACAGCCCCGGGAGGCGGTTCATCGTTTTGATGCCCGAGAGGTACTTGGACAGCTTCTCGCGCTGGCGCGACATGAGGAGCTGTTCCTTCTTGGTGTAGTTCGCGAGCGACCCGTCTTCGCTGCCGGCCTCGAGCTCCTTGAGCTTCTTGACCTGCTTCTTGACCGTCTGGTAGTTGGTCAGCATGCCGCCGAGCCAGCGCTCGGTGACGAACATGCCGCCACAGCGCGCGGCCTCGTCACGGACGATGGCGGCCAGCTGGCGCTTGGTGCAGACGAAGAGGACGTTTTCGCCGCGCAGGACGACCTCGCGGACGAGCTTCTGCGCCAGTTCGATCTGGCGGAGCGTCTTCTGCAGGTCGATGATGTGAATGCCATTGCGCTCGGCGAAAATGAACCGGCGCATCTTGGGGTTCCAGCGACGGGTCTGGTGCCCGAAGTGGACGCCCGCGGCGAGCAGCTGCTCGAGGGACGGACTCGACATGTCGTGTAGTGCGTGAGGTTGAGAATTCGTCCGCCGTCGTCGTGGCCCTGCGCGACCGGCTCGGAGAGCGCGGCACCCGCGAAGGGCTCAGACGGCGTGTGAGATGCGGGCTGAAGCCCGGTGCTGGTCGACGGCCCGGCGCACGAGGCGCCGGGCGATGTCGATTAGCGCTTCGAGAACTGGAAGCGCTTGCGGGCGCCAGCGCGGCCCGGCTTCTTGCGCTCGACCTCGCGCGCGTCGCGCGTGAGGAGGCCGAACTCACGAAGCTTCTTCTTGTTGCTCTCGTCGAGCTTGACGAGCGCCCGAGCCACCGCGAGGCGCACCGCGCCCGCCTGACCCGACATGCCACCGCCATCGAGCACGGCCTTCACATCGAAGCGGCCGAGCGTGTCGGTGAGCGTGAACGGCTGCTGGATGGCCGACACGAGCGTCGGGCGCGGGAAGTAGTCACCCAGCGTCCGGCCGTTGACGTCCCACTTACCCGAGCCGGGCGTGAGGTAGAGGCGGCACACCGCCTCCTTGCGACGGCCGACGGCCTGAATCTGTTCCGACATTACTTGGCCTCGGCGGTTTCGAAGGTGAGCTTGGCCGGATTCTGCGCGATGTGCGGATGCTCGGCACCGGCGAACACACGCAGCTTGCGGCGCAGAACCTGGCGCCCGAGCGCCGTCTTCGGCAGCATGCCGTAGACCGCCTTCTCGATGATGCGCTCCGGGTGCTTCGCGAGCACCGACGCGAACGGCGTGTGCTTCTCGTGACCCATGTAGCCGGTGTGGCTGAAATAGGTCTTCTGTTCCGCCTTGCGACCGGTGACCTGCACCTTCGACGCATTGATCACGATGACGAAGTCACCCGTGTCCATGTGCGGCGTGTACATGGGCTTGTGCTTGCCGCGGATGATCTTCGCGACTTCCGACGCGAGCCGGCCCAGGACCATCCCTTCCGCGTCGACGATATACCACCGACGGTCGATATCCTTCGGGGTCGCGCTGTAGGTCTTCATGCTGACGTGATCCGTACGAATTACGCCGACCCGGAATCGGGCGGCGGTGCGTGATGAAAAGGCTGCCAACTGGCTGCCGGTGCGACCTGTCGCCAGGTCTCCGACGGGTAGCGGCGAAAAAAGGAGCAAAAATCCCGGGAAAACGGGACAGACTCGTAGCTTACTCAGCCTTGAAGTCGCTGTCAATCCAAGGGTTGGCGCTTCTGTCGGGGGGCCGCCGCGGTGCCGCTTGCCAACCGCCGGTCCCGGGCGCAATCTGCCGCTATCGGTCGGCCCAACGGCGGGCCGGAACGTCACTCCCCCCTCAGTCAGGAACCGGCCATGTCGATGATGTCGGAGTTCAAGGAATTCGCCATGAAGGGCAGCGTCATGGACCTCGCCATCGGCGTGGTCATCGGCGGCGCGTTTCAGAAGATCGTGGACAGCATGGTGAACGACATCATCATGCCGGTCGTGGGGCTCCTGACCGGCGGGATCGACTTCACGAATCGGTTCGTCGCGCTCTCAGGGGGCCCGTTCGCAACCCTGGACGAGGCCAAGAAGGCGGGCGCGCCCGTGCTCGCCTACGGCACCTTCCTCAACCAGGTGCTCACCTTCCTGATCGTCGCATTCACCCTGTTCCTGGTGATCAAAGGGGTGAATCGCATGCGCCGGAACGCGCCGGCCAAGTAACAGCCGTCGGTCTACCCGAGGGGGCCGAGCTCGACGAGCACGGCCCCTTTTTCGACCGGCTGTCCCGGGATGGCCTTCACCGCCGTGACCACGCCGGCCGACGGGCTCCGGAGTTCGTTCTCCATCTTCATGGCTTCGATCACCACCAGTCCCTGACCGGCCGCCACCTCGTCGCCGACGCTCACGGCGATGCGTACGACGAGCCCAGGCATGGGCGCCACCAGCGGCGCCGGGCCGGAGGCCGCTTCCGAGGCCGCGGTCAGATCCCGGATCGCCCGCAGCCGCTCATCGAGCGCCTCCGCAGCCACCCGCAACCCGTCCACGTCGAGGACCCACTGCCCGCGGCCGGCGCCGCGCCGCGCGCTCACCCGATGGACCTGTTCGCCCAACCGGACCAGCCGGACCGGCGTCCCGGGAACGGCCGCCAGCGCCACGTCGTGGCGCACCCCGTTCACCTCGGCGTGCGTCCCATCCAGATCCACGGTGATCCGTTCGCCATTCACGTCCACGATGTACTTCATGCGGCCTCTGACTCGGTCGTCCGACGCAGCACGCACACGGTCTCCACGTGTGCGGTCTGCGGAAACATGTCGAAACACTCCACGCGATCGATGCGCCAACTGGGGAGGCGTGAGAGATCACGCGCCAGGGTGGCGGGATTGCAGCTGATGTACACGATGCCCCGCACCGACGGCGGCGCCGTCTCGAGCCATGTCGTGACGCGCGCATCGACGCCGCGCCGCGGCGGATTCACGACGATCACGTCGGGCAGGTCCGGTGCGGTGTGTGGGGGCAGCGCGCGCTCCACGAGGTCGCACACCACACGCACGCGCTGACGCACCGCGTCGTCGTGCGCGGCCAGCCGCGCGATTGCCGCGTTCGCCCCCGCGCGATCGGCTTCGATGGCGAGCACGGGGACACCCGCCAGCGCCAGGGCTTCGGCGAGCGGACCCGTGCCTGCGTACGCGTCGAGCACGCGGCGCGGTGCCAGATCCGTCACCGCCCGCATCACCTGGGTGCGCAGTGCCTCGGCGACCGTCGTGTTCACCTGCGCAAAGGCCAGCGCCTCGGCCGCGCTGGGGGCAAACTCACCGGTGTCCATCGCCGTGGCCGGTTCAACGGCGTCATCCGCCATCGGTGCCGCGTCGTGGGCATGACCTCCACACCACGTGGTCACCCCCTGCTCGTTCGTCCACCAGACCGCGGTGATGGAAGGAACCGAACCGTCGTTGGGCGTGTCGAGCACGGCCTCGGCGAAGGCCGTCGCTCCGCTCCACGATCGCCCGCCCTGCACCACCACCGCGACGCCGCCACCTTGCGGCCCCTGATCCAGGCGGAAACTGATGCGCAATGGCGCCGCGTCGGGCATGGGCTGCCGGCGCAGACGGGAGCGCACATGATGCCAGGTCGCCACGAGTGACGGGTGCGCGATGCGACACTCGTCGAGCGCGAAGATGCGCCGGGCGTCATCGTGCGGATGCATCCCCCCGATCCACCGTTCGCCGCGTTGATGCAGCGTGAGCGTGAGACGCCCCCGATACCCCCACTGGATGTCCGAGGTGAGCGCGGGCAGCGGCACGTCACGGCGGGCCAGACGTGCGAGGGTCTCCTGCACGATCTGGCGCCGGGCGAGGCGTTGCGTGTCGAGGTCGACATGCTGCAGCTGACAGCCGCCACAACGGTCCGCGACATAGTGCCGACAGGGCGGCTCGACGCGATGCGGCGACGCGCTGAGCTGCTGCAGGACGCGCCCACGCCCCAGACGGCCATGCACGCGATACGCCACCTGCACCGTGTCGCCCGGCGCGGTGCGCGGCACGAAGACGGCGAGGCCGTCGATCCGCCCAACGCCGTCACCACCGGCCGCAAGGCGATCGATCGTGACGGTCGCCACGGCCTCTTCACGGGGAGGCGGTGGCGTCGAACGACGGGGCGGACGCGCCGATCGACGGGTCACGAGGAGCGGAGTCCTTCGCGCCGCGCCACCGCGGCCCAGCTCGGACCGGTGGGCGCACTGGGCATCGCGGCGCTCGCCGCCACCGGGGCCGACGCATGGCCGCTCGTGCGCTCTTCGTGCGCGACGAGTGCCGCTGCGATCGCCGCGAGCTCGAGCGTCGTCGCGTCCCGACGCGGTGCCGTGAGGTCGCCGAGATGCTGCTCGAGCCACTGGATGCTGATGTCGCCCCGCTGGAAGTCGGCGTTGTCCATCACGCGCAGATGGAAGCCGCGCGACGTCTCGATACCGTCGATCGTGAGCTCGAGCAGCGCGCGACGCATGCGCGCGATCGCCAGCGCGCGAGTGGGCGCGTGCACGATGAGCTTGGCCAGCATCGGATCATAGTGCAGACCGATCGTGCTCCCCGCTTCCACTCCACCGTCCCACCGCACGCCGGGACCGCTCGGCAGGTGCAGGTACTCGATACGCCCGGTGCTCGGCAGGAATCCGTTGGCCGGATCCTCGCTGGTGATGCGGCACTCAATGGCCCAGCCGCGCGGCGTGAAGTCCTTCTGCGCAAACGGCAGCTTCTCGCCGGCGGCAATGCGGATCTGCCACTGCACCAGATCGAGCCCCATCACCAGCTCGGTGACCGGATGCTCCACCTGAATGCGCGTGTTCATCTCGAGGAAGTAGAACTGCCCGTCCTGGTCGAGCAGGAACTCGCACGTACCGGCGTTCACGTAGCCCGCCGCCTTCGCCGCTGCGACCGCCGTGGCGCCCATGCGCGCGCGCAACTCCGGCGACACCGCCACGCTCGGCGCCTCCTCGATCATCTTCTGATGGCGACGCTGCACCGAGCACTCCCGTTCACCGAGATGCAGGACGGTGCCGTGGCTGTCGGCGAGCACCTGAATCTCGACGTGGCGCGGGCCCTCGATGTACTTCTCGAGATAGACCGCGTCATCGCCGAAGGCGTTCTTGGCTTCGCGACGGGCGCTGTCGAGCGCGGCCGCCAGCTCGTCCTTCGCGCGCACGACGCGCATCCCCTTGCCGCCCCCGCCGGCCGCCGCCTTGAGCAACACAGGAAACCCGTAGCTCTCGGCGATGGCGATCGCTTCCTCGGCGTCCTTCACGCCCTCCGTGTTGCCCGGCACGACCGGCACTCCGGCTGCGATGGCCAACTGACGCGCCGCCGTCTTGGACCCCATCGCCTCGATCGCTTCGGCTGGCGGGCCGATGAACACCAGCCCCGCTTCCCGGACCGCGCGCGCGAACCACGCACGCTCCGAAAGAAATCCATAGCCCGGGTGAATGGCCTCGGCACCGACGCGCTTGGCAACGGCAATGAGGTTCTCGCCCAGCAGATAGCTTTGGCTCGACGGCGGCGGCCCCACGAGCACCGCTTCGTCGGCCTCTCGCACATGCGGCGCGTGCGCGTCGGCTTCGGAGTACACCGCCACCGTCTTCACGCCGAGCTCCTGACACGCGCGAATGACGCGCAGCGCGATCTCGCCGCGGTTGGCGACCAGGACCTTCTTGAACATGGGCACGCTCAGAGCGGAAGGTTGCCGTGCTTCTTGGGCGGATTCTTGTCCCGCTTGCCGCGCAGCGTTTCGAGGGCCTCGATGAGGCGCGGTCGGGTGTCGCGCGGATCGATCACGTCGTCGACGTAGCCGCGGGCGGCCGCGATGTACGGATTCGCGAACTTCTCCGTGTATTCCGCCACGCGGGCGTCGAGCGCCGCCTGCGGATCGTCGGCGTCGGCGATTTCCTTCCGGTAGAGGATCTCGACGGCGCCCTTGGGTCCCATCACCGCGATTTCGGCCGTCGGCCACGCGATGTTGTAGTCGCCGCGGATATGCTTGGAGCTCATGACGTCATACGCACCGCCGTAGGCCTTGCGAGTGATGACCGTGAGCTTGGGCACCGTGGCTTCGCAGTAGGCGTACAGCAGCTTGGCCCCGTGCTTGATGATGCCGTTGTGCTCCTGGGCCACGCCGGGGAGGAAGCCCGGCACATCCTCGATGGTGAGAATGGGGATGTTGAAGCAGTCGCAGAAGCGCACGAAGCGTGCGGCCTTCATGGAGGCGTTGATGTCGAGCACACCGGCCAGCACGGCTGGCTGATTCGCGACGATGCCCACGCTGAAGCCGCCGAGATGGGCAAAGCCCACCAGGATGTTCGGCGCGTAATCGGGCTGCACCTCGTAGAACTGACCGTCGTCGACGATGCGCCTGATGACCTCGTGCATGTCGTACGGCTTGTTCGGATTCTCCGGCACCACGCTGAGGAGCGCCTCGTCGCGACGATCGCGCGGGTCGGTTCCGCGTCCGCGTGGCGCGTCGTCGACGTTGTTGCTCGGCACATAGCGAAACAGGTCGCGGATGTGCTGCAGGCAGGCGAGTTCGGAGTCGCAGGCGAAATGCGCCACGCCGCTCGTGCCGGCGTGGGTGTCGGCGCCACCGAGTTGCTCCATCGTGACGTCTTCGTGCGTCACCGTCTTCACCACGTTCGGCCCCGTCACGAACATGTAGCTCGTGCCGCGCACCATGTAGATGAAATCGGTGATGGCGGGCGAGTACACGGCGCCGCCGGCGCAGGGGCCGAGGATGGCCGAGATCTGCGGCACCACGCCGGAGGCCAACGTGTTGCGCAGGAAGATGTCGGCGTAGCCACCGAGCGACACCACGCCTTCCTGGATGCGCGCGCCGCCGGAGTCGTTGAGGCCAATTACCGGCGCCCCGTTCTTGACGGCGAGATCCATGACCTTGCAGATCTTCGCGGCGTGCGCCTCGGACAGGGAGCCGCCGAAGACCGTGAAGTCCTGGCTGAACACATACACCAGTCGGCCTTCGATGCGGCCGTGACCGGTGACCACGCCATCGCCATAGATCGGGGCTTCCCCGGGGGCGAGCGATCGGGAGGTGACGAAGCGGTCGATCTCCACGAACGATCCCTCGTCGAGGAGCACATCGAGGCGCTCCCGGGCGGACAGCTTGCCCTTGGCATGTTGCTGGGCGACGCGCGCGGCGCCCCCGCCCTGTTCCGCGGCCTCACGGGCCTGCGACAGCCGATCAAGCTTGTCGCGCATGGTGGATGACTGGCTCATGGCGCGACAAGCTAGCAGGTGGAGCGGCGCAGGGGGACGGTATGCGCGCGGGAAACGCCAAACGCCGATCCAATCGGATCGGCGTTTGGCAATCCCGCGGAGAAATCTCTCCGGGTGGCTCGGTCCAGCGAGGACTTACTGCGGCTTGTAGATGATCGGGAGCACGACCTTGGTCTTCACCGCGGCGCCATTCACCTTGCCGGGCTGGAAGTCGAGCTTGGCCACCACCTTCTTGGCGGCTTCACCGAGGGCGGTCTGGGTCGCGTCGACGACTTCGACCGAGGCCGGATCGACCTTGCCCTTCGAGTCCACCACGAACTGGAGCTCGACCATGCCGCCCACGCCGCGCGACTTCAGGTCGGCCGGGTAGGACTGCTGGATGAGTTCCGCGGCGCGAACCGACGAGGAGAACTTGGGCTTGTCGGTGACTTCGGCGATGGGATAGACCTTGTCGTCCTGGGCCTGAGCCGTGTGGACGAAGGGGCCAGTGACAGCGAACGCGATGGCGAGCAGGGTCAGACGGCTCGTCTTGATCATATGGGATTCAATCCTCAGCAACGAACATGGGGCGTGGCCGCATCCTCCTGCGTCGGAGGTCTTTCGCCAGCGGCCAATTCACACGGTGCCGGGCGAAACACGGGACGATGGCTGTATCGGCGCGACGCCGCCGGAGCTGAAGCGTTCCTCACGCCGGAGAGCTACATTGTCACACCGCCGGCACGGCGGGTCGCTTGGCCGAGCTTGTTTCGGCTGAGCCCGCTGGAACGTCGTTTGCATGGTTTCCGCGCATTGGGTTCCATTTCATCCTGCCGTCACCCCAAGAGTCTCCATGTCTGAATTCTTCGATCTGCACGACGATCCGTCCCTGCGCCGGGTGCTGTTCCTCGGCGCCGTCCTGTTGATTTTCGTGCCGTTGCTGCAGGCGGGTTCGCAGCTGTACCCGTTGCAGTTGGGGAACATCCAGTGGCGCTTCCAGGCGGCCAACACCCTCTCGGCGGTCCTGCTCCTGCCCTTTCTGGGACTGGCGCTGCTGCTGATGATGTCGCGGGCGTTGGAGAGTCGGTCGATGGCGCGCGCCGTGGCGATCGTGGCCAGCCTGTTCGCAGTGGGACTCGCGGGGTCGTTCGTGGCCTTCATTCTGGACGCCCTGCAGCTCAAGACCATCGTGAGCACCGCGATGGAATCGCAGTTCAAGGCCTCGGCGGCCCGGGTCGCGATGGTCACGGCGCTGTTCGTCGTGGCCTATCTGGTGGTGGCACTGGCCGGCTTCAGCACGCCGCGCACGTCGTCGCGCGGCGCGTCCCGGAGTGAGGCCCCACGGCGGTCGCGCGAGCCGGCTCCTGAGGAACCGGACGACGAGTCACCGGGCCTCATCGTCGGTCGCTGAGGCTCCGCAGTCCGTAGTCGCCAGCGCCCCGATCTCTTCTGAGATCGGGGCGCTTTGCTTGTGCGTCGATCGCCGGTGAACGCGGCCGCGTCCGCGCGTGGCGCTCCTGGGTTCGATACGGCTGAGTCTGTTTCGTTTGGTGAGGCATAGCACATAGTCCACACCTGATGTGGATTTCACGCAACGCTTTTTGGAATGGTCTGCGCCGCTCTTGCCAGCAGTGAAACAGCCTCAGAGGGAAGACGCGGCGGAAATGTCCATGAACGTGCATTCATCACTGGCATGGATGATGCTCAAGTAGGGGTCGTCAGGTCGCTCCCACCCCTCCCGCGCATAGGGCGCAAGGACAATTATGAAGCTTTCCAAGGTGTTGTTTGGTGCGGCGTTCGCCACGCTTGTGGCGGTGCCGACGGTGCAGGCGCAAACGATCACCATCAATCCGCTGACTCCGACGTTTCTGAATGACTCGCCGGACAACGCTGTGATGCTCGACAACTCGCCCGCGAGCGATATCCGCGTTTGCTGGCCGGGCGGTACGGGCAGCACGAACGATACGGGAAACTGCGATAACCTCACGGCCTGGAACGGAACCCAGTCAGGTTATCGCTTTCAGCGCGTCTCGACGCCGCTCAACGTGAACCTCTCCAGCGGAAGCGCGCTGTTCAAGCTGGGAGATTTCACCCACTACAACCGCCCGATCACGGCAACCTCGCTCCTCTCGGTCGATCTCAAGATCGACATGACGATCGCTGGTGCGTCTCCCTCGGTCTACTCGGAGACGTTCACCATCAATCATGACGAAACCGACAACGACCCTGAAAACTGGTTCGGCCAGAACATTCCGTGCCCGTACGCTGGTTCGACCACCCGCTGCGACGACTACGTGTCGTTCGGTACGGGCGGTGGCTCCTCGTCCTTCTCGTACCTCGGCGTGACGTACGCGATCGACCTGATCGGGTTCAGCCAGGACAATGGTGTGACGGTTACCAGTGGCTTCCTCTCCCCGGAGAACGGGACCAACACCGCGGCCATGTATGCCCGCATCACGCGGACGTCGGTCCCCGAGCCGTCGACCTACGCCCTCATGAGCGCTGGCCTCCTCGGCATCTTCGCCGCGGCCCGCCGTCGTCGTCAGGCGTAATCCGCAGTCTCCGACATAACGAAGGGCCTCGCCGAAAGGCGGGGCCTTCTCGTTTTACCGGACGGCCCCGCCACCTGGCGGGGCCGTTCTGGCGTTCAGACGGCCGAATGCGAAACAGATCGAGGCGTCATGAGTCATGAATCGGAACTGTATTGTTGAGCCCGCCACATCTCTGCGCGCGACGGCTCGCCACCAATTGCCCGCCCCATCGCCCATGATGCCTCGTCGAATGCGTCACGTCGCCGCTCTTGTCGTGCTCCTCGCCGCCCCCCTCTCCGCGCAGTCGCTCACCTGGAACCTGGGCAACTTCTCCGGCAACGCGAACGTGCCGAACGGGGGGTGTGCCTTCATCACCCCCGGCGGCGCCAATGGCCAGGGCAATGCCGCGAGTTGCAGTGCCATCGGCAGCACCTCCCCGTCGCTCTCGCTGACCGCCTACGCCCTCAACGGGTCGTCGTCGAGCAGCGCACTGCAATCCGGCACCGTGATGTCGTGGGGGAGCTACGGGGTGGGCGTTTGCAACCCCGGGGAGTACGCCAACTGCAACACCCCAAATCACGCCACCGACAATGTCGGCACGTTCACCGATTTTCTGCTGCTGCAGTTCAACGCGACGGTCATGCTCAGCAGTGTTGCGCTCGGTTGGAGCTACGGGGACGCCGATTTCAGCGTGCTGCAGTGGGTCGGACCGGGTACTCCCGGCACTCTGGTCGGCACCACGGCATCGGCGCTCAGCTCCGGCAACTGGTCCGTCGTCACCACCGTCAACGGCAGCGGCGCGGGAAACTACGTCTTGAACAACAGCGCCGCCGCCTCGTCCGTCTGGGCGATCGCGGCGTACAATACCGCCATCGCGACTCGGAACGGAGCGGACGCCGGTGACGATGCCTTCAAGATCAGCGGGGTGACGGCGGCCATCGTCCCGGAGCCGTCGACGATCGCCCTCATGGTTGCTGGACTGATCGGCGTGGGCGCCGTGGCTCGACGTCGTCGGCGCACTCGCTAAGCGATCCGCTCGCGAGCGGCCGCGCACCGATCCGTACACGACGAAGGCCCCGGCAGTGATGCCGGGGCCTTCGTGTGTCCTGCCTGCCGCAGGGATCAGAGACCCAGTTCGTCTTCCGAGCTGTGCACCTTGCTCGGCTCGGCCGGCTTGGGCGGCTGCTCTTCCGGCACCGACGTCACCGTGAGCACGATGCGGCGGTGGATCGGATCGACCTCGAGCACACGGGTGTTGAGGTTCATCGTTTCCCACGCGAAGTCGGCGGGATTCGTGACCGTGCCCTCGGGGTTGAGCTGGCTCACCGGCACGAAGCCTTCGATGTCGTTGCCGAGATCGACGACCACGCCCTTGTCCATCAGACGCACGACCTTGCTCGGGAGCTCGGTGCCCACCGGGTAGGTCTCACCGATGCGAAGCCACGGATCTTCCTCGGCCTGCTTGAGGCCGAGCGAGATGCGCTTGTTCTCGCTGTCGATGTTGAGGATCACCACGTCCACGGCGTCGCCCTTCTTCACGACTTCCGACGGGTGCTGGACACGCTTGGTCCAGGACATGTCGGAGATGTGAATGAGGCCGTCGATGCCCGGCTCGATTTCGACGAAGGCGCCGAACGAGGTCAGGTTGCGGACCTTGCCGTTGATGCGCGTGCCGACCGGGTACTTGAGCGGCAGGATCACCCACGGATCCTGCTCGGTCTGCTTCATACCCAGCGAGATCTTCTCTTCGGTCTCGTCGACCTTGAGCACCACCGC
>JBDHVK010000012.1:0-54065 GCA_039809645.1 Gemmatimonas sp.
CACGCCTGGTGCACGCCGGAGGAGGCGTGTGGCGCGTTGGCGTGGCCCCGCGAGCATGAGGCGGTGCGTTACGCCATGCACCTGCTGCGCACTGGCGACGCCGGGCCGGTCGAGGACGTGCTGCGCGTTCCGGACGGCTCGCGCTAGCCGATCACTGCGGCGGTTTGCGCGGAGTTTGGGCGCGGCTGCGCACCAACGCGCGCTCACGATCCACCCGCTGCAGTACGGCGGTCCAGTCGGTCACGCTGCTGGTGCCTTCCATCGTGGCGGTGAGCGGCTGATTGATGTCGAGCTGTCCGTCAAAGACCAGCAGGGCGCTCTGGACTTCGCGCTGCTTGAGGCGGTATTCCCCGAAGCCGGGCGTGAGCGGCACGAGATCGAGCGGCCGGAAGTCGCGTCCGGAGTTGTTGATGATCAGCTCGTTCGGCGAAAAGCGCGTCTCGCCCTGCTCGAGCGCGAAGAAGCTCACGTACCAGACCGAGTAGGCGGGCAGGCGATTGCGCTCACGGATCCGCGTGAGCGCCGCCGACTGGTTCGCCACGAGATCGTGCAACGACTTGTACGAGTCGGGCGAGAGCAGGCGAATGAAGCGCTCGTCGAGCGGGACCGCGCGTACCTGCAGCCCGCTGGCGGGTGTGATCCGCACGGCGATGTCGTCCTGCCGGAGGGACCCGAAGCCGGCCGGCAACCCATTCGCGTCGAGGGAGTCGACGGCGGGCGGCGTCGCGCCTCGCGGATTGCCCTGCGCGGGCAAGGACGGCGCCGACGCACAGGCCGTGAGCAGCCAGGCCGCACCGCCGATCAGCGCTGCACGCACGCCGCTCATGGCTGCGCGCTCCGCCAGTCGGGAAGTGCCAGCACCTGCACGAGGGCAGCGGCCAGCTCGTCGCGCCCCGCGCCGGTTTGCGCACTGAACGGCACGACCTGCTCCACGTCGAGATCCAGGCGGTCACAGAGCGCCTGGATTCGAGGCGTGAGCTCCGCCTTGCGCAGTTTGTCCGTCTTGGTGAACGCGAAGATGGTCGGCACGCCCAGGTCGGCGAGAAAATCGAGCATCTGCAAATCATCGTCGGTCGGATCGTGCCGCACATCGAGCAGCTGCACCACGCCGCGCAGCACCGGACTCTCGCGCAGATACCCCTCGATGAGCGGGCGCCATTCGGCCTTGCGTTCCTTGCTGATGCGCGCATAGCCGTAGCCGGGCAGATCGGCCAGCACGAACTCGCGATTCACGTTGAAGAAGTGAATTTCGCGCGTGCGCCCGGGCGTGTTGGACACGCGGGCGAATGCCTTGCGCTTCATGAGCTTGTTGAGCAGCGAACTCTTGCCCACGTTCGAGCGGCCGGCGAATGCGATCTCCGGCAGCTCGGCGGGCGGGCGCCATCCACCCTGGCTGGCCATCGGGCCGAGGTACTCGAGATGGCGAATGACGAGCGGGTCGGTGGTCGTCATCGGCTCAGGTGGCGTGGACGGCATCACGCATCACCACCCGTCCGCGTGGCGCCGCCGCCGTCTTCCTCGACTGCTTCTTGGCCGACTTCTTCGGACGCCTTGGGGTCGCCACGGGCGCGCTTCGCAGCGCAAGTGCGAGCACGTCGTCCATCGACTTCGCGGTATGCCACGTCACGCCCGCGCGCACCTCATCCGGCAATTCGGCGAGATCCTTGGCGTTGCCCTGCGGCACGATGACGTGCGACAGGCGATGGCGATGGGCGGCCACCCCCTTCTCGCGCACGCCACCAATGGGAAGCACGCGGCCGCGCAGCGTGATCTCACCGGTCATGGCGACATCGCCACGCACCGGAATGCCGGTGAGTGCCGACGCCAGCGCCGTCGCGAGGGCAATGCCCGCCGACGGTCCGTCCTTCGGCGTCGCGCCGGCCGGCAGATGCACGTGGATATCGCGCGTGCGATGGAAGTCCGGCGACAGGCCAAGCGCCTGCGCCCGCGCGCGAACGTAGCTGAGCGCGGCCGCGGCCGATTCCTTGATGACATCACCCAGGGTGCCGGTCAGCTGCAGTCGTCCGCGACCGGGAAGCACGGTGACCTCGATCTCGAGCACCTCGCCCCCGGTGTTCGTATACGCGAGACCCGACGCGACCCCCACCTGATCCTTGAGCGACAGATCGTCCTCATCGAACGGGGCAGGGCCGAGCATGTCGGGCAGATCCTTCGCCGTGAGCGTGACCTTGCTGCGGCCGTCCCACGACCGCCGCGCAAGCTTTCGGGCGACGCGGGCGAGCCGGCGCTCCAGGTCGCGCACGCCGGCCTCGCGCGTCCAGCCGCGAATGAGCGTCGTCATGATCTCGCGCGGCATCGTGACCCGCTCCACCGGCACTCCATGCGCCACGAACTGCTTGGGCAGCAGGAACTGCTCGGCGATCGCCAGCTTTTCCGGCTCCAGGTAGCCTGGAATGCGGATGATCTCCATGCGATCGCGCAGCGCCTCGGGAATGGAGGCCAGGGAGTTCGCGGTCGTGATGAAGAGCACTTGCGAGAGGTCGTAATCGACCTCGAGAAAGTGATCGTTGAAGGCATTGTTCTGCTCGGGATCGAGCACCTCGAGCAGCGCGGCCGCCGGGTCGCCACGCCAGTCGCTCCCCAGCTTGTCGATCTCGTCGAGGAGAATCACCGGGTTCATCGACTCGGCGCGGCGCATCGCCTGAATGATCCGCCCGGGCAGGGCGCCGATGTACGTGCGTCGGTGGCCGCGAATCTCGGCTTCGTCGCGCACGCCGCCGAGGGCCATGCGCACGAACCTTCGTCCGAGTGCGTTGGCGATGGAGCGACCGAGCGACGTCTTGCCCACACCGGGCGGGCCCACGAGGCAGAGTATGGGACCGGGGAGATGGCCGACGCGCCCGAGCACGGCGATGTGGTCGAGGATGCGCTCCTTGACCTCGGAGAGGCCGTGGTGATCGCTGTCGAGCGACGCGCGCGCCTTGTCGAGGTCGACCACGTCGTCGGTACGCGTGGTCCACGGCAGTCCCAGCACCCAGTCCAGCCAACCGCGTGCGACCGCGGCATCGGGGCTCGTGGGCGCGCTCCGCTTGAGGCGACGCAACTCGCGGTGGGCGCGCGTCGCCACGGCCTCGGGCAGCCCGAGCGCGGCGATCTGCCGCTCCATCTCCTCGAACTCGTCGCCGTCGTCCTGGCCAAGCTCCTTGTGGATGACGCGGAGTTGCTCCTGCAGGAAGAACTCGCGCTGGTTCTGAAAGAGCGACCCGCGCACCTGCTCGTCGATCTTGCGTTCGAGCTTGAGCAGTTCCAGTTCGGTGCCGAGGGTGGCGAGCAGTCCGGCGGCGAGCGCCTCGAGCGTGTCGGCTTCGAGGAGCGCCTGGCGCTGCTCGATGGCGATCTGCAGATGGGCGGCGATGCCGAAGGCCATGCGTTCGGGATCTTCCAGCCCCTGCAGCAACCCCACGATTTCGGCGGGGAGACGACGCTGGAGTCCGGCATACTCCTCGAACAGCGTGAGCGCGTGCCGCACGGTGGCGGTGACCTGATCGGCGTTGGTTCCGCGCGCGCCCGCCGGACGCCCCAGCGGGAAGGGCGCGACGGTCGCTTCGAGCAGCGACTTGCCCCGACGCCCCACATAGCGGCCGATGCGCACGCGCTCGAGGCCGTCGACCAGAATGCGCATCGTGCCGTTGTTGCTGCGGCTGACCTGCTGCACGCGGGCGCGCACGCCCACGTGAAAGAGATCGGCGCCGGTGGGCACGTTCACATCGGCCTGCTGCTGGGTGACGAGCACGATCTCGCCCGAGGCGGTCGCCCCAGCGGCTTCAATCGCGGCCAGCGAGCCTTCGCGGCCGATGAGCAGGGGCATCGCGACGTGGGGGAACAACACCACGTCGCGAAGCGGAAGGACCGGCAACCTGGGGCTGCCGGTCCTTGCGGAGGTGCGGGCTTTCGGGCTCAGGCTTCCTTCTTCTGTCGCTTGGGCGCGATCTCGAGGAGTGGGGGAGCGCCGCTGATCACCGCGGTCTCGGTCACCCGCACTTCCACGACATCATCGCGGGTGGGCAGTTCGAACATGGTGTCGAGGAGTGTCTCTTCGAGAATGGCGCGTAGGCCGCGCGCGCCGGTGCCGCGCTTGAGCGCCTTCTGCGCCACGGCGCGCAACGCCGACTCCTCGAAGGTGATCTTCACTTCCTCGAGATCGAAGAGGCGCGCGTACTGCTTGGTGAGCGCGTTCTTCGGTTCCTTGAGGATGCTCACGAGCGCCTCTTCATCCAGCGCCTCGAGCGGCACGCAGACGGGGAGGCGGCCCACGAGCTCCGGGATGATCCCGAAGCGAAGCAGGTCGTCGGGCTCGACTTCCGCGAAGGGGGTCTTGGGGGTGGTCTGCTTGATGGCGACCACCTTGCTGTCGCCCTTCTTGGCGTCGAAACCGAGCTGGCGCTTGCCGGTACGGCTTTCGATGATCTTCTCGAGGCCGTCGAAGGCGCCGCCGCAGATGAACAGGATATCCTTGGTGTTGATCTGGATGTATTCCTGCTGCGGATGCTTGCGGCCGCCCTGCGGGGGCACGCTGGCGACGGTGCCCTCGAGAATCTTGAGGAGCGCCTGCTGCACGCCCTCGCCCGACACATCACGAGTGATGCTCGGGTTCTCCGACTTGCGCGCGATCTTGTCGATCTCGTCGATGTACACGATGCCGCGCTCGCACTCGGCGACGTTGAAGTCACCAGCCTGCAGCAGGCGGACCAGAATGTTCTCGACATCCTCACCGACGTAGCCCGCCTCGGTCAGCGTGGTCGCATCGGCGATCGTGAAGGGCACGTCGAGAATGCGGGCCAGCGTCTGCGCGAGGAGCGTCTTGCCGGTGCCGGTGGGGCCAATGAGCAGGATGTTCGACTTGTCGAGTTCGACGTCGTCTTCCCGCGCCGTGCCGGCGGCGTTGATGCGCTTGTAGTGGTTGTAGACCGCGACCGAGAGCGCCTTCTTAGCCTGCTCCTGGCCGATGACGTACTGGTCGAGGATGTTCTTGATCTCACGCGGCGTGGGGACCTGCGTGATGGATTCGGCAACCTCGCGCTCCTCGTCCTCGGCAAGAATCTCATTGCAGAGGGCGATGCACTCGTTGCAGATGTAGACCGAGGGGCCCGAAATGAACTTCCGGACGGCGTCCTTGGACTTGCCGCAGAAGGAGCAGCGCAGGTGCTTGTCGTGGGACATGTCTATCCGGAACGGTGGGCAGCCGGGGAAAGGCCCCGGCCAGACAGCATGGCAGCTCGCTCCCGATCCGGGATCCGGATCCGGGGACGACCACCACTGGTCATGGTAGAGTTAACGCCTCTCGGCGTACAGGGTCAAGCGAAGCCCCGCCTTGGAAAGTGTCGGCAGGACAGGGGAAACCCCGTAGCGTCACGTTTCGTTCGCGCTACTGTAGAGTGCTCTCCTGCGGGGGCCGTCACATCGTCCCATCATGGTACCCCACGGGCTGAGAATCGTCCCGTTCCCGCCGCCTGTCCCGCACCCCCGGCTTATCCCACCGGGGAGGAGGTTCTCGCACTCCCATGTGGCCGTTCGAAGGCTTCCTGATGGTTCATATCACGACCGGGGCCATCGGTCTGCTCCTCTTCTGGATTCCGGTCATCGGGCGCAAGGGGAGTCAGGCGCACCGGAAGTGGGGGAACATCTACGCCCGGCTGATGCTCGTGACCGCCTCCATGGCCTTCTGCATGGCCATGACCACGCTCGCTTCGCCGATTGTCACCCACCCCAAGCAGGTGGCCCTCAACTGGCCGCAGTACCGCATCGAGGGGATTTTCGGGTGGATGATGGCCTACCTGGCCATCCTGACGGTCCAGCTGGTCTGGCACGGCGTAGTGACCATCCGCAACAAGAAGCAGCACGAGGCCAACCGGCACTGGGCCAACATCGGGATCAACGTGCTGGTCATCCTGGCCGCACTGACCTGCGCCTATCGGGGCTGGCTGATCAAGGAAGCCCTCATGATGTGGTTCGCCGTGGTGGGCGTGGCCTCCGGCCTTACGAACCTCTGGTTCATTCTGCTCTCCAAGCCGAGCAAGATCCTGTACCAGCTCGAGCATGTGAAGGCGATCGTGGGATCGGGGATCTCGGTCTACACGGCGTTCATGGCGTTCGGGTTCGTGCGGCTCGCTCCGGGCCACGCGCTCAACCCGAAGATGTGGGCCATTCCGCTCGTGGTCGGACTCGTGATCATCATCTATCACCAGATCAAGATTCAGCTGGCCTTCCGGCGGCCGCGTCGCGCGGCGGGTTCGTCGACGGAAACGGCGGCGGCCACGTGAGCGCCCGGTGGCGCCCGCCGGCACCCGTGCCGCGCTCACCGGTGCCGTCGCTGCTGCGGCTGGTGTGGCGCCGCGAGAAGGATCTGCTCAGTCTCCTGCCCGATGTCGCCTACCGCGACATGGTGACGCCCCTCGGCTACACGCGCCGTGGCATCCTGCTGGTCAACGATCCGCAGTGGGTGAGCAAGATCCTGAGCGACCACGACACGTTTCCCAAGAACGACCTGTTCGTGGAGGCGCTCGAGGATCTGGTGGGGAACTCGATGTTCGTCACCAGCGGCGACACGTGGCGCCGCCAGCGCAAGATGGTGGACCCGGCGTTCTCGCACATGCGCATCAATCGCGCGTTCGAGTTCATGGTGGCGGCGGTGGACGCGTACGAGGCCCGGCTCGCGCAGCAGGCGGCGGCGGGCGACGTGTTTTCACTGGACGCCGCGATGAGCCACCTCACGGCCGATGTCATCACGCGCACCATCTTTTCGGTGCCGCTGGAGGAGGGGCCCAGCCAGACGGTGTTCGACAACTTCATGCGCTTCGAGCGGCAGGTGGGGAGCATCGATCTGAAGCGCCTGCTCTGGGACAAACCCTGGAGCCCCCATGAGCAGCCGCCGGCGGTGCGTGCGGCGTGCGCGAACATCCGGGAACAGCTGGGGCGCATGCTCGACGCGCGCCTCGAACACCCCGAGTACGACGATATCGCCGGCGCCGTCTTCGACGCGCGTGATACGGATACCGGGAAGCCGTTCACGCGCGAAGAGCTCATCGACCAGCTGGGCGTGTTCTTCCTCGCGGGACACGAGACGACGGCGAGTTCGCTCACCTGGGCGTTCTTCATCTTGTCCCAACGCCCCGATGTGGTGGCGCGCATTCGCGCCGAAGTGGCCGAGGTGGCGGGGGAGGGCCCGGTGCTGCTCGAGCATACGAAGCGGTTGCCGTACATTCGCAATTTCTTCCGCGAAGTGCTGCGACTGTATCCGCCGATCACCTTTCTGCCTCGGGTGGCCGCGAAGGACACCGAGATCGCCGGCCGTCGCGTGCCGCGCGGCACGATGCTCATGATCGCGCCGTGGTCGATGCATCGACACGTGAAGCTCTGGAAGGACCCGGAGCTGTTCGATCCCGATCGCTTTCTCCCGGAGCGTGAGGCGCAGCAGGTGCCGGGCAGCTACCTGCCATTCGGCGCGGGGCCGCGCGTCTGCGTGGGTGCCGCGTTCGCCACCATCGAGACCGCGCTCATTCTGGCGCGGCTCACGCGTCGCTTCGACTTCTCGGCGCTGGATGCGGCATCGGTTCGGCCATACGCGCGCCTGACGACGCGGCCGGCTACCGAGATTCGCGTGCGAGTGCGGGCGTCGGCCTGAACGTCGCGCGTGGGCGCGGGGGCGATGTCCCGCTCCACGCGGCCACTCCCATGCGGGGATACGCCTGCGGCGCATCCCGCATGAGATTGCGCCGCGCGGAGCGGGACATCGCCCCCACGCCGAGCATACTCGGCCCGCAGCCGCCCGGAACGGCGGGGCGCGCTGGTCCACGCGCTCCAGCGTTCCCCGCGCGCGCCACAAAAGACAAGAGGCGGTGCCTCTGCAGGCCCCGCCTCTCGGTCGATCACGCCGCGCGGGTTAGCGCGCCGCGAGCTCGGCCTGCAGCGAGATCACGTTGTCGATGAGGCCGTAGACCTTGGCGTCGTCGGCGCTCATGAAGCGGTCGCGATCGGTGTCGCGCTCGATCTGCTCGATCGGGCGGCCCGTGTGCTTGGCCATGAGCTCGTTCATCTTGCTGCGGAGATAGAGAATCTCCTTGGCCTGGATTTCGATGTCCGAGGCCGAGCCGCCACCGCCGTTCTGGGACGGCTGGTGGATCATGATGCGGCTGTGCGGCAGCGCGCTGCGGTGACCCGCGGCGCCGGCGCAGAGCAGGAACGCGCCCATCGAGGCGGCCATGCCCATGCAGGTCGTGTAGACCGGCGCCTTGATGAACTGCATCGTGTCGTACATCGCGAGGCCGGCCGAGACCGAGCCACCCGGCGAGTTGATGTACAGGTGGATCGGCTTCTCCGGATTGTCGGCGTCGAGGAACAACATCTGCGCGATGATGATGTTGGCCACGTCGTCGTTGATCGGCGAACCGAGGAAGACGATGCGGTCCATCAGGAGGCGCGAGAAGATGTCGTACGTCCGCTCACCGCGGCTCGAGCGCTCGATGATGTACGGCATGTAGATCGATGCCATGCTGCGTCTCTCCAGTACGAAAGTGAAGTCGGGGCTTACGCGCCCGCGACGGGATTCTTCTCGAGCAACCACGCGAACACCCGTTCCTCGGTGATTTCGCGTTCGATCTCGTTGAGGCGGTTGGCCTTCTGCAGCTGCGCGTACACTTCGCCCGGATTGGCGTTCCGGGCCTTGGCCAGCTCTTCGATCTTGGCGTCGACATCGGCCGCGCTGGCCGCGAGGCTCTCCTTCTCGGCGATCGCATCGACGATCAGGTCGCGACGGACCTGACGCTCGGCCATCGGCATGAATTCCTGCGCGAAGGTCTGCTTCTGCGCTTCGGGCACGCCGTACATCTGCATGTACCCGTCCACCAGCTGCATCACCCACGCCTTGGGCACGTCGAACGGATTGGCCGTGATGATCTGCTCGATGAGCTGACTGCGCACTTCCGCATCGGCCTCACGCTTCGCGTGTTCGCCCATGTCCGTCTTCACCGCGGCGCGAAGCGCGTCCATGGTGTCGAAGTCGCCGATCTCGCGCGCGAACGCGTCATCGAGGGCGGGGAGCGCCTTGCGCTTCACGTCCTTCACCACCACGCGCACCATCTTGGTGACACCGCGCTGCGATTCATCCGGGAAGTCTTCCGGCCAGCGCACGTTCTTCTCGCTCGTCGCACCCGGAGCCGTCTCCATGATGAGCTCTTCGATGCCGGCGATGGCCTGACCCCCGCCGAGCACGATGCGGTACTCCTTGCCCTCGGGGAGGGTGCCGTCGGCATCGGCCGTGGAGAGGAGCACGGTGACCATGTCACCCGGCGCCGCCTTTTCCTCGACCGGCGTCCACTCGGCCTTCTGTTCGCGGATGCGCTCGATCTGCTCGTCGACCGCTTCATCGGTCGCCGCGGCTTCGGCGCGCGTCACCGTGAAGCCGTCGACCTTCTCGAGCTGCAGCTCGGGGCGCACTTCGCAATGCAGCTCGAACTCGAGCGGCTGGCCCGGCTCGGCCTTGAGATCGTGCACGTGCGGCTGCGCGGCGAGCTTGAGGCCCTCGCGCTCGATCGCCTCACGGAACGCTTCGTTGATGACGATCTCGATGGCTTCCTGACGCACCGCTTCGGGAAATTTCTTGCGCACCATGCTCGGCGGCGCCTTGCCCGGGCGGAAGCCAGGAATGCGGACCTGCGTCGCGTACTTGCGCGCCGCCTGGTCTTCGTACGACGCGACCGTTTCGGCCGGCACCGTGATCTGGAGCCGCCGGGAAACGCCGGCAGTCTCGGTCGGGGTGATGGAGATGTTCATCTGGACAAATCTAGCGGGAAGCGTCGGGGCGACCACCGGGGCCTCATCGGATTTCAGGCCCCGGGGCCGTCAGGGGCAAGCGACGAGGGGCAGCCCGCTGGGCTGCCCCTCCGTGTACGACTGGCGTGTGCGACGTCAGACGGGGGCGAGTTCCGGGGCGGTGACGCTCCGCTTGGCGGGTGCCCCGCCGATCAGCTCGGCCACGATCTTGCCACTGGCCACCACCCCCGGTAGCCCGGCGCCGGGGTGCGTGCCGGCCCCGCAGAAGTACAGGTTCGAAATCTGCTGGTCGCGGTTGTGCGGGCGCATCCAGGCCGACTGGGTCAGCACCGGCTGGGGGCCGAAGGCGCTGCCCATGTAGCTGTTGAGCGTCCGCTCGAAGTATCGCGGATCGATGCGTCGCTCGGTGACCACATGCTGCTGAAGGTTCGGGAGGTACCGGTCTTCGAGGTACTGCATGATGCGGTCGCGGTACCGCTGTCCCACCGCCTCCCAGTCGGTCCCGCTGCCGAGGTGCGGCACCGGCGAGAGGACGTACCAGCAGTCGTGGCCCGTCGGGGCCAGCGACGGATCGGACGCCGTCGGCCGGTGCAGGTACAGCGAGAAGTCTTCGGACAGGATCTTCCGTTCGAAGATGTCCTCGAGCAGCGCCTTGTAGCGCGGGCCCATGAGGATTTCGTGGTGCTTCATGTCGGGATACTGCCGGTTCGTGCCGAAGTACAGCACGAACAGGGACATCGACATCTGCAGCCGCTCCATTCGACGCGCGGTGCCCTGACGGCCGGCGTGCCTGGGCAGCCAGTTGCGATAGGCCGTCACCACATCGCCGTTGCAGACGACCGTGTCGGCGCGCAGCTGCTCGCCCCCCTTGAGTCGTACGCCGGTCGCTCGCTTGGCGTCGTTGATCAGGATTTCCTCGACCTCCGATTCGTAGCGAATGGTGCCGCCCAGATCTTCGAAGGCCTGCACCAGCCCCTTCACGAGCGCGCCCATGCCGCCCATCGGGAAGAGCACGCCCCACTGCTGTTCGAGCTTGTGAATGAGCGCGTACACACTCGACGTGGCGTACGGATTGCCGCCGACGAAGAGCGGATGGAACGAGAAGACCTGCCGCAGGCGCGGGTCGCGGATGTGCTGCTCGGCGAGCGTGGCCAGCGACTTGTCGGCGCGCGTGCGAATCAGATCGGGGAGCGCCTTGATCATCGAGCCGAGCGTGAGGAAGGGCTTGTCGATGAGGGGCATGCCGATGTTGAAGATGCTCCACGACTTCTCGCGGAACTTCTCGTATCCCGTCACGTCGGCCGGATTGAACTCCCGCACCTGGCGGACGAGATCCTCCTTGTCGCCGTTGTAGTGGAAGACGGAGCCGTCCTCGAAGCGCACGTTGTAGAACGGATTGACCGGGACGAGGTTCACATAGTCCTCGGTCTTTCGGCGCGTGAGCGCGAACAGCTCGTCGAACACCCAGCGCGCGGTGACGATCGTGGGGCCCGCGTCGAAGGTGAAGCCATCCTGCTCGAAGACGTACGCGCGGCCGCCAGCCTTGTCGAGTTTTTCGACAATGGTGACGTCGTGCCCCTGAGCCTGGAGACGAATGGCCGCGGCCAGACCGCCGAAGCCACTGCCGATGACGACGATACGCATGAAACGGGGTGCTGAAGGACTGAATGGTGCCGGCTGACGCAGCCGCTGACGCAATGCTCAGCGGCGCAGCAACACGGCGATGTGCCACAGATGGATGACCATCGCACAGAGCATGGCGATGGCAAAACCCTCGGGAGAGGGCACTTCCCGGCGATGGAAGATCATCGCCGCAACCAGCGAGCCACCGGCCCCAAGGAACGATACGATGCGCGCGGTATTGGGCGACCCTAGCGGCGAATCCGGGTTCCGACGCTGCCAGATGATCAGCACGAGGGCCTCGACCAGAATGAGGACCAGAATGCCGATCGGCAGGGCGTCGGAATCGAAAATCGGGACGAGGCGATCCATGCAGGGAGTTGGGTGGCAGACGGGGATGTAACGCCGTGAGAGGGTTGGCGGTGCCCGGGATTCCCCGAAAAGAAAGGGCGGCATGTGGTGCATGCCGCCCTGCGATTTCCGAGGGGTACCGCGCCTCGCGACGCGCTATCGCGTGCTCAGTGCACCATCGCCGACCCTCGACTGGGCGGCCGTGCCCAGGCTCGTGAGCGGCATCGGATCGTGGCGCAGCGCCAGCCAGAGTGGAATGGCCATCGCAATCGTGCCGAGGATGGCCGCCGGAATCATGTCCCAGCGTGCGCAGATGACGATCGGCAGGACGCCATTGAGCGCGTAGAGCGCAATGGGCAGCCGGTGCGGGGCAATGGCCGAGACCCACACCGACGGGGGGATGATGGCCAGCATCACGCGGGCAACGAGAATGCCCGTCAGCAGCCACCCCATCCAGTTGGTCAGTGGCATGCCGAAGAAGATCGGCTTGCCGATGATCTGTCGCCACGCGGGAAGTGCGGAGAGATCACCGATCTGCCAGAACCAGTGATTGGTCTTCACCATCGCCGGGTCCATCGACACATCCCACAAGGTGAGCACCACGCCGCCGACCAGCGCCCACCACCAGCGCGACGTGTTGTCATCCTTGGCGGGCAGAAAGCGACCGCAGATGGCGAGCGACGCGACCAGCATGTAGAACCATGAGGTCGGGATGTTGAACGGCACTCGGCCGGCGATCTTGTAGCCCAGCTGGCTCGTGTACTCGTAGGCGCCGAACGGATAGTCGGTCACCGTACCCAGATACTCGGAGGTGAACGCCAGGACAAACGCAACAACAAAGACGGTGAGCGCCTTGCGCATGCCCACGGCCCACGCCAGAAAGCCGAGACCGGCGACGGCGCCAAGGGTCACGGTCGTGGCACCACCATAGGCGAAGCCCATGGCCATGACCTTCTGGTTCTGCGGGCTCTGCAGCCAATCCGGATAGGGTGGCAGCAGGAACGTCGCGAACGCGAAGGCGGAGAAGAGCGAGAAGAACGCGTGTCCCACCAGGGCCAGCGACGCGATCCTGAAGAACGATTCGGCGTTGGCGTCGCGCTGATACGGAGCAGTGGTCATGCGCTCTGCGGCTCCCACACGATACGGGGCCCATGACCCAGCGCGGAGAGGTCCGGCTCCGGCGCGCGGTACCGCCACGCGTTCCAGAGGATCCCCACTCGCGCCATGCGCCCAATGCGGGCCCGGGTGGAAATGGTGTCGTAGCCCTGGGCCTCGATGGCGCTCAGAATGCCGGCGTAGCCGTTGGCGCAGGCGGCGGCGCACCGCTGCGCGTCGGCGGCCAGCAGGGCAATACCCGGCATGGCCGCCGCATACAACGCGCGGGCGCGGCTCACCTCGAATGCCATGAGGCGTGCCCACCCCGGCTCGCGCACCAGATCGGCGCCGCGCGTCAGCACGTCCTGCGGGCAAAGCCCGAACCGAGCCATGTCTTCGGCGGGGAGGTAGCAACGACCGCGGTGAGCGTCTTCGCCCACGTCGCGAAGGATATTCGTGAGCTGCATCGCCGTGCCGAGCGTGCGGGCATAGCGAATGGCCTGCTGGCGCATGGTGGGGCCGGCGGGCACACCGAACACATACGTGCACATCTCACCGACCGAGCTGGCCACGCCTTCGCAGTACTGCTCGAGCTCGCACCAGGTGTTGTACGTGTGCGCTTCGAGATCGCGCCCCACGCCGTCGAGCAGCTCGAACAGCGGATCGGGCGCCACGTCGTAGCGACGGCTGACCCACGCCATTTCGCGGAAGATCGCGCCACTCGGACGGCCGTCGAGCGCCGCCTGCAGCTGCTCGCGATACGCATCCAGCTGCACGCGGAGCGTCTGCAGGTTGTCGTGATCGGCCTGGTCGACGAGATCGTCGGCCACTCGGCAGAAGGCGTAGAGCGCATAGGCCGCGCGGCGCTTCTCGGTGGGCAGCAGCTTGCTGGCCAGCGAGAAGGTGCGGGCGTGCGCCATCGTGATCCGGGCGCATTCGGCCGCATCGTCCAGCGCCCCGGACACGGGGCGCGAACGGGTCGCAGTCGCAGAAGCAGTCGCTGTCGCGCTCATGCCACCTGGAGCGAGGGACGCCGTGAGCTCATCGAAACGGGATCGGGCAGAAAGACAGGACGCGCGAGGACTCTTGCTGTCAGGGATGTCCTGACCGTTAACGCCAGTCGGGCAAGGAGGTTCCCACGCCAATTCCAAGGCTCAGTGCCCACGGGCACCAAGCGGCTGCTCCATTTTGCGACCGCTCGGTCCTACTGTCAACTACGGCTGACAGTCTGATACCGACAACTTCGCAAAACCGCCGATAAACCGGGGGAAAAACGAGCGGGCGCGGGGGAAATCCCCGCGCCCGCCGTTCATGCTGAAACAGGACCCGATGGGCGAACTACTTCGCGTTCGGGTTGTTGTCCGTCTCCGTCCGGGGGAGCGGGTAGCACGTCTGGTTCCCGACGTTCTGGTACCCAGGCTTGAAGTACGTACCGCCAGCCGGCGTGATGTTGGAGATGGCCGACGGGGCGCGGCGGAGGTCCGCAATCCGCTTGCCTTCGAGGTAGAACTCGAACGCGCGCTGATTGAAGAATTCCGTCGCCACGGCCGCGTCGGTCTGGGCGCCGGCGTAGGCCGGCTGACCGAGCGCCGCGCGGCGGCTCTGGATGAGCGCCAGCATCGCCGCGGTCCCGTTCGCCTCGGCCGCGACGTAGTCCGCCTCGAGCTTCGAGGCGAGCCGCATCGACGACCCGTAGGTCGGGAACTTGGTCTGCTGGTAATAGCCGCCCGGCAGGTTGCCGTCCTGCGGCGCCGCCGTGGCGGCGGAGCCGGTGCGATACGTCACGCGCGGGTCGTTCGTGCGGAAGAACGGCGCCACCGAGAGATTCGCGCGGTCGAACGAGAACTGCCACTGACGGTTCGACAGTCGGCCACGGTTAGCCGCATCGTCCGTGTAGCGGAGGTCGTACTGGAAGCCGGCCGGAACCGCCGCCGCATCGGCCGCGGCGCCCGGCTTGTCACCCTTCTGCAGCTTCACGCGGGCGCGACCCACGCGCGCCGCGTTCGCCAGCGAGATGCCTTCGGTCGTGGCGTTGGCCGTGCCCACGTCGATGGCCTTGCTGAACCAGAACGCCGCCGTATCCAGCAGCTGGGTGGTCGTCAGCTTCGGTCCCGACGACAGCGTGCCTTCGCAGAAGTCGCTCGCGATCTGCAGCACCGAGAAGCCGCGGACGAACGCGGCCCGCGCGACGTTGATGTTCGACGTCGGGGTGGGCAGGGCGAGGTCGAGGACCTGCTTGGACGAGGCGGCCGCCAGCGAGATCGGGCCCCACACGTCGCCGGAGAGCGAGGTGTTCAGATCGGTGATCTGGCGGAAGCCGAACTCGTTACGGGTCGGAAACGTGTCGCCGACATTGGTTTCCTCGGTGAACCACGACCCGTAGGACGCGGTCCAGCCGAGCGCCGTCGCCAGGTTCTGCATGGACGACAGCGCCAGGGCGTTACCGTTCGCGACCGGATCGACCGTACTGGCGTCGATCACGTTCGGATTGGTCACGGTGAGGAACTTGTCACCGCAGGCCGTTGCTCCGAGGAGCATGACGGTGCCCGCGGCCGTGCGCGTGACCGCGCGACGGAGATTCTTGATGGGCATGATCGCGGTCAGAAGTTGAGGTTGAGGCGGACGACGGTCGTCTTCGGGTTCGGCAGCGTGAGGAAGTCCTCGCGCGAGAAGGCGCCGGTCTGGGCGTTCACCTCGGGGTCGAAGCCGCCGTAGTTCGTCCACAGCTTGACGTTCTGCATGGCGACGGTGACCGACAGGTTGGTGATGCGGCGGTTCGTCCAGCCGAGCAGCGAGTTCGGCAGCGTGTACGTGGCCGACACCTCGCGGAGGCGCGTGAAGTCACCCGGCTGCATGAACGCGTCACGCACGTCGTTGACCGTGGCCGACGCGCCGTTCTTCTGCACGAAGGCCGGCTGGCCGGCGGTCAGATTGCCGTAGCGGCGCAGACGCTCGTAGGCCGAGAGCTTGTTGACGTTCACGCGATTGTCCGACGAGACGAGCTGCGTCTCACGGAAGAACTGCGTGTTGTTGAAGACCGTGAAGTCGCGCTTCGAGTCGAGGAGCGCGGCGAGGCGCAGGTTCTTGAACAGGGTCACGGTGTTCGTGAGGTTCCACTCCAGCGTCGGCCACAGGTTGCCGACCGGCGTGAGCGTGTCGGCAACGATGACCTTGTTCGTCGCGACATCGATGGACTGGATCTGCTTCGACACGAAGACACCGACCTGCTGGCCGACGATCGTGCGGCCGCCGCTGCCGAGCGCGAACGGCGAGACGCCGCCAAGGCTCGTCAGCTCGTTGTGCAGCGTGTTGGCGCCGAAGCGGATGTCCCACTTCGCGTTGCTCATGTTGAGCGCCGCGATGTTCAGGCCGAGCTCGAGGCCGCTGTTCAGCACGCCGCCGAGGTTCGCCAGCGGGTTGCTGTTGAAGCCCAGCGAGGGCGGAACCGGACGCGCGATGATCAAGTCCTTCGTCTTCTTGTTGAAGTACGTGAGCTCCACGCCCACGCGATTGTCGAAGAAGCCGGCGTCGATACCCGTCTCGAACTCCGTGCCGCGCTCCGGCTTGAGGTCGGGATTGCCGGGGTTGCCGAGGATCACACCCGCGCCGGCCGTACCGGTGATGTTGTACGTCGCGGCCGCCAGGGTCGTGAGCGCGTCGCCGGGAGCCGGCGAGCGGCCCGTGGTTCCCCACGAGGCGCGGACGCGCAGCTGGCTGACGTAGCGCGAGAGCGGCTGGAAGAAGTCTTCTTCCGAGATCGTCCACGTACCACCGATCTTCGGCAGGAAGAAGGCCGGCGACTGCGAACCGAATGACGAGTTGCGATCGACGCGCGCGCCGAGCTGGATGAAGCGGCGGTTCGCCGAGCCGACCTGCAGCTGGCCGAAGTAGCCGTACTGGCGCTGTTCGGTGAAGCTGCCACCACCCGTCGTGGTCGCGGCCGAGTTGATCGAATTGTTGCTGTTGGTGACGAAGCCGATACCGGTGGACCTCACCAGCTGGTTCCGCGACGAGATGACCTGCAGGCCGAACGAAAGGTTCGTCTCGATGTCGCTGGCCCAGTTCTTCTTCATGTTGCCGCTGTAGTCGAACGTATACCGCTCGGCGCCACGCGAGCCCATGCTGCGGTTGCCGGTATCGTTCAGACCGCCCCACCAGAGCGAGTCGTTCTTCGGCTGGAAGAAGTCGGTGACTTCACCTGCGTAGTCGAGACCGCCGATGAAGCGGTTGGTGAACCACGTGGTCGGCGCATAGTTGGCTGTCAGCGAGCTGATGACCCGCTTCGTGAGCAGGCGGTTCTGCTTGGCCGTGATCGCGTTGTAGTGACGACGCGAGTACCAGCCGTCATTGCTGGCAGCGCCGGTCGGCGAGTCGTTGCGCGTCAGCGGCGAGCCGAGCAGGGCGCCACCGAGCCAGCCGAAGATGTTGTTGTCGTTGTCCGGCAGGTCGACCTGCGTCTGCACGAGGCCAAGGCCGGCGTCGAAGTTCAGCTTCGAGTTGGCGATGTAGTTGGCGTTCGTGCGGATGTTGTAGCGGTTGAAGCGGTTGTTCGGCAGCACGCCCGACGTGTTGTCGGAGCCGTACGAGAGGTTGTAGCCGTAGTTCTGGCCGCCACCACGACCGTTCCAGCTGAAGATGCGCCCTTCACCCGTCCGGAACGCGCCAACCCGCTGGAGCGGATTGTCGCTCACCAGATCCCCCACCGCCTTGCCGCGGCAGAGCGGATTGGTGGACGTGGCCGCCACCGTCGCCGCCGTGCAGAGCGCGAAGTTGTCGGGGGGCGTGAAGTTCTTGTCCGAGCTGCTGCCTTCGAGGCGCACGTTCTGCGTGAACGTGCTCGACCCGGCGCGGCCCTTCTTGGTGATGATCTGGATCACGCCGGCCGAGGCGTCCGCGCCGTACAGCGTGGCGGCCGCCGGGCCCTTCACGACTTCGATGCTCTCGATTTCTTCCGGGTTCAGGTCGTTGAACCGGTCGAACGCCTGACCGGACTGACCCGAGCTCGTGAAGCCTTCATTGAGGCGCACACCGTCGACGAAGATGAGCGGCTGGTTCGAGAGGTTGATCGACGACGCCCCGCGAATGCGGATGCTGGTCGCCACGCCCTTCGTGCCCGACTGGGCGGAGAGGGCCACACCCGGGACGCGCGACTGCAGGAGGCTCGCGACGTTCGTGACGGGCGCGTCCTTGATGATGTCCGACGCCTTCACGGAGGCCACGAGCGCCGACTGCGCCTTGCGCTCCTGATTGCCGGCGGTACCGGTCACGACGACTTCCGTGAGGTTGATCGCCGACTGCTGGAGCTGGAGGTTCAGCGTGACCGTCTGGCCGTCGGCGACGCGCACGGAATCGCGGGTCGACTTGTAGCCCAGGCGGAGCACGGTGATCTGCACCATGCCCGCGCGAACGGCGGTGAGGCGATAGTCGCCTTCAGCGTTGGTCTGGGTGCCGAAGGCCGTGCCGGTGATCTGAATGCGCGCATCAGCAATGGGAGCCTTGCTGGCGGCATCCGTCACCTTGCCGGTGACGGTACCGGTCTGCGCCTGCGCGACCATGGGGAAGGCGAGCACTGGCAGGGCCAGTCCCGCCGCCCGAAGGCGACGCATGAGGCGAGGGAGGGAAGGGAAGGACATCAACCGTTTCCTTTTGGGGGAATAAGGGTAAGACGACCAACCATGACACACCGGACGCGGGAGTACCGGCGATGGTGGCTGGGGGGCGAAATGTGGCGACGGGTCAGTTCGTTTCCAACTGGGAACCCAACTGGTACAAATACGGAGCGGGTGGTCCCTGATACGGTCCGTGTCAGCCGCATTCGCTCGCAGATCTGAACAATCGCGGCCGCGGGGCCGTCACTCCGCGGCGGCGCTGATCAGGCCGGCGAGTCGGGTCGTCTGCGAGACATTCATATGAGATTGCCGGTTATTCCCTGCTTGACTCTGCTCGTACCCATGGGCACGTTGACGGCGCTGGTTGACGAGTGCCAAGACGGACCGCGGGATCGGACTGATAAGTCCTATGGCTCCCGGCACTTGCGCGGCCCACTCCCCCCGCTGTGCGATGACACCCTACGTCACATTTCTGCTCTATCTGGTCGCGATCGTCGGCTTTGTTGGCCTGGCGCTGTCGCTGAATGCGCTGCTGGGGCCCAAACCCGCCGCGACGACCACGAAGCTCGAGCCGTTCGAATGCGGCGCCACGGCCGTCGAGACGCTCAACGTGAAGGCGGTGCCGATCAAGTACTACGCGGTCGCCATCCTGTTCATTCTGTTCGATCTCGAAACCATGTTCCTGTTCATCTGGACGCTCGGGGCGCGGCCGCTCTCGGGGTTCATGATGTTCACCTTCTTCCTCTTCACCGCGCTCCTGGTGCTGTGTCTCTTGTACGTGTACAAGGCACGCATTCTCGAGGCGGTGACGGAGTAGCGGATGTACGGCAAGCGGCTTCCCATCGTCGACACGGGCGCGAGCGTCGCGACGGCCTCGACGCATCAGAAGGACGGGTCGTTCGAGTTCGTGACCACCCGCAAGGACGAGCTGATCGGCTGGGCGCGGAAGTTTTCGATCTTCCCGTACCCGTTCGTCACCGCCTGCTGCGCCATGGAGTTCATGGCCGTCAGCGCCTCGTCGTACGATACCGATCGCTTCGGTGCGGCCCTGCCGCGATTCTCCCCGCGGCAGGCCGACCTGCTCATGGTGGTCGGCACGGTGACGCAGAAGCAGGCGCCCATCCTGCTCAAGGTCTACGAGCAGATGTGCGAGCCCAAGTGGGTCATGGCGTTCGGCGTCTGCGCGAGCACGGGCGGTTTCTACCAGAATTACGCCTCGCTGCCCGGCATCGACCGGATCATTCCGGTGGACATCTATGTCCCCGGGTGCCCGCCCCGACCTGAAATGGTCATCGACGGGATCATGCGGCTGCAGGAAAAGATCGCCACCAGCCGCCACCCCATCATCAACGACCGATTCTGACGTGACTGCCCCACTCTTCGACCGGCTGCGCCAGCAGCTTTCCCCCGGCGAAGCGGGGCAGGAGAGCCAGCTGAGTGCCGACACCCCCGTGATCTGTCGCGGGGTGCAGCACAACATTCTGGTCTTCGAGCTCACGCCGGAGCAGCTGCTCCCGGTCGCGACACGCCTGCGCGACGACTTCGGCTTCGACCTGTTCCTCGACGTGACCGCCGTGGATTGGCCCGAGGCCGCCCGCCGCTTCGAGGTGGTCTACCACTTCCTGTCGACCACGGCCCACGTCCGGGTCCGCATCAAGACACGCGTCACCGCCGACGATCCGACGGTCGAGTCGCTGACGCCGCTCTACGGCTCGGCGGCCTACATGGAACGCGAGTGCCACGACATGTACGGCATCCACTTCCGTGGCCACGGCGATCTTCGTCCCATCCTCCTCTACGAGGGCTTCGTCGGGCATCCGCTGCGCAAGGATTATCCGAAGCAGGCGGAGCAGCCCCTCGTGCCGTACCGTCCGCCGCAGAGCGCCCTTGTCCGCTAGTCCGATTCCCCGCCCGCCGATCGCGAACCCCGTGCGCACGACGCTGACTGCGTCGCGCGAAGACACGGTGATCGTGAACCTCGGCCCCTCGCATCCGGCCACGCACGGCACCGTGCAGATCATCGCCGAGCTGGATGCCGAGAAGGTGCTGCGCACCGACGTGCACTGCGGCTATCTCCACCGCGGTTTCGAGAAGGAGTGCGAGGATCATACCTGGCACAACCTGATCCCGTATGTGGACCGGCTCAACTACTGCTCGGCGCTCATCAACAACTTCGCGTACTGCGACGCGGTCGAGCAGCTGATGGGCATCGAGATCACGCCGCGCACGAAGTATCTGCGCACGCTGCTCGCCGAATACTCGCGACTGGCCGACCACCTCACCTGTGTGGCGGCGCAGCTCATGGAGCTGGGCGCGATGACGGCGTTCCTGTATCTCGTCACGGTGCGCGACTCGATGTACGAACATCTCGCCGCCATCACGGGTGCCCGGGTGACGTACACGTTCGGCCGCATCGGCGGTTTGGCCTTCGACGTGCCGACGGGGTGGTTCGCGCGCCTCTCCGAAATCCTCACGGAGTACGAGGAGTACATCGAGCGCGTGCACGGGTTGGTCGATCGCAATCGGATCTTCATCGACCGCATGCGCGACGTGGGTGTCATCAGCACGAAGGACGCCATCCACTGGGGCTTCACGGGGCCGATCCTGCGCTCGACGGGCGCCGCGCGCGACCTGCGCAAGGACACGCCGTATCTCGCATACGGTGAGCTCGACTTCGACGTGCCGGTGGGGATCAAGGGCGACAACTACGATCGCTACTACGTCCGCATGCGCGAGATGGACGAATCGGTGTACATGATCCGTCAACTCATCGACATGGTGCCGGATGGCCCCATCATGGTGGATGATCGCCGCTGCGTCTTCCCGGAGAAGCAGCTGGTGTACACGGAAATCGAGTCGCTCATCAACCACTTCAAGCTGGTGATGGAAGGACCGGTCGTGCCGGCCGGCGACGTCTACGTGGCGCACGAAGGGGCCAACGGGGAGCTCGGCTTCTACTGCGTCAGCACCGGCGACGGGCGCCCCTACAAGGTGCATGTGCGCTCTCCCAGCTTCGTGCACATGGGTGGCGTGCACACGATGCTCAACGGCTATCAGCTTGCCGACGTGGTCACGACCTTCGGGTCGGTGAACATGATCGGTGGCGAGTGCGACCGATGACCGATCATACGATGGAACGGCCCGCGGGGCCCAAGACCAGCATTCAGCATCTGATTCCGGAGTTCGAGCGCTGGAAGGCGCGCTATCCGGAGGGATTCGAGGGCTCGCTCACGATCCCGTGTCTGCACCGCATCCAGCAGGAGCGGGGCTACATCACGGACAGTGATGTGGATCAACTGCAAGCCTACCTCGGGGTGCCCCGTACGCAGATCGACGAGGTCCTCGGCTTCTACACCATGTTCACGCGGGTGCCCCTCGGCAAGCACCATCTGCAGGTCTGCCACACGCTGTCGTGCGCGTTGCGGGGATCGGAAGGGTTGCTGCGGTACCTCACCGGCAAGCTGGGTATCGAGCCGGGGGAAACCACGCCCGATGGGCTGTTCACGCTGAGCACCGTGGAATGCCTCGCGTCGTGCGGTACCGCGCCCATGATGCGGGTGAACGAGGCGTATCACGAGAACCTCACGCCCGCCGCGGTGGACGCGCTGCTGGAGACACTGGCGCATGAGTGAGGCCACGACCTACACCCCGCAGGGCAAGGACGGGTCGGTGACCGGCGTGAAGTTCTTCATGAACCACGAGGTCACCGAGACGTCGCACCTGCTGGCCGAGTACAAGGCGCGCGGCGGCTATCAGGCGCTCGAGAAGGCGCTCAAGACGCTGCAGCCGGCCGACGTGACCAAGGAAGTGAGCAATGCCGGCCTGCTGGGGCATGGCGGCGCGGCCTTTCCGGCCGGTCGCAAATGGGGCGTGATCAAGGCGAACGACGGCGAGCCGCACTATGTGTGCATGAACGCCGACGAAGGCGAGCCCGGCACGTTCAAGGATCGCTGGATCCTGCAGCACACGCCGCATCTCACGCTCGAGGGGTTGATCCTCGCCTCGTATGCGATCGGTGGACGCCACGCCTTCATCTACATCCGTGGCGAGTTCGACCTGCCGTACCATCGCATTCAAGGCGCGGTGGACGAAGCCTACGACGCCGGGCTGCTCGGGAAGAACATTCTCGGCACCGACTTCTCGCTCGATGTGGTGGTGTATCGCGGTGCCGGCTCGTACGTGTGCGGCGAAGCGTCGGCGATGCTCGCGTCGCTCGAGGGGCGCAAGGGCTGGCCACGCAATCGTCCGCCCCGCCTGACGGTCAAGGGACTGTATCAGCGCCCGACCGTGGTGAACAACGTGGAAACACTGGCCAACGTGCCCGTGATCCTGACGCTCGGCGCCGAGGGGTTCCGCAAGGTCGGGACGCCGAAGAGCCCGGGGACGCAGATGATCTCCATCTCGGGCCACGTGAACCGGCCCGGCGTATACGAGGTCGAGTACGGCTACTCGTGGGAGCAGTTCATCTTCGAGGACTGCGGCGGCATTCAGGGCGGGCGGGCGCTCAAGTGCATCATCCCCGGGGGCGTGTCCACGAAGATTCTGGATCGCGAGGAGCTGCGGGGGGTGACGCTCGATCACAACGCCGCGCTGAAGGCCGGCTCGCAGCTGGGCTCGGGCGGGATGATCGCGATCGCCGAGGGCACGTGCATGGTGCGGGCGGCGCGCAACATTCAGCGCTTCTACCATCACGAGTCGTGCGGGCAGTGCACGCCGTGCCGCGAAGGCATGGGATGGATGGAACGCGTGCTCGATCGGATCGTGCGGGGGCAGGGGCGGCCGGAGGACATCGACCGACTGTACGGCATTTCCGACGCGAACGACGGCACCACGATCTGCTCGCTCGGAGACTCGGCGGGCTACGCCATCTCGGCGATCCTCGATCACTTCCGCGAGGAGTTCGAGTACTTCATCACGCACAAGAAGTCCATGTACGACGGCCACCTCGCGGTGTTCGATCCGTTCGAGGGCGCGGTGCCGGTGCCACTGAAGCCCGTGCACGCGGGGGCCGGCGCATGAGCCAGGCCAATCGCAAGCGCGGCAACAACGAGCCGGTCGACACGAACAGCACGATCGATTTCTTCATCAACGGCACGCCGTGCACGGCCTTCAAGGGCGAGTCGGTGATCCAGGCGGCGCGTCGCGCCGGCGTGGACATTCCGCACTTCTGCTGGCACCACGACCTGTCGGTGCCCGGCAACTGCCGCATCTGCATGGTGGAAGTCGAGCAGGAGAACGGCGACCCGTGGTTCGATATCGGCTGCAACATGCCGGTCACCGCGGGCATGCGCGTGCTCACCGAGTCGGACAAGGTGAAGAAGCTGCGCCGCGAGACGATGCAGTTCATCACGCTCAACCACCCGGTGGACTGCGGCATCTGCAACAAGTCGGGCGAATGCCTGCTGCAGGACTATCACTACGAGCACAACGGCATGGCGTCGTTGTCGCGCGATGTGAAGACGCACGCCACGAAGTTCTATCCGTTGAGTGACCGCATCATGCTGGACAACGAGCGGTGCATCATGTGCACGCGCTGCGTCCGGTTCACGCATGAGGTGTCGGAGAGTCACGCGCTCGCGGCGGTCTATCGCGGCGACCATGCGCTCATCCGCCCGGCAGAAGACGCGAACTTCAACACCGACGTCTACTCGGACAATGTCATCGACATCTGTCCCGTGGGGGCACTGCTTTCGCGCGAGAATCTCGATCACGCGCGCGTGTGGTACACCAAGCCGACGGCGTCGGTGTGCCCGGGGTGCTCGCGCGGCTGCACGGTGAACGTGTGGAGCCGGCGGCCGGAGTGGGCGCTCAAGGCGCTCGATCCGTATCTCAATTCGCGCATCGAACGCGTGACGCCGCTCGAGAACCCGGCGGTGAATGGGCCGTGGATCTGCAACAAGGGGCGCGATCTCGCGAAGATCTTTGAGCGGCCACGTGCGGACAAGGCCATGATCGCCGGTGTGCCGGCGTCGCTGGCCGATGCCACGGCGAAGGCGGCGGCGCTGCTTGGCGGTGCGAACCGGGTGGTGGCGCTCGTGTCGAGCTGGGGCTCCAACGAGGAGCTCGCGGCGTTCCACGATACGATTGGGGCGGCGCTCGGTGGCCGCCTTGCGGCGTACGCGAAGGCCGATCAGGTGCCACAGCCGGGTGAGGTGGTTGAAGACGGGCTGCTCATCAAGGCCGACAAGAATCCCAACCTGACCGCCGCGCGCGCGATGTACCCCGTGATGACGGCGGACGTGCTGGCGGGTGCGCTGTCAGGTGCCGACGTGGTGTTGGTGTGGGGAGAGGGCGTCGACGCGGCGCAGCTGCCGAGCGGCGCGAAGGTGATTCGCCTGGACAGCTACGCGCACGCCGATCTGGCGCGCGCCGATGTCTTCCTGCCCATCAGCATCATGACCGAGCGCAGCGGGCACTACACCAACTTCGAGGGCACCGTGTCGCCGTTCACGGCGGTGTTCCAGCCGCAGCCCGGCGTGGCGCACGCGGCGGCGCTCTTCGCGCAGCTCGCACCGACGCGCGTGCCGATGGCCGCGGAGGTGGGCGCATGATCTGGCCTGATCTCGTTGTCTCGCTGGTGTTCATCGGCTACGCGATGGTGATGCTGCTCAGCTTTGGCGGCCTGCTCACGTGGGTCGAGCGCAAGCAGAGTGCGGTGATGGCCGATCGTATCGGCGCCAACCGCGCGTACATCCGCATCCCGTTCACCAAGATCAAGCTCGTGTGGATGGGGCTGTTTCATGGTATGGCCGACGGTGCGAAGATGCTCCTCAAGGAGAACTTCAAGCCCAAGGCGCACGACAAGGTCGGCTACTTCCTGGCGCCGTTCATTGTGTTCTCGCCGGTGCTCCTGGTCTTCGCGGTCGTGCCGTTCGGCGGGACCGTGGTGCCGGGGCAGCTGATTCCGGCGCTGGCGGGGTGGTTCGGCGATCGCGCGTACCCGATGCAGATCGCCACGCTCGATGCCGGTCTGCTGGTGGTGTTCGCCTTCAGCGGGCTCACGATCATCGGGGCGATGCTCGCCGGCTGGGCGTCGGAGAACAAGTTCTCGCTGTTGGGCGGCCTGCGCGCTGGCTCGCAGATGATCTCCTACGAACTCGTGATGGGGCTGACCATCATGGGGCTGATCCTCGTGTACGGCACGGTGGATCTGGGGGCGATCGTGCAGCAGCAGTCGGGCACGCTGTTCGGCGTGCTGCCGGCGTGGGGTATCTTCTACCAGCCGGTGGCGGCGTTCCTGTTCCTGACGGCGGCGATCGCCGAGAACAAGCGTATTCCGTTCGATCTGCCGGAAGCCGAGTCGGAGCTCATCGCCGGCTACTTCACGGAGTACAGCGCGATGAAGCTCGGGCTCTTCATGTTCTCCGAGTTCATCCAGATCGCGGTGGTGGGGGCGCTGTTCGCGACGCTGTTCCTGGGCGGCTACAACCTGCCGTTCATGAGCGACGCCGGTTTCACCCTCCCCGGCGGGAGCGTGATCGCGCTGAGCCAGCAGGTTCGCGTGCCGTTGCAGTTGCTCACGTTCCTGGGGAAGGTCGCCCTGCTGTGCGTGATCCAGATCCAGATTCGCTGGACGCTGCCGCGATTCCGGTATGACCAGATGCTCGGCCTGAGCTGGAAACTCTTGCTCCCGCTGTCGCTCGCAAATCTCGTGGCGACCGTGGTGGGCGTGTACGTGACGGGAGGGGCGGCATGACCGCGATCGAACCGACGCGCGCCGAGATGGACGAGGTGCAGGAGCCGAATGCGGCTCCGGCGACGCAGGCGCCCGCGCGCCCACGCAAGCCGCCCGTCCGTTACGCGCGCAAGCAGTACTGGAACGAGCCCACCATGACGCTCTGGGAGCGGCTCTATCTTCCCGAGGTGCTGCGGGGCATGGCCATCACCACGGGCGTGTTCCTGCGGAACATGGCGAAGTGGCTCACGGGGCGGAAAGGCGCCGTGACCACGTACTATCCCGAGGAGAAGCGCGCGGATTTCGCGCCGCGCAACCGCGGGAAGCACATCCTGACGCAGCGCCCTGACGGCTCGCCGCAGTGCATCGCCTGCAACATGTGTGCGACGGTGTGCCCGGCCAAGGTCATCGAAATCGAGTCGGGCTTCGACCCGAACGATCCGGCGCACCCCAAGTATCCGGTGCGCTTCGAGATCGACTATTCACGCTGTGTGTTCTGCGGCCTCTGCGTGGAGGCGTGCCCGGAGGACGCCATCCGCATGCAGCAGGATGTCCCGGATCTCGTGTCCGACGACCGCTACAACATGTGGCTGACGATGGACGAGATGCTCACCTGGAAGCCGCAGCAGGATGTCGCCAAGCCGTATCCGCCCAAGCCGGTGCCGCTGACGCTGGGTGCGAACGTGCGTCGTGGAGGTGCGTCATCGAAACCGTGATCCTGGCCCTCATCGGCGCGCTGGCGCTGGTGAGTGCGGCCTCGATGCTGGTGTTGCGGGAGCCGATGCGCGTTGCGCTCGCTCTCATCACCACGATGACGGCGCTCGGCGCCATCTACGGCCTGCTGGGCGTGCACTTCATCGCCGCCTTTCAGGTCCTGATTTACGTGGGCGCCGTGATGGTGTTCATGGTCTACGTGATCATGCTGTTGCAGCTGCGCGAGCCCGCCGGGCAGACCCGCTTCTCGAAGTGGCTGATTCCGGGCGTGGCCGTCGGCGCGGCGCTGAGCGGTGTGCTGGGCGTGGCCGTTTCGCGCAGTGGCAATACGCCGGAGACCACCGTGACCGGCAACGCCACCTTCGGCCTCACCCAGTTCTCGACGGCGTTCCTGAGCGACTACTGGCTCGAGTTCGAGTTGACGACCGTCCTGCTGGTGGCGGCGATCATCGCGGCACTCGCCGTGATCAACGTCAGCCGCCGCACACAGCTTCCGGCCGCCGGCAGTTCGGAGGCCACCCGTGGATAAGACACAGGCGCTGCTCTTCCTCTCCGGAGCCCTGTTCGTCCTGGGATTTCTTGGGGTGGTCATCCGGCGCAACGCGCTGGTGATGCTGATGTGCATGGAACTCATGCTCAACGGCGTCAATCTGAGCCTCGTGACCTTCTCGCAGGCGCGCGGCGACGCGGCCGGTGCGGTCATGGTGTTCCTGGTATTCGTCGTTGCCACCGCCGAAGTGGCGCTGGCGATCCCGATCGTGCTGCTGCTCGTGCGGCACGCGCGTTCGCTGGATCTCGATCGCTTCACTCAGCTCAAGGGTTAAGGGCGCATGTCACACACCCTGGCCCTCATTGTACTCCTGCCGCTGGTCGGGTTCGCCATCAATGGCACCCTCGCCACCGCGTTCGGCGGCCGGAAGCTCGGCCATACCGCGTCGGCGCTCATCGGTTGCGCGATGCCGTTGGCGGCGTTCGGGCTCACCATCGCGACGTTCCTGCAGCTGCAGGGCAGCGGCTTCACGCCCATCGTGGAACCGTTCTACCGCTGGGCGGCGGTGGGCGGCACCAGCTTCGACATCGCCTTCTACTTCGACCGGCTCAGCGCGGTCATGACGCTCATCGTGACGGGTGTGGGCAGTGTGATCCACATCTATTCGACGGGCTACATGCACGACGACAAGAGCTTCGGGCGCTTCTTCGCGTACCTGAATCTCTTCCTCTTCTTCATGCTGCTGCTGGTGCTCGGGCGATCGATGCTCGTGCTCTTCGTGGGCTGGGAAGGGGTGGGGCTCGCGTCGTACCTGCTGATCGGCTTCTGGTTCGACGATCTGGCGAACGCGAAGGCGGGGCGGAAGGCGTTCATCACCAACCGCATCGGTGACGCCGGCTTCCTCCTCGGCATGTTCCTGCTGTATCGCGCGTTCGGCACGCTCGATATGGACGCGATCAACGCGTCCTTCGCGGCCGGGCCGGTGACCATGGTGAGCGCGAGCCTCGTGGGGCTCATGCTCTTCGTGGGAGCGACGGGCAAGTCGGCGCAGATCCCACTGTACGTGTGGCTCCCCGACGCGATGGCCGGCCCGACGCCGGTGTCGGCGCTCATCCATGCCGCCACGATGGTCACGGCGGGGGTGTATCTGGTGGCCCGCATGCACGGCCTGTACGCGCTGGCACCGGAAGCGAGCCATGTGATCGCCGTCGTCGGTGTGCTGACGGCATTCCTTGCGGCGACGATCGCGCTCGTGCAGACGGACATCAAGAAGGTCCTCGCGTACTCCACCGTGTCGCAGCTGGGCTTCATGTTCCTGGCGCTCGGCGTCGGGGCCTACGGTGTCGCGATCTTCCACGTGGTCACGCACGCCTTCTTCAAGGCCTGTCTGTTCCTCGGCGCCGGCAGCGTGATTCACGCGCTGGGCGGGGAGCAGGACATCCGGAAGATGGGCGGGCTGCGGACGCGCATTCCGGTCACGTTCTGGACGTTCGCGATCGCCACGGCGGCGATCGCCGGTATTCCGGGGCTCGCCGGATTCTTCTCGAAGGACGAGATCCTGTGGTACGCCTTCTCGAGCGAGTACGGCGGCGCCGCGTGGATGTGGGGGCTGGCCGCGATCACGGCGCTCATGACGGCGTTCTACATGACGCGGCTCTTGTGGCTCACGTTCTTCGGCGCGTCCCGCATGAGCCACGAGGTGGAGCACCATGTGCACGAGTCGCCGCTCAGCATGACGGGCGTGCTCGGCGTTCTGGCGCTGCTCTCGGCCTTTGGCGGCTACATCAAGCTGCCGCACTTCCTCGAACCTTTGCTCCCGCTCCCCAAGGTGATCGAGTCGCTCGAACCCATGGAGCATACGCTGCTCTATGCGTCGATCGCGATTGCGTTCGCCGGTGTGGGCGCGGCGATCTTCCTGTACAGCGGACCGGCCTCGCGAGCCGAGTCGATGGCCAAGGCGCTGGCGCCGGTGCATCGGCTGCTGAGCGGCAAGTACTACGTGGACGAGCTGTATGAAGCGGTGATCGTGAAGCCACTCGCGTGGATTTCGGAGAACGTGCTCTTCCGCGGTGGCGACAAGCTGCTGCTCGACGGGACGCTCAATGGCCTGGGCGGCCTCGCGCAGCGCACCGCCGGGCTGCTCGGCCGTCTGCAGACGGGCAGTCTGCAGCTGTACGCGCTGTTCGTGATGATCGGTCTCGTGGGCGCGCTGCTCTGGAGCTGGCGCCATGTCTGAGGCCCTGATGCTCAATGTCATTCTGTGGCTGCCCCTGGCGGGTGCGCTGGCGCTGCTGCTGGTCCCGAAGGCCAAGACCAGCGAAGTGCGTGCCATCAGCACGGTGCTCCTGGCGCTGCAGTTCGTGCTGGCGCTGGCGCTGTACAACGCCTTTGACGGCGCGGTGGATGGGCTGCAGTTCGCGACGAACGTGCCGTGGATTGCGGAGTGGGGCGTGCACTACGCCATCGGTCTCGATGGGGCGAATGTGCTGCTCGTGCTGCTCACCGCGTTCCTGGGCCCGCTGGTGATCGTGGGCGCCACGAACGCGATCGAGAAGGATGTGCGGCTCTTCCACGTGATGGTGCTGCTGCTGCAGTTCGCGATGATGGGCGCGTTCCTGGCGCAGGACCTCTTCCTGTTCTACCTGTTCTGGGAAGCGATGCTGATTCCGATGTTCTTCATGATCGGAATCTGGGGTGGGGCACGTCGCGCGTATGCCACGATCAAGTTCGTGTTGTACACGGCGTTCGGCTCCATTCTGATGCTGGCGGCGCTGATCTACCTGGCCATCCAGCTACAGGCGCAGGGCGGGGTGGCGAGCTTCGCCTTCGCTGATCTGCAGAAGGTCACACTTCCGCTTGCGGTGCAGTTGCCGCTGCTCGGCGCGTTTGCGCTGAGCTTTGCGATCAAGGTCCCGGTGGTGCCACTCCACACGTGGCTGCCCGATGCGCACGTCGAGGCGCCCACGCCGGGCTCGGTGATTCTGGCCGGTGTGCTCCTCAAGATGGGCACGTACGGCTTCATGAAGCTGGGTTTTCCGCTCTTCCCCGACGCCACGCGCCAGCTGACGCCGTTGCTCATGACGCTGTCGGTGGTGAGCATCGTCTACGGCGCGTGCCTCGCGCTGGTGCAGTCCGACATCAAGAAGATCATCGCCTACTCGTCGATCAGTCACCTGGGCTACGTGATGCTGGGGCTCCTGAGCCTCGACCTCGTGGGCATCCAGGGCGCGATCGTCCAAATGGTGAGCCACGGGCTGGTGGCCGGCGGCCTGTTCATGCTCGTGGGCATGGTGTATGAGCGCTGCCACACGCGGGAACTGTCGGCGTACGGTGGGCTCGCGCGACAGATCCCGCGCTATGCGGTGTTCTTCCTGGTGTTCACGCTGGCCTCGGTTGGTCTGCCGACCACGAGCGGCTTCACGGGTGAGTTCATGTCGCTGCTGGGGGCGTTCACTGCCGCCTGGCCGCAGCATCTCGACGGCAACAACGGCCCGCTCGTGCTGGCGATTGTCGCATGCACGGGTGTCGTGCTCGGTGCGCTCTACATGTTGCGCTTCGCGCTCACGTTCCTCTTTGGTCCGGCCAAGACGCCGCACACGGACACAGCCGACGGGAAACTCACCGACCTGTCGGGCCGTGAGACGTTCCTGCTCACCACTCTCGCGGTGGCCGTATTCTGGCTCGGGCTGTTCCCCAACGGTGCGCTGCAGAAGACCGAGCGTGCCGCGAAGCACTTCCAGCAGGCGGTGATGGCCGCCGGGATGGTCACGAATGCCCGGTAACGACGTCCTGCGCGCGATGCTCCCCGAGCACCTGCTGCTCGGGGGCATGGTCGTGTTGATTCTGCTGGCGTTGCTCAAGCAGTCGCGCGCACTGGCCTTGCCGGTGGCGGCGCTGGTCATTGTGGCGAGCAGTGCGGCCGCCTTCTGGCTGGCCTCGATCAAGCTCGAAGCCGAGCCGTTCGCCGGTCAACTCGTCGTGAATCCGGTCATCCTGATCACGAAGGGTTCGCTGCTGGTGCTTGCGCTGCCGGTGTTGCTGATGTCGCGCACCGAGTTCGAGGATGTGGAGTTTCCGCTCCTGCTGCTGTCGTCGCTGTATGGGCTCGCCCTGCTGCCCAGCGCCGAGAACGCGCTGGTGCTGTTCCTGGGCATCGAGTTGCTGTCGATCCCGACGTACGCGCTGATCGTGCTGGCGTTCAAGCGTCCGCAGGCGGCCGAGTCGGCGCTCAAGTATCTCGTGCTCAGCGGTGCGGCGTCGGCCACGCTGCTCATGGGCCTGTCGCTCGTGTACGGCGCGACGGGCTCGATGGCCACGAGCGCGTTCACCATGGCGCTCGGCTCGGGCGATCTGATGGCGCGCACCGCGGTGGTACTCGTGCTGCTTGCCTTGTACATCAAGGCCGCCGTCGTGCCGTTCCACGCGTGGGCGCCCGATACCTACGAAGGCGCGAGCGTGCCGGTCACGGCCTACATGGCCACGCTTTCCAAGGCGGCGATCCTCGTGGTCGCGCTTCGGCTCTTTGGCAACGCGGTGCCATCGGGTCCCATGGTGGCCATCATGGCGGGGTTGCCCCTGGTGTCGATCGTATGGGGCAATCTCGCGGCCATGAAGCAGCATTCGCTGCGCCGCATGATCGCCTACTCCAGTATCGCGCACGCCGGATACCTGTTCTACGCCTTCCTTGGCGCGCCGGACGGACGGTTCGAGGCGGTGACGTTCTACATCATCACCTACTCGGCTGCGAACCTGCTGGCCTTTGCCGCGTTGCCGTCGCACGCGAGCGATGTGCAACGCGATGCCATGGAAACGCTCGACGGCCTGTTCCATCGTGATCCGCTCGCCGCGACGCTCATCGCGGTGGCGATGCTCTCGCTGGCTGGCCTGCCGCCGCTCCCCGGCTTCACGGCGAAGTTCCTGATCTTCAAGTCGGTCCTGGCCGCCGGATTCACCACGTGGGCCGTGCTCGGTCTCGTCGGCAGCTTCCTGGGCCTGTACTTCTATCTCCGCGTGATCATGCGGATGTTCATGAGCGCCGATCGCGGCGTCGTGCCGGCACGCGCCGGTGCGACGCTGTCCCGCGCGGCCGGCATCCTCTGTCTCGCTGCCACCCTTGCACTCACCATCCTTCCCGGGTGGGTGCTGGCGCGGCTGTAACTCTTCTGGAGTGATTATGACGACGCCACCGCTGAAGCGCGGGGCCGCGCTGCTGACGGACAACTTTCTCAACAAGGGTACCGCCTTCTCGGAGGCCGAGCGCGAGGCGCTTGGTCTGCGAGGGCTGCTGCCGCCGCGGATCATGTCGATGGAGGAGCAGATGCTCCGCATCGTGCCCGCCATGCGCGGCAAGCCAACGCCGTTGGACCAGCACATCTATCTCGTCGGGCTGCACGATCGCAATGTGACGCTGTTCTATCGACTCGTCATGGAGCATCTGGAGGAACTGATGCCGGTGCTGTACACGCCGACCGTTGGCGAGGCGTGTCAGCAGTTCGGGCAGATCTTCCGCCGTAGCCGAGGGCTGTATGTGACCGCCGAGGATGCCGGGAGCATCCGTGAAGTGTTGGCGAACTGGCCTCAGGACGATGTGCGCATGATCGTCGTGACCGACGGTGAACGCATCCTGGGGCTCGGCGATCTGGGCGCGAACGGCATGGGCATCCCCATCGGCAAGCTGACGCTCTACACGGCGTGCGCCGGCGTCTCGCCGCACCAGTGCCTGCCGATCACGATCGACGTGGGCACCGAAAACACGGCACTGCGTGAGAGTCATTCGTACATGGGGCTCCGCCGCCCGCGCTTGCGCGGCGAGGCGTACGATGCGCTCCTCACGGAGTTCATCGAGGCGGTGCAGGAGCGCTTCCCGAAGGCGTGTCTGCAGTTCGAAGACTTCGGCAACAGCAACGCCTTCGTGCTCCTCGAGAAGTGGCGCGACCGGATCTGCACGTTCAACGACGATATCCAGGGCACGGCGTCGGTGACGCTGGGGGGCCTCTACTCGGCGTCGCGGCTGACCGGCGTTCCCCTGCACGAAATGCGGCTGCTGTTCCACGGCGCCGGCGAAGCGGGCATCGGCATTGGCGACCTTGTCGTGAACGCCATGATGCAGGCCGGCGTACCGGAAGCCGAGGCGCGGCAGCGCTGCTGGTTCGTGGACTCGAAGGGGCTGGTGGTCAAGTCACGCACCGACCTTGCGCACCACAAGCGGCCTTTTGCGCACGACCATGCGCCGATGGGCACGCTGCTGGAAGCGGTACACAGCATCAAGCCGCATGCGATCATTGGTGTGTCGGGCACGCCGAGTCAGTTCACGCCGGAGATTCTGCGGGCGATGGCCGTGTACAACCCGCGGCCCATCGTGATGGCGCTGTCGAACCCGACCAGCAAGGCGGAATGCACGGCGCGCGAGGCGTACACCGAAACGAACGGCGCGGCGATCTTCGCCAGCGGCAGCCCGTTCGCGCCGGTCACGTTCAAGGGCAAGACCCACGTGCCGGGGCAGGGGAACAACTCGTACATCTTCCCGGGTGTTGGCCTGGGTGTGATCGTCGCCGAGTCGGCGCGCGTGACGGATGAGATGTTCGCGGTGGCCGCCCGGACGCTCGCGGATATGTGCACCAACGATGATCTCGCGATGGGGCGCATCTACCCGAGCTTGTCGCGGATTCGCGAGGTGAGTCAGGCGATTGCGGTGGCGGTGGCGACGCTGGCCTGGGATCAGGGGTTGGCATCGCGCGAGCGGCCGGCGAGTATCGCGGACGCGGTGCGGGAGGCGATGTACGTCCCGGAGTATCACAGTCTGGTGTAGCGGATGGTTCTTTTACCCCTCAGGCGTCTGGGGGGAGGGATAGAGGAAGTGGGCATCAGGACTGCGATTGCGTGGTCCTGATGCCCAATTTTCGCGCGTCCCTCAGTTCGAGCACCGCAGCTCCCATCGAGGCTAGCCCGAACAGCTACTGAGGGGTTACGCCTCTCGTCCCGCCATCTCCGCCAACTCCGCCTGCGTATTCACATTCGCGAAACTCTCGGCAATGTCCGCGCAATCCACCACGGCGACGTTCAAGCCCGCCACGAACGTGGTCACCGCGCGCTCATCACTCGCGAGATAGGCCTCGATGGCGGGGCGCAATGTGGATCGGCCAAGCAGAAACAGCGGTTGCGCGGTTTCGCCGTCGTGGGGAATGACGGCGTCCACACCGGCGGCACTCGCCGCGAGCCGCGAGACCAGTCCACGGTCCAGCCGTGGCGCGTCGCCGGGGCAGCAGAAGAACCACGAAGACTCGATGAGCGAGAGGGCGGAGAGGATCCCCTCCAGTGGCCCGAGTCCGGCCTCGATGTCGGTGACAATCAGATCGCCGAAGGAGGAGTACGCGTCGAGCGAACGGTTGGCGCTGATGATGATGCGGCCAACCTGCTGCACCAGACGCTCCCGCACATGTCGCACGAGCGGGCGGCCGTTGAGCAGCTCGAGCGGCTTGTCGACGCCGCCCATTCGGCGGCCGCGACCGCCGCAGAGGATCACGCCGGTGATCGCCTGCCGGTCGATGGTCTTCACCTCGGACTTCAGACTCACTCGGCCGCCGGGTTGCGCAGCTGCTCGGCGGCGCGTCGCGCGAGCGGGTGCAGTTCACCCTCGGCCAGCTGCAGCCCGTCCGCGATCGCAATCAGCTCCTTGCGCATCGTGGGGGGCCAGAACTTCTCGAGATGATCGCGCACGCCATCGAGCGCGTCTTCGTCGGGATACACGGCGAAGAACTGCGCGATCTGGTTGGCCATGCGCACCAGGTCGTCAGTCGGCATCCGGGAATACTGGGGAGTGGGGAAAGCGGACGACCTCTACAAGATCGCCCGTTCGCACGGTGGATGCGAGCGGCAGCTGCAGCGCCTCAGCCCAGCTCAGCGCGAGAGCGGTGGGCGCGGACACGGTCGCGAGAAGCTGGGCGTTGACGGACGCTGCCTTCGCGACGAGCTCGTAACTGCCCCGGCTGGTCATCAGGACGAAGCCGGGCTCCGCGAGGCGATCCAGCCGCGCGAGCGCCCCCACCAGTTTGTCCAAGGCGTTATGACGGCCGACGTCCTCCCGAGCGAGTTCGATGCGGCCGTCGAGCCGACACCAGGCCGCCGCGTGCACCGATCGGGTGGCGGCGTTCAGCGGCTGATGCTGAGGCAACTCCATGAGTGCTACGCGGATGGCGTCATCGGTCACGGGCTGAGGCGCGTGTGCCCGGACCGGGCGGCGTGACTCGAGCTGCGCCAATGACTCGAGGCCGCACAATCCGCAGGCGGTGCCGCTCACGAGCGCGCGCGATCGCTTCGCGAAGCTATCCAAACCCCATGTCGAGATGCGCAAATCCACGCGGACATCCCGGAGAAAGGTCGCGGTGTGTACGGCCTCGATGGCGCTTTTGTCACGCAGGACGCCCTCGGTCACCGCCAGGCCCACCGCGAGATCCTCCAGGGCATCGGGCGAGGCCAGCAGCACGGTCCACGGCTCGCCGTTGAGGGTGATCTCCACGGGGACTTCAAGGGCAATTCCCCACGTGTGTACCCGATCGCCAATGGCGACCGGGCGCGGGAGTGCTGCCGACGGCGCCATCTCGTCAGTCAACCGGCCGGACCTCCACGGCGGTGACCTTGTACTCCGGACAATTGGTCGCCCAGTCGGAGTATTCGGTGGTAACGATGTTCGCCGCCGAGTCCGGGTGATGGAAGGTCGTGTACACCACGCCAGCGGGAACGCGGTCGGTCACCTTCGCATGCAATGTGATCGCGCCCTTCCGGCTCGCGAGCTGCACGCCGTCGCCATCGCCAATGCCCCGCACCTCGGCGTCGGCCGGATGCATCTCGAGCACGTCCTCCGCATGCCACACGGTATTGGCGGTGCGGCGCGTTTCGGTGCCGACATTGTACTGACTCAGGATGCGACCAGTGGTGAGCAGCAGCGGATACTTTCGGTTGGCGCGCTCGTCGGTGGGGACATACTGCGTGATCAGGAAGCGCCCCTTCCCGCGCACAAAGCCCTCTTCGTGCATGATGCGCGTACCGCGCGGCGCCGTATGCTCGGAGCAGGGCCACTGCACGCTCCCCACCTTGTCGAGATAGGCGAATGACACGCCGCCAAAGCTCGGTGTGAGGCGTGCAATCTCATCCATGATTTCGGCCGCATTCCGATAGTCCATCGGATAGCCCATCGCCGAAGCCAGCCGCGTCACCGCTTCCCACTCCTGAATGCCGGTGCGCGACGGCATGGCCGGCCGCACGCGATTGATGCGGCGCTCGGCGTTCGTAAACGTGCCGTCCTTCTCGAGGAAAGCGGTGCCGGGGAAGAAGATGTGCGCGTACCTGGCCGTTTCGTTGAGGAAGAGATCCTGCACCACCACGCAGTCCATCGCCGAGAGGGCGGCCGTGACGTGCTGGGTATTGGGATCGGACTGCGCGAGATCCTCACCCTGGATGAACATGCCGCGGAATTGCCCGGCGATGGCGCCGGCGAGCATGTTCGGTATGCGGAGCCCCGGCTCAGGATCGAGGGCAACTCCCCAGGCGTCCTCGAAGCTCGAACGCGTCGCGTCATCGGAGATGTGCCGATAACCGGGCAGCTCGTGCGGGAACGAGCCCATATCACACGAGCCCTGCACGTTGTTCTGGCCGCGGAGCGGATTCACGCCGGTGCCGTCGCGCCCGACCTGACCGGCGGCCATGGCGAGGTTGGCGATGCCGAGCACCATGGTGCTTCCCTGGCTGTGCTCGGTGACACCGAGGCCATAGTAGATGGCGCCATTGCCACCGGTCGCGTAGAGCCGGGCCGCGGCGCGCACGTCCGCGGCCGGCACACCCGTGAAGGTCTCGGTGGCTTCGGGACTGTTCTGCGGCTGCGCAATGAAATCGCGCCACTGCTGGAATGACCGCGAGTCGCAGCGCGCGGTCACGAACGCCTCATTCACGAGCCCCTCGCTCACCAGCGTGTGCGCGAGGGCATTGATGACGGCGACGTTGGTGCCGGGGCGGAGTTGCAGGTGATGCGCGGCGTGAATGTGCGGGCTGCGCACCAGATCGATCCGTCGCGGATCGATGACGATGAGCTTCGCGCCCTGACGCAGCCGCTTCTTCATGCGGGCGCCGAACACCGGATGCGCATCGGTGGGGTTGGCGCCGATCACCACGATCACGTCGGCCTGCTCGACGCTCTTGAAGTCCTGCGTGCCGGCCGACGTGCCGAACGTCTGCTTGAGTCCGTACCCGGTGGGTGAGTGACAGACGCGCGCGCAGGTGTCGATGTTGTTGTTCTGGAACGCGGCGCGAATGAGCTTCTGGACCACGTACACTTCTTCGTTGGTGCAGCGGCTCGATGACACGCCACCGATGGCGCCGATGCCGTGGGCGGCCTGGATGGCCTTGAAGCGCTTCGCGGCTTCGGCGATGGCCTCATCCCAGCTCACGGGGCGCCATTCGTCGTGGATGGAGTCGCGGACAAGGGGTGTCGTGACCCGGTCGGGGTGCGTGGCGTAGCCCCACGCAAAGCGCCCTTTTACGCAGCTGTGCCCTTCGTTGGCGCCGCCACTTGGGTCGGGCGCCATGCGGACGACGTCGTTGCCCTTGAGCTCCGCTTCAAACGAACAACCGACGCCGCAGTAGGCGCAGGTCGTCTTCACGATCCGGTCGGGCTGGCCGGCGTCGATGACGGTCTTCTCGATGAGCGTTGCCGTGGGGCAGGCCTCCACGCACGCGCCGCACGACACGCACTCGGACGCGAGGAACCCCTCGTCCATGCCCGCGCTCACCTTGGAGGCGAAGCCGCGGTCGGTGATGCTGAGGGCAAACGTCCCCTGGATCTCGTCGCAGGCGCGCACGCAGCGCGAGCACACGATGCACTTGGACGGATCGAACGTGAAGTACGGGTTGGATTCGTCCTTCTCGGCCACCAGGTGATTGGCACCCTCATAGCCATAGCGCACCTGTCGGAGCCCCACCGCGCCGGCCATGTCCTGCAGTTCGCAGTTGCCGTTGGCCGGGCAGGTGAGGCAGTCGAGCGGGTGATCGGAGATGTAGAGCTCCATCACGTTGCGTCGCACGCGTGCCACCTTGGGTGTTTGCGTGCGGACGACCATGCCGTGTTCGGCCGGCGTGGTGCAGGATGCCGGCAGACCGCGGCGCCCCTCCACTTCCACCAGGCAAAGGCGACAGGAGCCGAACGCCTTGAGTGAATCCGTGGCGCACAGCTTGGCGATGTCCACACCGACGGCCTTCGCGGCGTGCATGATGGACGTTCCGGTCGGCACCTCAACCGGGATGCCGTCGACGGTGAGCGTGATGTGACTCATAGGATCCTCATGGCGCGGCCTTCGCGAGCAGATCTCCGGGGAAATGCTGCATCACACTGCGCACCGGCATCGGCGTGAGGCCGCCCAGGGCGCACAGGGAACCCAACTCCATCGTTTCGCACAGCTCCTCGAGCAGCGCCCAGTTCGCCCGCGCATTCTCGCGCTGGCGAATGCGCTGGATGACTTCGACGCCTCGGGTCGATCCGATGCGGCACGGCGTGCACTTGCCGCACGACTCGTGCGCGCAGAAGTGCATGGCGAACTCGGCTTGCGCGCCCATGTCGACGGTATCGTCGAAGGCCACGATGCCGCCGTGGCCAAGCATCGCACCGATCGCGGCGAGCAGCTCGTAGCCGAGCGGCGTGTCCCACTGGGACTCGGGGAGGTACGCGCCGAGCGGGCCACCCACCTGAATGGCCTTGAGTGGGCGACCGCTGTAGCTGCCACCGCCAAAGTCGAAGACGAGTTGGCGCAGCGTGAGACCGAACGGCACCTCGACGAGCCCGCCGCGGTTGATGTTGCCGGCGAGTTGGAACGGCATGGTGCCCTTCGACCGATCCACGCCGTATCCCGCGTAGTGCGCCGCACCCCGAGCGAGCACGTCGGTGACCGCGGCGAAGGTGAGGACGTTGTTGATCACGGTGGGGGCGCCAAAGAGGCCGGCGAGTGCCGGCAGCGGTGGTTTGGCGCGGACCACGCCGCGTTTGCCTTCGAGACTTTCGAGGAGCGCGGTTTCTTCACCGCAGATGTAGGCGCCGCCTCCCACGCTGACGAACAGATCGAACGCGTGACGCGAGCCCGCCACCGACGGCCCGAGCAACGCCGCGTCACGCGCCCGGTCGATGGCGCCATTGAGCACGCGAATGGCATGGGGATACTCGCTACGCAGGTAGACGTACCCACGGGTGGCACCCGTGGCGAGCCCGGCGATGATCATCCCCTCGATGAGCTGAAAGGGATCACTCTCGATCAGCAGCCGGTCGGCGAAGGTCCCGGAGTCGCCCTCGTCGGCATTGCAGACGATGTACTTCTGCACACCGGCCGCTTTGCGCACCGTGTCCCACTTGATGCCGGCGGGGAAGGCGGCGCCGCCACGGCCACGCAAACCGGAAGCGGTCACTTCGGCAACAATGGCCTCAGGCGTGAGCGCGAGTGCGGCCCGCAGCGCGGCGAGCCCGCCGTTGGCCTGATAGTCGGCCAGGGAGAGCGGATCGACGATGCCGGCGCGAGCAAAGGTGAACCGCTGCTGCTGGGCGAGCCACGGGAGTTCGCCCACCACACCCAGGCAGCGCGGGTGAGACGCATCGGGGGCACCGCTGCCGAAGAGCGATGCAACCTCGGCCGGGGTGACGTTTGCGAAGCCGATTCGCCCGCTGGGGGAGTCCAGCTCGATGAGCGGCTCGAGCCAGTACGCACCACGTGAGCCGGTGCGCACGATCTCGTATTCCGTGCCGCACGCCACGATGCCGGCGGCGACGCGATCGGCGCCAACGGATTTCGCACCCGTGTCGCTGGGGATGTAGAGGCGCATGAACGCGCGTGGGGTGGTGGGGAGTGCCGACCGCGCAGGAGGGAGGCGCGGCTTGGGTGGTGCTGCGGCTACGGACGGTGTGGTAGCCCTGGAGAGGAACTCAACTGATTACCGCAGACACAGCGGATGGAAGGACACTGCCACGGAGTTCTCGAGTGTTCTTTCAATGTTCTGTTGCAGTCTCCGTGGCCCTGTCCGTGAACTCCCCAGTGTCCGTGGTAATCAGTTCAACACACCTACCGAAGCTCACGAATCAGCTCATCGAACCGATCGGCTGACACGCCACCATGAATGTCGTCGCCGATACGCACCGCCGGCCCCAAGGCGCAGTTGCCGAAGCAGAAGGCTTCCTCTAGGTGGATACGCCTGTCGGGAGTCGTCTGATTCATGGTGATACCGAGCGATCGGCAGGCGTGTGCGGCGAGATCACGGCAGCCGACCGACTGACACGCCTCGGCCATGCAGATCTGGACGACCGTGTCGCCCACCGGGGCCTCGCGGAGATCCCGGTAGAAGGTCACCACGCCATGCACCTCGGCACGCGAGAGGTTGAACGCCTCGGCGACGGCCTTGATGGCGTGGGTCGACACAAAGCCCACGCGGGCCTGGAGTTGCTGCAGGAGCGGCAGCAGGAACTCCGGGTGCGTGGGCGTCGTGGTGAGCAGGTCGTGCAACACGGCCTGCTCACGCGAAAGGACGGACTCCGATGCCACGTCCTGACCCGACATGGTCAGCGGTACCGGTCCATGAGCTTGTCGAGCGCCGCCGAGCCGGGGCAGAGCTTCTCGAAGGGCAGGTCGATGAGCGGCGTCTCCGGGGTGCGGAGATAGTCGTGCATCTCGCGGCCGTCCTCGTTGACGAAGAGCAGACCCGTCGCGATCTCGCCGCGCGCCTGACAGGCACGGACGTGGGCGTAGGCCGATTCGCGGTTGGTCGGGTCGTAATCCGGGGTGGTGGAGCGCAAACGGACCATCGCGCCGTCGTGCATCTGCACCGTGCGCACGTCTTCACCTGTCTCCGGCACCGTGATCTCGCGGCGGAGCGGCACGAAGTCCGCCTCCACCGCCTCGACTTCGTGCTCGCGCGTGAATGCGTAGCTCTTGGTGGACCCTTCGTGGTCGTTGAACGACACGCAGGGGGAGATGATGTCGATGATGGCGAAGCCCTTGTGCGCGAGGCCGGCCTTGATGATCGGCACCAGCTGCTTCTTGTCACCCGAGAACGAGCGGCCCACGAAGGTGGCGCCGAGCGTGAGCGCGAGCAGCACCGGATCGATCGGGCTCTGCTCGTTGGCTTCGCCCTTCTTGCTCAGCGTGCCCACGTCGGCCGAGGCGGAAAACTGCCCCTTGGTGAGGCCGTAGACGCCGTTGTTCTCGAGCACGTAGAGCATGTTCACGTTGCGGCGGATCGCGTGGCTCAGCTGGCCGAGGCCGATCGAGAGCGAGTCGCCGTCGCCGGAGACGCCGATGTACGTGAGCGCGCGGTTTGCGGCCGCGGCGCCGGACGTGACCGACGGCATGCGGCCGTGCACGGAGTTGAAACCGTGCGACTGCTTCATGAAGTACGCCGTGGTCTTCGACGAGCAGCCGATACCGCTCATCTTGCCCATGCGATGCGGCTGGAGCTCGAGCTCCCACGAGGCCTGCACGATGGCCGCCGTCACGGAGTCGTGCCCGCAGCCGGCGCAGAGCGTGGACATCGCGCCCTCGTAGTCACGCAGCGTCAGGCCGAGCCCATTGGTGCGCGAGCTCGGGTGACGAACAGGAGGCTTGGCGATACTGGTCATGCGGTTGCTCCGGCGGCGTGCGCCGCCACGTGGGCAGAAACGGCATCCACCACGGTCTTGGCCGTGAGCGGCATGCCGCCGTAGTCGAGAATGGGCGTCATGCTGTCGCGCGGCAGGCCGGTTTCGATGGCCAGCAGCGCGCGCAACTGGGCATCGCGGTTCTGCTCGATCACGAAGTTCGTGCTGTGGCTGTCGAAGAACGCCTTCACTTCGGCGCTGAACGGGAAGCCGCGGATGCGCATGACATCCACCGCGATTCCCTTGGCATTGAGCTTGTCGGCCGCTTCGCGCACGGCGGCATCGCAGCCACCGATCGTGACAAGACCGATGTCGGCGCCCGCTTGCCGCTGCACGACCGGCTGCGGCACATGATCGGCCGCGCCGTTGATCTTGCGCTTGATGCGGTCGACCAGCTCGAGATACGCGTCGGAGTCTTCGGTGTACGCCGCGTGCTTGTCATGGCCCGAGCCGCGCACGAAGTACGCGCCCTTGCCACCCACGCCCGGAAGCGTGCGCGCCGCAATGCCGTCACCGTCCACGTCGAGATAGCGCGAGAACTTCGCCACCTTCTCGAGACCGGCGGCGTCGAGCACCTTGCCGCGATCGGGGCGGTAGTTGTCGTCCCACTTCAAGCGCGGCACCATCCAGTCGTTCATGCCGATGTCGAGGTCCGTCGCCACGAACACCGGCGTCTGGAAGCGCTCGGCCAGGTCGAAGCTCTGCACCGCCATCTCGAACGCCTCCCCCGGGTTGGCGGGGAAGAGCACGATGTGCTTGGTGTCGCCGTGCGACGCGTACGCGAGGGACATGAGGTCCGCCTGCTGCGTGCGCGTCGGCATGCCCGTGGCCGGACCGCAGCGCTGCACGTCGAAGAAGACGGCCGGAATGTCGGTGTAGTAGGCGAGGCCAATGAACTCCTGCATCAGCGAGATGCCCGGGCCCGACGTGTTGGTGAACGAGCGCGCACCCGCCCAGCCGGCGCCGATCACGATACCCGCCGCGGCGAGTTCGTCTTCGGCCTGGAGAATGGCGTAGTTGTGCACGCCGGTCTCCTTGTCCACGCGGAACTTCTCGCAGAAACCCTTGAACTGCTCCATCAGCGCGGTGGCCGGCGTGATGGGATACCACGCGCCGACGGTGGCGCCGGCGTACACCGCGCCCAGCGCGCAGGCCGTGTTGCCGTCGATCAGGATGGCGCCGCTCGTGGCGTCCATCTTCTCGAGGCGGAACGGCAGCGGGCAGTTGAAATTCGCCTTGGCGTAGTCGTAGCCGAGCTTGATGGCCTTGTGGTTCGAATCGAGCAGCTTGGGCTTCTTGCCGTACTTCTCGGCGAGCATGCTGCCGATGACATCCATGTCGATGTCGAGCAGTGCGGCGAGCGAGCCGGCGTACACGATGTTGCGAAGCAGGGTGCGGTCGCGGTCACCCTGGAAGTTCTCGACGCACATCTTGCCGAAGGGGATCCCGAGAATGGTGATCCCTTCGCGCACGAGGTCCGGATCGAGCGGCCACGACGAGTCGTACACGAGGTACCCGCCGGGGCGCACCGTGGCGACGTCCTTGGCATACGTCGCGGGGTTGAGCGCCACCACGAGATCCACTTCGCTCGGACGCGCCGTATAGCCGTCCTTGCTCACCCGGATTTCATACCACGTGGGCAGCCCCTGAATGTTCGACGGGAAGATGTTCTTGCCCGTGACCGGGATGCCCATGCGGAAGATGGCCTGCATGAGGAGCCCGTTGGCACTGGCCGAGCCGGTGCCGTTCACGGTCCCCATCTTGAACGCAAAATCGTTAACGCCGCTCATACACCCACCAGTCCAGGGATCAGGCCGGCAATCGGCTTCTTGAGGTCGAACAGCCGCATGTCCCACGCTGCCGTGGGGCAGCGTTCGGCACACAGGCCGCAGTGCACGCAGACGTCCTCGTCCTTCACCATGACGCGCTTGGTCTGCGGCAGCGCTTCAGAGACATACACCGCCTGCGTCACGTTGAGCGCAGGGGCGGACAGCTTGGGGCGGAGCGCCTCCACCGGCTCTTCCTCGATGATCGTGAGGCAGTTGGTGGGGCAGATGTCCACGCAGGCGTCGCACTCGATGCACGACTTGGCCGTGAAGTGCGTCTGGATGTCGCAGTTGAGGCAGCGACCCACTTCGGTGGCGACCTGTTCGGGGGTGAAGCCGAGCTCCACCTCCGTGTGCAGGTCTTTGAAGCGCGTCACCAGATCTTCGTGCTGCATCTTGGCGCGCTTGGCCGTTTCGTAGTCGTTGTCGTACGCCCACGAGTGCATGCCCATCTTGGCGCTCACGAGGGTCATGCCGTAGGGCGGGCGGTCGGCCTCGACGCTCTTGCCCTGGCATTCGAGATCGATGGAGATGGCTGCCGCATGCCCGTGCGCCACCGCCCAGATGATGTTCTCCGGGCCCCATGCCGCATCGCCGCCGAAGAAGACCTTCGGGTGCGTGCTCTGATGCGTGACCTTGCTGACGATCGGCATCCCCTTGCTGTCGAAGTTCACGCCCATGTCGCGCTCGATGAACTCGAAGGCGTTGTCCTGGCCGATGGCGAGGATGACCTGATCACACGGGATGATGGTCGTGCCCATCACCGTGCTCGACTGCTTGCCGTTGGCGTCTTCGGTCCACTGGAGAATCTCGAACTCCATGCCGACGAGCTTGCCGTTCTCGATGACCATGCGCTTGGGCGCGTGGTTCTCGATGATCTCGACCTGCTCCTCCTCGGCGTCTTCCAGTTCCCACGGCGAGGCCTTGAAGTACTTGCGGCCGCGACGGGCCACGACCTTCACATCCGTGGCGCCCAGACGCTTGGACGTGCGGCAGCAGTCCATGGCCGTGTTGCCGACGCCGATGATGATGACGCGTGGGCCGATCTTCTCGATGTGGCCAAAGTGCACGTTGGCGAGGAACTCGATGCCGATGTGCACCTGCTCGGGCGCGTCCCAACGGCCCGGGATGTCGAGCTCCTTGCCCTTGGGGGCGCCGGCACCGACGAACACGGCGTCGTAGCCGTCATCGAGCAGCGCCTTGAGGCTCGTCACGGGCGTGCCGTACTGCATGCGCGCGCCCATGTCGATGATGTAGTCGCACTCCTCGTCGAGCACCTGCGCGGGCAGGCGGAACGACGGGATGTTGATGCGCATCAGGCCACCGGGCGTCGCGTTCTTCTCGAAGATGGTGACGTCGTAGCCCAGCGGCAGCAGGTCGTTCGCGACGGTGAGCGAGGCCGGTCCGGCGCCGATGAGCGCGACGCGCTTGCCGTTCTTCACGGCGGGCGCCTTGGGGAGACGGTCCTTGATCTCGTCGCGATGATCGGCGGCCACGCGCTTGAGGCGGCAGATCGCGACCGGCTTCTCTTCCACGCGGCCGCGCCGGCAGGCGGGCTCGCAGGGGCGATCGCACACGCGACCGAGAATGCCCGGGAAGACGTTGGACTCGCGATTGAGCAGGTAACTCTCGGTATACCGGCCTTGGGCGATCAGGCGGATGTAGCCTGGAACGTTCGTGTGGGCCGGACAGGCCCACTGGCAATCCACGACCCGGTGGTAGTATTGCGGGTCGGAGACATCGGTCGCTGCCATTGTGTGGTGGGGTGCGTTGGGGGAGTGTCTCGCGTGCTTTAGCTACGGTGTGTCAGGGACCACTGTTGAGCAAGCAGGGATACCCGGTCCTCTCACATTAGAGTGCGTGAGTTTCCAAAAACAGGAACACGAGCCATGCGCTACGACGTCATCGTGGTTGGTCTGGGTGGGATGGGGAGCGCGGCGGCGGCGCATCTCGCGCGCCGAGGCCAGCGGGTGCTGGGCCTCGAGCAGCACTCGCTCGGGCATGCCTACGGCTCGTCCCACGGGCTCACTCGCATCATCCGACTGGCCTATTTCGAAGATCCGTCGTACGTGCCGCTGCTCCGGCGCGCCTTTGAGCTGTGGCGCGAGCTGGAGCGGGGGCTCGAGGAGCCGCTGCTGCATGTGACTGGCGGGCTCGACGTGGGGGCGGCGGGCAGCACGGTGTTCGAGGGAAGCCTCCGGAGTTGTCAGGCGCACGACCTACCGCATGAGGTGCTCGACGCGGACGCGATCGGGCGGCGCTTTCCGGGATGGCGGCCGGCGTCGGAACTCCTGGCGGTGTGGCAGCCGGACGCTGGATTCGTCACGCCGGAGCGGTGCATCGCGCAGCATGCGGCGGTGGCCGCGGCGTCGGGGGCCGACCTGCGCACTGGCGTGCGTGTGCGCGCGGTGACGCCGCGCTCCGGGCGGGTGGAGGTATGTACGGACCAGGAGACGTTCGAGGCGGGGCAGGTGGTACTCACCGCCGGCCCGTGGATGGGCGACCTCGCGCCGGCACTTGCCCCGCTGCTCGTGCCGGAGCGCCAGGTCCTGGGCTGGTTCGAGATCGAGAACCGGCCGGCATTCGCACCGTGCGCGTTCCCGGTATGGGTGATGGAGGCCGCCGAGGGAGTGTTCTACGGGTTCCCCGAATATCAGGTGCCGGGGTTCAAGATCGGGAAGTACCACCATCGCTTCGAACGCGTGCATCCCGACACGATGGACCGCGGCTGTCACGCCGAGGATGAGGCGGCGCTGCGCGCGTGTACGGCGCGCTACTTTCCCGAGGCGAATGGTGCCCTGCTTTCCTCGGCGGCGTGCCTCTTCACCAACACGCCCGACGAGCACTTCATCATTGATCGGGCGCCCGGGGCACCGGAGGTGCTGCTCGTGAGCCCGTGTTCGGGGCACGGGTTCAAGTTTGCGAGTGTCGTGGGGGAGATCTGCGCGGATCTGGTGACGACGGGCGGAACGGCGCACGACATCGGGTTGTTTTCCCTCGGCCGGCTTGCCTCCGCGGGTGCCGGGGCGCTCTGTCAGACCGATTCCGCACATTGTCGCCATGGCGACCAAGGAACTGTATCGGGCCTACGGCCTCATTGACCTGACGACCGGCTTGCCGGTCAAGACCCAACTCGGAACGCTCTGGATGCGCACCACCGAAGCCGAGGCCCACGCGCTGCGTGGAGAGAACGAACGCGTCGTGACGCTCACGATCGAGGTGCGGCGTGTGTAGCGTCATCGCTGCTCCCCTGCGACGAAGGCAATCGCGCGCATGGTGGGTGTTGCTGCTGCTGTTGCCGGTCGGCGTGCGCGCACAGGCATTGCGTCCAATCCGACTTGCGCCGGCGAATGCGACACTTGACGCCGATTTCGTGGTGCTGACGTCGCTGCGCGAGGTCGCAGATGGGCGGGTAATCGTCACGGATGGCCGGGCGCAGCAGCTGTACCTCGCCGACTTCACGGCTGGGACGGCCGCGCCGCTGAGTCGGAAAGGGAAAGGCCCCCTGGAGTGGAGCTTCGTCGGCTTCGTACAGCGCACGCGAGGTGACTCCTCCATCATGACCGACTGGGGGAATCAGCGTTGGCTACTCTTTGACGGGGCGCGTGTGGTAGGAACCACACCGCCGGACCATCCGGCTGTCAAAGCGACCAAGTACTTCAACGGCGCTGACCAAAACGGTCACGTGCTGACCCAGCGATCGCGACCACTTACCACCAGTGGCAGTATCGAGTACACCCGTCGTGACTCGCAGGTCGTCCTGCTGATCGACCGTTCAACTGGGCGTGTCGATACGGTCGCGCAAGCCCGGGAGCGACCCCATCGCTATACGCAGACGCTGAACGACAAGGGTGGCATCTCGTCCAACAGTAGTGCCCCCACCGAGCCGAGTGCGCAGGGCGAAGAAGCGTATCTGATGAACGACGGCACCATTGCCCTCGTTCGGCTCGAACCTCTTCGGGTCGACTTTCGTGCGCCCGACGGCCGATGGACTTTGGGACCGCCACTCCCGATTCGCGGTGAACCTCTCGATGCGAGAGAACGCGCACGCGTTGCGCAGTCTCGCGAGGAGAGTCGCAAGCAAATGAGGGAGATGGGGCTCCCGGAGCCACCCAGGATTCCGCTGCCCACGACGCTGCCCGCACTCGAGCGATTGGACCCGCGAGAGCTCGAGGATGGCCGTATCGCCCTGCGCCGCAAGAGCACGCTGAACAAACCGGCCGTCCGCTACATCATCGTGAACCGCCGCGGCACCATCGACGGCGAGATCACGCTCGCGGCCAACGAAGAGATCATCGGCTTCGGCCCCACGTCGGTGTACGTCGCGTTCAAGGACGAGGATGACATCCAGCGACTGCGGCGACATCCGTGGCGCTAGTACGTGATGTCACATCGACCGCAACGCCTTGGCCACCGCGCGGACGTCCGACTCGTCGTTGAACAGGTGGAACGAGAGTCGATGGCCGTTGAACCAGTTGCCGGGCACCACCTTCACGTACACCCGGTGCTGCTCGTAGAGCGCGCGCTGAAGCGGCGCCGCCGGTCGCGTGGTGGGTAGTCGATAGCTCACCATCGGGGAGCGGTGCCCGATCTCGTCGTCGGTCACCACCTCGAGACCAGGAATGCCGCGCAGCTCGGCGCGCATGGCATCGCGCAGCGACACGTTGTGTGCTTCGACCGCCGACATTCCGCGCGCGGAGAGATAGGCGAGCGCCGCCCCCAGCCCGTACGTCCCCGGCAGGTTGGTCACGCCCGTCGAGCCGGTGTAGGCGGCCTCGCCCTGCTGTCGGGTGATCAGTGGCACGCGATCGGTCACGCCGGCGCGCACGTAGAGGACGCCCGTCCCCGGCGGTCCGAGCAGCCACTTGTGACCGCTCGCAGCGTACACATCGCAGCCGAGGGCGTGCACGTTCACGGCAATGCCGCCCACGGCCTGCGCGCCGTCGATCACCCGCAGCACGTCCAGATCTCGCAGCGCCGCACACACCTCGGCGACCGGCATGCGCACGCCTGTAGACGGCAGCACGTGCGCCATCGACAGCACGCGCGTGCGGGGCGTGACGCGCTCGCGCAGCTGCGCCACGAACGCCGTGGTCGACACGGGCCCTGGCGGAATCACGATCTCGTCGATCACCACCCTGCGGGTCTTCGCCAGCCAGTCCCAGCAGCTGCGACCACCGGGGTGCTCCTGATCGGTGGTGAGCACGCGGTCGCCGGGCTGCAGCGACAGCGCGAGCGCGCTCGCCACGCGATTGAGGCCATCGGTCGTGGAGGTGGTGAGCGAGAGCTCGGACGTGTCGGCGCCGATGAAGCGTGCGACCTGGGCGCGCACCACCTCGAGATTCTGCTCGTGCGCGCCGTAGCCATAGGCCGTTGGATTGCGCTGCAGTTCCTCCCACGCGCGGTGCGCGGCCTCGCGGGCCACGCGTGGCGTAGGGCCGAGCGATCCCGTTTGTACGTAGACGAGACCGGGGTCGAAGCTGAAGTCGCCGTCGGCGACAAGACCGCGCGCTGGGCGCGGTGCGCCGGTCGCGAAGAGCGAAGGCGGCACGGCGCCGGCAATCGCCGAGGCGCCAAGCGCGCCGACGAACGCGCGTCGCGTGCTCATGTCGTGGTGCGTTCGCGGAAGTACGCAATCATGTCCATGCTCTTCGCCGGGTCGGCGCCCAGCTGACGGAGCATGGTGGTGACCTGCCCGCGATGATACGTCGCGTGATTGACGACGTGCGCCAGCATCTCCCAGAGCGGCGACGCGCCCTCGGCGCCGGAGAAGAGACGGTACGGCAGCACCCGCGCTGCCGCGGCGTCATCGAGGGCGTTGGCGTAGGCACGCAGCTGCTGTTCGTGGGCGGTCCACGCGTCCCGGAGCGCCGTCACCGTGGCCGGCAGCGCTCCGGGAAACGCGCTCGGCGACTCGCCGCGCCAGCGCATCAGCCACACCACCTCGGCACCATACGTGTGCTCGAGTGTGGCCCGGATGCTCGGAAACGAGTTGCCGAGATCGCGCGCGTAGTCGTCCGCGCTGAGGTGCGCGACCGCGTCGAGCACGCGATCACGGGCCCAGTAGTGATAGTCGACGAGCGTACGGAGGTAGTCGGCAGTCATGGGTGGGGAAGAGAGTCACCGAACGCTACGCCGCCCCCGACGGATTGGCCAGCGCGCTATGGACGCCCGATGCTCACGTAGCGGAAGCCATGCGCCCGCACGGTGTCCGGCTGGTAGACGTTGCGCAGGTCCACGAACACCCGCCGCGCCATAGCTGCCCCCAGGCGCTCGAGGTCGAGCGCCCGGAATTCATTCCACTCGGTCACCAGCGCGAGACAGGCGGCACCGCTCGCCGCGGCGTATGGATCGATGCACCATTGCACATCCGGCAAGAGGCGACTCGCCTCGTGATGCGCCACGGGATCGTACGCCTGCACGATTGCACCGGCGTCCTGCAGCGCCGGAATGATCGACAGGCTTGGCGCGTCGCGCGTGTCGTCGGTATTCGGCTTGAACGTCACGCCGAGCACACCGATCGTTTTGCCGCGCACCGAGCCGCCGCACGCGGCCATGATGCGCCCGGCCATCGCCCCCTTCCGGCGCTCGTTGATCTGCACGACCGTCTCGACGAGGCGCACCGGTGAGCCGACATCCTGCGCGGTGCGCGCGAGTGCCAGCGTATCCTTGGGAAAGCAGGAGCCGCCATATCCGGGACCGGCGTGCAGAAACTTCTTGCCGATGCGTCCGTCGAGCCCCATGCCGGTGGCCACGTCCTGCACATCGGCGCCAAGCCGCTCGCACAGATCGGCGATCTCGTTGATGAACGTGACCTTGGTGGCCAGAAAGGCATTCGCCGCGTACTTGGTGAGTTCCGCCGTTTCGAGCGACGTCATCACGATGGGTGTCTCGAGCAGAAAGAGCGGCCGGTAGAGCTCGCGCAGCACGGCGCGTGCCCGTTCCGACTCACACCCGATGATGACGCGATCCGGGCGCATGAAATCGCCGATCGCCGAGCCTTCCCGCAGAAACTCCGGGTTCGACGCGACGTCGACGTGTGCGGATGGGTTCGAGAGGGCGACAATTTCGGCGACTCGGCGGGCGGTGCCCACCGGAACCGTGCTCTTGTTGACGATGACGGTGTAGCCGGTGAGCGCACGCGCCACCGACTCGGCCGCCGACTCGACGTGTCGCAGGTCCGCGTGCCCGTCGCCGCGACGACTCGGCGTCCCTACGGCGAGGAAGACGGCGTCGGCCTCGGCCACCCCCTCGCTCAGGTCGGTGGTGAAGCGCAGGCGACCGGTGGCCACGCCGCGCGCCACGAGGTCGTCGAGGCCCGGCTCGTAGATCGGAATCTCTCCGCGTTCGAGCCGGGCAATCTTCGCCGCATCGCGGTCGACGCATGTCACCTGCACGCCGAATTCGGCAAAGCAGGCGCCGGAGACCAGGCCGACGTATCAGGTGCCGATCATGGCAATCTTCATGCGGTGCGCGTTCGAGAGATGGCGGAGAACCCGTGCCAATCGTCGCCGACCGCGGTGACGGGTGATCAACGGTTGCGTCGCAACTCGGCGATCACTCGGCCACAATCGCGTGACGGCGCAACGGTGACCACGTCGATACGTGTCGGCGATGGAACTGTCACCGCGGCGCGCGAGGGTGCATCGTCCGGGTGGAGCGCCCGGGCGCCACCCGAACGCTCAGGAGGCACAGATGCTCGCACGGTCCTTCGACGATTCGAACACGCCCTTCATCGGTCCGACGCACGCACCGGCGGCGGCGATGGACGCCGACGTCTTTCCGCATCATCCCGACAGCATCCCCCCGGGGATCGTGAGCGCGGGCTCGTACGACCTGCAGTTCGCGTGGTCACGCGCGGAACTGCACGCGGTGCAGGCGCTTCGTTATCGCGTGTTTCACGAGGAGCTCGGACAGTTGGCGGTCGACACCGAGGAGGCGCCGCGTGATGACGACGGCCGGGATCCCTGGTTCCATCACCTGATGATCGTCCATCGCGAAACGGGCGCGGTCGTCGGCACGTACCGACTGCAGACCGCGATCATGGCCGCCACGCGATTTGGGTTCTACAGCGCCACCCTGTTCGAGCTCGGCGCCATGCCGGGGAGTGTGCTGCAGCAGGCGGTGGAGATCGGACGAGCCGCGGTGGATCCGCAGCATCGCTCCGGGCGCGTGCTGCAGCTGCTCTGGCGCGGGATCGCCCGTTACCTCCGCTGGAACTCCAAGCGCTACCTGTTCGGTTGTTGCTCACTCGACGGCACCGACGAGCGGGTCGCGCAGGATGCCTGGCGGGTACTGCATGCGCGACGCGCGTTGCATGATCGCATTCTGGTGCGCCCGCGTCCGGATCGGCGCGCGCTCGCCGATGATGGTCGGTCCCGCCCGCTGATCGATGCCGCCTCGCTTCAGGCCGCCTTGCCGCCGCTGTTCGATGGCTATCTCGGGCTGGGGGCACGGGTCTGCGGCGCGCCGGCGATGGATCGCGAGTTCGGGACGACGGATTTCCTCGTGCTGCTGGATGTCGAGGAGATGCCGGAGCGGGCGGCTCGGACCTTCTTTGGCTGAGCGCGACCATGCGAACGCGATCCTCTGCGCGGTGGACGTCCAGGTTCGTCCGTCTGCTCTGCCGGGGCGTGCTGCGCCTGGTCCGTGTCCGCTCGTCGCGCGAGGGCGCGCTCCCGCCATCGGGAGCGCTGCTGATCGCGAATCACATCGGATGGATCGACATCGTCGCCCTGCTTGCGCACGTCGACTGTACTGTTGTGGCGAAGCGGGAAGTCAGTCGCTGGCCGGTCGTCGGCTGGTGTGCGCGACAACTCGATGTCGTCTTCGTTGATCGCACGCGGAAACGCGATCTGCTCCGGGCCATCCCCGCCGTGACGTCGGCTCTCACGGCGGGCCGGCGCGTCCTCCTGTTTCCGGAGGGGACCACGGGCGATGGGCAGCAGCTCCTGCCGTTCAAGTCGGCGATGGTCGAGGCGGCGGTGCAGGCACGGGCGCCGGTCGTGCCCATCGCCGTCCGGGCCACGGCGCGCGACCCGGATCCGAGCGCGCTCTGCTGGCTTGGTGAGGAAACGCTGCTGGCGAATCTTCCACGGCTCCGATCACTGGGCGACGTGCGGGTCACGCTGCAGGTCGGCACACCGCTGTGGCCGGTGCGGCATCGCAAGATCGCGACGCATCGGGCGCGCAGCGCCATTCAGGCGATGCTGCGAGGAGCGGCCGTGTGCAGTCGGCTGCCGCTGTTTCAACCAATGCGAACGCCCGGACTCGAACCGGGATGGGTTGCCCCGCCAGCTCCTAAGGCTGGTGCGTCTACCAATTTCGCCACGTCCGCAGAGCGGAGAATCTAAACGAGCGCGCTGACGCTCGGATGGGGCGATTTCGACGCGAAGGGGGCGGCCAGCGCCAGCACGCGCGCCACGATGTCATCCGCCGCTGACGGTTTCGCGGCCGCCTGCGCCGCCCGGGCGACACGCGCGCGGACGATGGAGGCGTCAGGCGCCACGAACCACTGCGTCAGGGCCGCGACGACGGCCGCGGGTGACGGGGCCCAGACGCCGCCGCCACTGGCGCGCACGTAGTCCACGTTCCCGGTCTCCTGCCCAGGAATGGCGCCGTAGAGCACGAGTGGACAGCCCGCCGCAAACGCCTCACAGATCGTCCCCGGTCCGGCCTTGGTAATCAGCGCCGACGCCGCGCGCATCATGGGACCCAGCTGCGGTACGAAATCGTACACATGCACGCAGCCGGACCACGCTCGGCGCCGCAATCGGGCGGCGAGCGCGGCGTTACGCCCGGTCACGATCGCCAGATCGCAGGGGAGGCTGGCCTCGTCGACGGCCGTGGCGATCGATTCGAGCGGACCGATACCGTCGCCACCGCCCATGAGCAGCACCGTGGGACGTGCGGTGCTCCAGCCGAGTGACGCGGCGAGAACCGCGTGCGTGTCGTCGGTGGCCACGAAGGACGCGTCGACCGGCAGGCCGAGTTCGAAGACGCGCGACGCTGGCACTCCCTTCCGGCGCGCGTGGCCGGTGGCCGCCGGCGTGGGCGTGATCACGCAGTCGGCCGATCGGTCGTACCACGACACATGCCCGCTGACCAGATCCGTGACGACCACCGCGATGGGGACCGTGGGGAACGCTCGGCGGAGCGGCGTGGCCAGCAGGGGGTGCGTCGAGACAATGACATCCGGCCGCGCCTCCGCGCGCAACGCATGAAACGCCCGACGAAGCAG
>JBDHVK010000013.1:0-53536 GCA_039809645.1 Gemmatimonas sp.
AGTTCGGTGGGCGCGACGATCAGCGTGCCCTCGAGCCCATCGAGAATGGCCGTTTCGCCGCCCGAGAGCGCGTTGAGCGCATTGCGCACCCCGACGATGGCCGGCAGTCCGAGCGAGCGCGCCAGGATGGCCACATGCGCGGTAGCGGTGCCGGCTTCGGTGACGATCGCCGAGATGCACTCGCGATCGAGCTGCATGGTGAGCGAGGGCGTCAGATCGTGGGTGACGAGAATGGCGTTGGCGCCACGCGGCACATCCACGGGATCGTGATCGGGGAGACCGAGCAGGATGGAGAGCACGCGGATCTGCACGTCCATCAGGTCGCCGACCTTTTCGCGCAGCATGGGTGCGGCGTGGCGCGCGAAGTGCTGGCGCCATTCGAGCAGTACGATGTCGAACGCCTTCTCCGCGCCGAGGTTCTGGCGAATCAGCGCGATGGCGCTGTTGGCGAGCTCGCGATCGTCGAGAATGGAGAGCTGCACATCGAAGATCGCCGCCTCCTCAGGGCCCACCTGCGCCTCGGCGCGCTTGCGCAGGAGGCGCAGTCGTTCGCGCGCCTTCTCGAGTGCGCCGTGAAAGCGTTCGATCTCCGCCGGCACTTCGGCGTCGGCAATGATCCGCGGCCGGACCTCCGGCACCTCCCATCGCAGGAGGTGCACCGGGCCCACGACGATGCCCGGCGAGGCCGGGATGCCGCGGAGGACCGATTGCACTCAGCTCTCTCCGAAGCGCGAGGCGACGAGGACCGCGAGCGCGTCGAGCGCGGCGTCGGCATCGGTGCCGGAGGCGCGCAGCGTGATCGTGGCGCCGCACTCGGCCGCCAGCATCATGACGCCCATGATGCTCTTGCCATTCACCTCGAGATCATCGCGCGAGATGGTGATGTCGCACGTGAACTTGGACGCGGTCTTGACGATCTCCGCGGCCGGTCGCGCGTGCAGGCCATGCTTGTTCACGATTTGAACGGATCGTTCCGCCATCAACGCACCACCGAGTAAAGGATCACAACCGCCAGCAGCAACAGAACGACGCGCCACCCCTCGGCACGGCCCTGCAGACGCACGAGGAGTACCGCGAAGAGCGGCGTCGCCACGGCGACGCCAACCGGCACCGGGGCGAGCGGATCGCCGCCGCCGATGGCCCGATGGACTGCCAGCGGGAGGGCCAATCCCCCGAGCACCGCTGATATCCGTCCAATGTAGCGAGGGCCGTGCTGGAGCACCGGATGGCCGAGCGCCTGCGCCACCCGGAGCCCATAGTGCCAGCCCGCCGAGAGCCCCCAGATGCGGAGCCCGAGATGCCCGATGTTGTAGACGAGCAGGAAGCCGAGCACCACCCCGAGGGGCGTCACCCCGACCCCGAAGAGCAGCAGCGCCACGAGGGAGCAGGCGGGCAGCCAGGAGGCCCAGACGAGGCGGTCCCCGACACTACCGAGCGGGCCGCAGAGGGCCGTCCGGAAGCGCTCGATCCGGTTGGGCGGGACCTGCTCCAGCTCCACCCGAGCCAGCGCCCCCACGGCGAGCGACGCGAGATACGGGTGGGCATTGAAGTAGACCGACTGCCGGGCCAGCGCCTCACGGTAGGCCGGCCCGTCCACGCCGCCGGGAAGCTGACGCAGTGCCGGCTCCACGCAGAAGCCGATGCCGTTGCCCGACAGGATCTCGTAGTTCCACGAGCCCTGAATGGCGAGGCAGCGCAGGAGCATGGCGTTACGCAGGCCGGCCGTCAGCGGGTGCGTGGGCGGCAGCGCGGCCGGTCCCTCCACGGTGAACGCCGAGTTGAGCGTGCTCGTGAAGGTCGGGAAGAGCGCCGTGAAGCGCGACGTGAGGCGGCTCATCGCATCCATCCGATCACGATGAGGGTGCCCACGGCCAGTGATGCCAGGAAGAGCCGGCGCGTGCCACTGATGGCGTGGAAGTCCTTCCACACCGCCGCGGCGGCGACCCCCGCCACCCCGGTCACGATGGCGGCGCGGACCACATCATCGCGCAGATTGAAGCCTTCACTCACGCGATACGCGAGCGGCGAGGCGACGAGATACACGAGGCCGCCCACCAGCGCCCCACGCACGAGATCGGCGGTCATGCCGAACACCTGCAGGCCGATGACCGTATTGCGCTGCCCCGCCGCAAGCTGATCGAGACGTGTGCTCGCAAAGCGCGCGATGAGCTGTCGATGCTTGACCATACTCCAGCCGCCGAGCCAGGCCGCGCCGATCCCCACGGCGACGCTCACGGCGAGCGCGCCGGCGTTCGGAAAGACGCCACCGGGGGCACCACCGGCGGCAATCGCGCCGGCCGCTACCGACGCACTGCCCCATTCCGGATAGCGCGACGCCCCCACCGGCAGCGCCTCGAGCGCGAGGCACTCGAGCACGGCCCCGCAGATGAGCCCCGCGATGGGGACACCAGCGAACGCGCCGCCGATGGTGGCCGCGACGATCGGGCGTGAAATCATGGCCTGCGGGAAGCTCACCACATCGAGCCCCACCACCCCGGCGAGCAGGGCGATGGGGACACTGTCGAGCAGCAGCGCGAGCCAGTCCATGCGGCGGTCGCCCGGCTCAGCCGACGTGGGTGGACGTCAGCATTTCCGCGAGCGCCACCGGGCGGGCGGTGGGCACGTCCTGCGCCGTGACGTCCACGCCCATCGCGGCAATGTCACGCAGCCCGGCTTCTTCGGCGGGCGTGAGGAACACGTAGCGCAGGCGACCGATGCGCCCCGGCTGGTGGTGCACGCCGCCGACGTTCACCGTGTGGATGCGGCCGGCGGCGGCCGACACCAGGCGCTTCATGGTGCCGATGTCGCCGACCAGTACCAGCCCCGGTTCGGCCGACCCCTGAAACTCCGGGAGTCGCTCCGCGGCCTCGCTCACGGTGCAGAAGTGCACCGCCATTTCGGGCGGCACGCCCATGCGATAGAGCTCCTGCTCCCATTCGCTGGCGGCGACATCCTCGTCGACGAGGACGATGAAGCGAAGTTCGAGGGGTTGACCCCACCCGACCACGACCTGCCCGTGAATCAGGCGGTCGTCGATGCGATACAGCGCGATGGCCATGCGAAGAAAAAGGCGTCGTGCGAAAAAGAGCGAAAGCGGATCAGACGCCGTGGGCGACCATGGACTGCCTGCCACGTTCGATGGCCGCCTTCGCCGCCTCGACGGGGTCCTTGTCGTCCTGCAGCACGAAATCGAGAATGGTCGACAGGTTCACGCCGGTCACGAGCACCACGCCGGGGCGTTCACGAAGCAGGCGGCGCACGGCCATGGTGCAGCTGCCGGCCGGGAGGTCGGTGAAGATCACCTGCGCGCCCGTCTCGTCGACGGCCCGGATCAGGCTCCCCTGGATGTCCTCCATGCAGAGCCCTGCGTTGGACACGCCGATGAGCCGGTCGCCGCGGCCGGCGATCTGCTCGACGGCCGAGATGATGCCCGCCGCGAAGGTCCCGTGTCCGGCGACGATGGCGCGGACCGCCTGCTCGCTCACTATTCGTCGTCCTCCTGAAGGTATTGCTGCGCGTCCGAGCGCCGCCGCATCCGCCCCATGAGGCGTTCGTTGAACGCGGTGGCGGAATCGTATCCGCGATAATACCGCAGGAGATGATTCATCGCGATGACTTCCGCGATGACGGTGATGTTCTTCCCCGGGTTGAGGTGCACCGTGATCCTGGGGACCTCGACGCCAAGGATGTCCATCGTCTGCACGTCGAGGCCGGTGCGATCGACGGTGGCATTGGCATCCCACTCCTCGAGAACCACCACGACCTCGAGCCGCTTCTGCTGACGCACGGCGTGGATGCCGAAGATGGCCGGCACGTCGAGCAGCCCGACGCCGCGAATCTCCATGAAATGGCGCTGCAGCTCGTGCCCCTTGCCGATGAGCACATCGTTGCCGCGACGCGAGACGAACACCAGGTCGTCGGCCACGAGGCGATGGCCCCGCTCGACCAGATCGAGCACGCATTCGGACTTGCCGATCCCGCTGCGCCCAATGAAGAAGAGCCCCACGCCATACACGTCGGCCAGCGACCCGTGGAGCGTGGTGGTGGGCGCGAACTGATCGGCGAGGAACGGCTTGATGAGGCGATAGAACTCCGCCGTCTTGAGCCGCGAGCGGAGCACGGTGAGCCCCGCGGCTTCGGCCTGCTGCATGAACGGCGCCGGCGGCTCGAGCCCCTTGGTCACGAAGGCGCAGGGGATCGGGAAACCGAAGAACTGCTCGAGGTGCGCGGTGCGCGTCGTCTCGTCGAGCGATTGCAGGTAGGTCACCTCGGTTTCGCCGAGGACCTGAATGCGCTGATACGGAAACCGATTGATGTACCCGGCGAGGACGAGCCCCGGGCTGGACGCCTCGGGGCTCGTGATCTCGCGTTCGAGACCGGTGGCCGAGCCAAGCAGCTCGAGTTCGAGCGCATCCTTCATGCGCTCATAGAGCGTGCCTACGGTCAGGCGTCGACTCACCCGGTGTGGTCTCCCTCCCGGCGCGCGCGACGGGTGCGGCGCGAACGGGCGATCTGGGATTCGAGGCGCTGGACCGCGGTGGTCAGCGCTGGCGCGAAGGCGCGCGCATCGGCGTGGGCGAAGAGCTCGCGATGTCGGGTGCCGCGAAGCACGATCTCGACGCGACGGGTGGGCCCGTCGCCAACGAATCGAACGATCGCATTGGCCACGCGGGAAATGCGGGCGGCAATGCGGCGGACGGCCGACTCGGCCTGTTCGCGGAGCGTGTCGGTCACGTCCGCGTGGTGCGCGTGCAGGATGATCTCCATCAGCGACCTTCCTCCCTTCCCATCACCTCACGGAGATGGGCTTCGGTTTGGTCTGCGGCGTTCTGCCAGGTGAACCCCTCGGCAAAGCGCCGCGCAGCGACTCCCAGGTGCTCAACGAGCCCTCGCTCGTTGCTGAGGCGCCGCATGGCTTCCGCCATGGCCGCGACGTCACCGTGAGGCACGAGATATCCCGTCTCGCCGTGCTTCACCGATTCGCGAATCCCCGGGGAGTTCGACGCGATCACCGGAGTTCCGCTCGCCGCTGCCTCCAGATTCGTGATGCCCCAGCCCTCCTTAGGTGAAGCGAAAACAAACGCCCAGGCTCGTCGCAGCAGGGCACACTTGGCAGTCTCGTCAACCCGCCCCAGAAACCGTACCCGCGACGATACCCCGAGGGTTCCGGCGAGTCGCTCCAACTCCGGCCGGAACTCCCCCGCCCCGGCAATTTCCAGCACGGCGTCCGGAATCGCCGCGGCCGCGAAGGCCCGCACGACAAGATCTACGCCCTTGTACTTCTTGAGGCGACCCAGATAGGCAAAAGTGGGCCGATCCGCGCGCTGGGAGGGATCAGGCGTATAGGCCGAGCTATCGATTCCTGGAAAAATCACCCGGATCTGCCCGGCGGGGATGCCGCGACGGATCAGATCCTCCTTGGTGCTTTCGGAAATGGCCTCGAATGCGTGGCGCTTGTAGAACCACGGCAGCGGGCGTTCGGCGAGCCACACCGCCGTGGCCAGCGGGGCCACGAGCTCCTGGAACGCCGTGCCGCCAAAGAGGTGCGGCACGAGCCCCACCAGCTTGGGCGCGCGCCAGGTGGGCGTGTAGATCGGGACCTTGTTGATGTCTTCGACGAGCACATCGAAGCCGCGCCCCGCGAGCTGCGTGTGCCAGTAGCGACGCGCCAGAAACGGGAACGACTGCCGGGTCCCGACGCGATGCACCTCGATGCCGTCGAGCGTGGCGCGCGACGGACATCCGGGCCAGCCGCCGCAGAGGAGCACGACCTCGTGCCCCTTCGCGGCGAGGCGCCCGAAGATCTCGTGCAGATGGATTTCGGCGCCGCCAGCGAGCGGATTCTCGCGGCACTGCCAGTTGACGACCGCGATGCGCACGCGCTGTGCGCTGGTCAGAGCTTGCCGAGACGACGCGCGTACGCGTCCAGCACGCCGTTCACGAAGCGCGCGCTGCGTTCGGTGCCATAGCGCTCGGCGAGTCGCACCGCTTCCTGCAGCACGACCTTGACCGGCGTGTCGCCGCGTGCGAGCTCGGCGGCCGCCACGCGCAGCACGCTGCGCTCGATGGCCCCGATGCGTTCGAGGCGCCAGTTGGCCGTGACCTCGGTGATGGCGGCATCGAGCTCGGCGCCACGCATCGCCACGGTGTTCACGAGCTTCTCGGCGAACGCGCGTTCGTCGCTCTCGATCGCGAGATCGTCGAACACGGTGAGCGCGATGCGCGTGAGCTGTGAGAGGTCGCGCATGTCGGCCGCGTACACGGCCTGCAGGGCCCGGGCGCGGCCGCGCGTTTCCACGCGTTCGGTCCTCGACGGGCGACGGCCGGAGCGGCGGCCCACGGTGGGCGCCAGCGGCTCCTGCGTCGGCGTCTCCCAGAACGCGTCGTCGTGCAGGTTGGGCTTCTGCTCGGTCATCATTCGTCCTCGCCGTCGAAATCGGCCGGGAGGGCGCGATCGAACAGATCGAGCATCTCGAGCGCGGCGAGTGCCGCATCTTCGCCCTTGTTGCCGTGCGCGCCACCGGCGCGCGCTTCGGCCTGCGCCATGTTGTCGGTGGTGAGCAGCCCCAGCGTAACTGGCACATCGAAATCGCGCGCGGCTTCCATCAGTCCCCGCGACGACTCGTTGGCGACGATGTCGAAGTGGGGGGTGTCGCCACGAATGACGGCACCCACCGCCACGGCCGCATCGTAACGTCCGCTCGCGAGCGCGCGGCGCACCGCCACCGGCAGCTCCCACGCGCCGGGCACCCACAGCACATCCACGTCGTCGAGTGCAACGCCCCGGCCCACGAGCGCGCTCACCGCACCCTCGGCGAGTGCGGTGGTGATGCCTTCGTTGAAGCGGCTCGCGACGACGACGATGCGACGCCCCTCGCCCCGCGGTTCTCCGGAAAACTCAGCCACAATGATCTCAGATGGCGAAGAGGTGTCCAAGCTTGGTTCGCTTGGTCTCAAGATAGGAAGCGTTCTCACTGCTCGTCGGCGCCTCGATGCGCACGCGATCCTTGAGCACGAGGCCGTAGCCATCGAGCCCGACGAGCTTGCGCGGATTGTTGGTCAGGATGCGGATCGACTTGACGCCAAGGTCGAGCAGGATCTGCGCGCCGATGCCGTAGTTCCGCAGGTCCGGCTTGAAGCCGAGCTTTTCGTTCGCTTCGACGGTATCGGCACCTTTGTCCTGCAGCTCGTACGCCTTGATCTTGTTGAGCAGGCCGATGCCCCGCCCTTCCTGATCGAGATACACGATGACACCGCGCCCTTCCGCCTGGATCATCTGCATGGCCTTCTCGAGCTGCCAGCCGCAGTCGCAGCGCTGCGAGTGGAAGACATCACCCGTGAGGCACTTGCTGTGCATGCGCACGAGCACGTCCTCGCCGTTGGTGACTTCGCCGTAGGCGATGGCGATGTGTTCGCGCTTGTCGACGTCGTTCTTGTAGCCCACGATGCGCCACTCACCGAACTCGGTGGGGAGGCGGGCGTCGGCCACACGATGTACGAGTCGTTCGTGCTGGAGGCGATACGCCACCAGCTGCGCGATCGTGATGAACGTGAGGCCGTGCTGCCGGGCGAACACCTCGAGCTGCGGGCGGCGTGCAGTCGTGCCGTCCTTGTTCAGGATCTCGCAGATCACGCCGGCGGGGCGACGACCGGCGAGGCGCGCGAGGTCCACTGCGGCTTCGGTGTGCCCGACGCGCTGCAGCACGCCCCCATCGCGCGCCCGCAGCGGGTGGATGTGCCCCGGCACGCGGAGGTCGCTCCGCGTGGCCTCGGGGCTCACCGCGACGCGAATCGTGGTGGCGCGGTCGCTCGCGCTGATCCCGGTGGTGACGCCGTAGCTGGCGGCGGCATCGATGCTCACCGTGAAGGCGGTGCTCATCGCTTCGGTGTTGTGATCGGTCTGCATGACGAGCCCCAGGCGATCGGCCCAGGCATTCGTCATGGCAAGACAGATCATGCCCTTGGCGTCGAGCATGAAGTTGACCATTTCCGGCGTGACCATCTCGGCCGCGCAGACGAGGTCACCCTCGTTTTCGCGATCTTCGTCATCGGCCACCACCACGAACTTGCCGGCGGCAATGTCGGCCAGTGCCTGTTCGACGGTTCCGAAGACGGGGCCGGTCGAAACCGGCTCGGTGCCCTGCGGCGTGTCCTGCGTCATGCGCGTACTCCAGAAAATGCGGCGGTCACTTCGGCGAGCGGTCGCGCCCCGGTGTACGGCGCGAGCAGTCGCTCGACATGCTTGGCCAGGACATCGACCTCGACGTGCACCCGATCGCCGGCCGTGAGCAGGCCGAGCGTGGTGTGACGCCGCGTGTATTCGATGATCGAAAGCTGCACCCCGGTGGGGAGCAGTTCATTGACGGTGAGGCTGACGCCGTTGATGGCGATGGAGCCCTTGTCTACGGTGAGGAGGCGAAGCGCCTCGGGGAGCTCCACATCGATGAGCCACGCGTCGCCGTGCTCCGCCGTGCGGAGGACGACGCCCAGATCGTCGACATGACCCAGCACGAGATGCCCACCGAGCCGGTCCCCCAGCCGCATGGCGCGCTCGAGGTTCACGCGGCCTCCAGACTGCCAGCCGCCGATGGTGGTACGGCCAAGCGTGGTGATGATGGCGCCCACCGTGAACCAACCCTGCCCGTTCTCGACGCCATGTTCGCGCACCGTCAGGCACGCGCCGTTCACGGCGATGCTCTCGCCGTCCGCGAGGTCAGTGTACCGACAGGTGATGCGCAACTCGCGCCCAGCCGGCGTATCGGCGACATCGGTGATCAAACCGACGTCGTCCACAAGCCCCGTGAACATGGGTGGATCAGTCTCCGGAAACAGCGTAGCGGGTCATCAGATCGTCGCCGTACACGCGGCGCTCGAGCACCCGAAGGCGGGGGGCCACAGCGGCGCCCTGCGACGGGTAAGCAGCGAACGCCGGAACGGCGCCCGTGCCCAGAATGACCGGAGCCTGAAAGATAATCAGGTGGTGGACGAGGCCGGCATCAAGAAGGTCGGAGGCCACCACGGAGCCCCCCTCCACCAGCAGATGGCGGACCCCCTGCTGGCGGAGGGTCCGGAACGCCTCGGCGACAAGGGGGGCCACCAGCACCTCCACGCCGCGCTCGGCCAGCGCGGCCTCCCGGGTGGGCTGGCTGCCATCGGTGATCACGGTGACCGGGATGTCTCGTGCCGTGCGAACCAGTTGCGAAGCGAGCGGCAGCCGGGCGCGCCGGTCGAAGATGATGCGGCGGGGCGCCACGCGCGGCGTGGGGGCCAGGCGGACGTTCAGGAGCGGGTCGTCGGCGAGGGCGGTGCCGATCCCGATGCCGATTGCATCGGCGTCGGCCCGGAGGTGGTGTACCGCCTCGAGCGCCGGCGGGCCGGTGATCCAGCCACGCTGGCGGGTGGCGTCGACGATGGCCCCGTCGATGGACGTTGCCAGCTTGAGGGTCACGAACGGGGTATCGGCGCCGCGGGCGGCGTGCAGGAAGGGCGCGTTGAGGAGCGCGGCCTCGTGCTCGCAGACGCCCGGCAGCAGCTCGATGCCAGCGGCCGCGAGTCGCGCGGCGCCACCGGCGGCCTCGGCGTTGGGATCGGGCACTGCGTAGACGACCCGTCGCACGCCGGCGGCGAGGATCGCCTCAGTACACGGCGGCGTCTTACCGTGATGATTGCAGGGCTCCAGGGTCACGTACATCGTCGCTCCGCGCGCCTGTTCGCCAGCCTGCGCGAGCGCGTGGACCTCGGCATGCGCCTCACCGAAGCGCGTGTGCCACCCTTCGCCGACCACCTGATCTCCCAGCACGATGACCGCCCCAACCTTGGGGTTGGGCGACACCTGCCCCGCCCCGCGCTCGGCGAGCGCGAGGGCGAGGCGCATGTAGCGCTCGTCGTCAGAAGCGGGTGGCGAGACCAATCGACCCGTAGCGGAACCCTTCGTTGGCCCGATGGCCGCCAAAGGTGTTGAGCGCTCCCTGTGCATCACCGGCGCTGCTCCAGCCGAATTCGCCCACGACGCGCAGCATCGCGAGACCGAACGAGGCGCTCACGAACGCCGTGTTGCGCGAGACCTTCTGCCGCATGTTGGGAAGCGTCACGGCGGCGGTGACCGGCACGCCGACGACCGTTTCCCTGACGCTGCCGCTCATCGACGCCGCCGACTCGATTTCATCGCGCCCCACACCGCCCGCCAATCCCAGCAACGCCACCCGCTTGCTCACCGTGAGGCGCAACGCGTTGGAGGTGGACGACAGGTCGCTGATGCGCAGTTGATCGTCGTTGGGCGCATACGCCACGTTCATCGTGGGCAGCTTGCGCCGCATGTAGCTCACGCTCACGCCGGGCACGAGGCTCGACTCCTGCAGCGCGCCGACCCGCAGGCCGTAGCTGAACGCGAAGTTCGACGCCGAGGGCTTGAGCGACAGTTGATTCTCGTCGACCGTGGGCAGATAGGTCGCACTCAGGAGCGCATCAACCCCGAGCACGTTCGTGAGGCCGGCCGGAACCCCCGGGAGAACGCCGATGGCCACATCGGCCGTGGGCACCGGCACCGCCGTCCGCGACGTCCCGAAGTTGCTGGCCACCGCGTTGCCGGTCACGGCGATGGGCACGGCGTTCTTCGGCAGCATGCCGTCGACGGCCGTGACGCGGATCGCGATCGCGCGCTTGCCCCAGCCGCCGAGCGTGCCGCCCTCGCCCAGCACTGCGTTCCCGCCCGAGAGCGCGACCCCAACCTGCGGCATCACGAAGGCGAACAGATCGAGCGCCTTCCGACAGGCATCCGCGCCGGAGAGGGTGGCGGGTGACGCGGCGCACGCGCCGCTCGTGGTTTGCGCCGCGAGCGCATGCGGGCGCAGCGTCGAGGTGACCAGCGTGGCCGTCGAGGCCACCGCCAGCCACCGCACCGCGCGCCACATCACGCGACCACTCCGTCCAGACGCACCGTGCCGCTCCCGGGCACGACCCGGCCCAGCTCCCATGCGTCGATGCCACACGCCGCCGCGCGCGACGTGATGTGCGACACGTTCTCCTGCGCCGTGATGACGACCATGCCCACCCCCATGTTGAACGCCCGAAACATCTCGAGCGAGGCCACCTGCCCCGCTTCCGCGAGTACCCGGAAGACGAGCGGGATGGTCCACGTGGAGGTGTCCACCGCCGCATCGAGCGTAGCGGGGAGCGCCCGGTTGAGGTTGCCGGGCAACCCGCCACCGGTGATGTGCGCCATGGCGTGAATGTGGCCGAGCACGGGCTTGAGGCACTGCAGATACGAGCGATGCACCTTGAGCATCACGTCGGCCACGCTCGCACCGCCCGCCTCGGGGAACGGGTCATGCACACCGAGTTTGAGGCGATCGCTGATGATGCGGCGCGCGAGCGAGTAACCGTTGGTGTGCAGACCATCGCCGGCGAGCGCGATGAGGGCGTCGCCCTCGCGCACACGGCTGCTGCCGAGCACCTGATCTTCTTCCACGATGCCGGTGATGAAACCGGCCAGATCGTAGTCGGGCGGCGTGTACACCCCAGGCATCTCGGCCGTCTCACCGCCGATGAGCGCGCACTCGTTTTCGCGGCACCCTGCCGCCACACCCGCGACCACGCCTTCCACGACTGGCGGCTCGAGCTTGCCGAAGGCCACGTAGTCGAGGAAGTACAGCGGAACGGCGCCCTGCACGAGAATGTCGTTCGTGCAGTGATTCACGAGGCAGTGACCGATGGTGTCGTGCCGACCGGCCTCGATGGCGATCTTGATCTTGGTCCCCACGCCGTCGGCGCTCGCCACCAGCAGCGGCGAGCGGTAGCCATCAGGGACGCGGAACATGCCACCAAACCCGCCGAAGGCCCCGCGCGCCCCCGAGGTGAGCGTGCTCTGGACCAGCTTGGCCAGCCGATGCTTGGCGTCATCGGCCGCGTCGATGTCCACGCCCGCGCTTCGGTAGTCGAGCGGACGCTCATTCGCTGCCGGGTTGCTCATGCACCGAGCTCCGTATCGAAGGCGACGAGCTGACGGAATTCCTGCACGCGGCGCTCGATATCGTCGCGCGTGATTTCGAGGAGCCGCGTGTTGGAGAACTTCTCGACGGCGAACGAACCCATCGCCGAGCCGACGACCACCGCGCGGCGCATGTTGCGCTCGGACAGATCGCCGGTGCGCGCGAGATAGCCGATGAAGCCGCCGGCGAAGGAATCGCCCGCGCCGGTCGGATCGAACACGGTTTCGAGCGGATAGGCCGGTGCGAAGAAGATGCTGTCGGGGGTGAACATGAACGCGCCATGCTCGCCCTTCTTGATCAGCACGTGCTTCGGGCCCTTCTCCATGATCCAGCGCGCGGCCTTGATCAGGTTGCTCTGCTCGGTGAGCTGGCGCGCCTCACCGTCATTGAGCGTCACTAGGTCCACGTGCCTGAGCAGCTCGACCAGCTCGGGGCGTCGCGATTCGATCCAGAAGTTCATCGTATCGCACGCCACGAGGCGCGGCTTCTCGACCTGCTCGAGCACCTGGAGCTGCAGCCGCGGATCGATGTTCGCGAGGAACACGAACGGCGACTTCCTGAACGCGTCAGGAATCTTCGGGCGGAAGTGCGAGAACACGCCGAGGTGCGTTTCGAGCGTCTCGGCGGAATTGAGATCGTGCCGATAGCGGCCGCGCCAGCGGAAGCTGGTGCCGGTCGCCTTCTCCACGCCGCTCAAGTCCACCCCACGGGCGCGCAGCGCCTCCAGCTTGTCCATGGGATAGTCGTCGCCGACGACCCCCACCAGCTGCACCGGCGCGAAGTGCGCCGCCGAGCTCGAGAAGTAGTTGCCAGAGCCGCCGAGCACATCCTCGGCCTTGCCGAACGGCGTCTCCACGGAATCGAGGGCAACCGACCCGACAACCAGGACGGGACTCGGCGTCACCGCGGCGCCGTTGCTGGCGTTCTCACTCACATGCGCTCCGGCGCAGACAGTCCAAGAATGCGCAGGCCGGCGGCGATGCCGAGCTGCGTGGCGCGCGCGAGGACGAGGCGCGCCTGGGTGATTTCCTCGGGTTCGCCAAGCACATGATGCTTGTGGTACCACGTGTGCGCCGCGCGAGCGGTCTCGAGGAGCCACCCCGCAATGCGGTGCGGCTCGAGGTTCTCGGCCGCACCCTTCACCATGGCCGGAAAGTCGAGCAACTGCTTCACGAGTTCCTGCTCGGCGGGTTCCACGAGCACGTTGAGGTCGACGTCCTGCCCCGTGACCGTCGTGGCATCGATCTCGCCCACGCGGAAGATGCCGCACATGCGGGCATGGGCCATCTGCACGTAGTACACGGGATTCTCTTCCGACTGGCTGCGCGCGAGGTCGACGTCGAAGACGAGCTGCGAGTCCCCCTTCCGCATCAGGTAGAAGTAGCGCACCGCATCGCGGCCCACTTCGTCGATCAGATCACGCACCGTGACGTACGAACCGGCGCGCTTGGAGATCTTCACCTCTTCGCCGCCCTTCATGACCGTCACCATCTGGTGCAGCACATAGTCGGGATAGCCCTGCGGGATCCCGATGCCGATTGCCTGCAGCCCCGCGCGCACGCGCGTGGTGGTGCTGTGGTGGTCGGCGCCCTGTACGTTGATGGCGCGCGTGTAGCCGCGCTCGAACTTGGTCACATGATAGGCGACGTCGGGCACGAAGTACGTATAGTCGCCGCCCTTGGCCGCGCTCTTCTTCATCACGCGGTCCTTGTCGTCGCCAAAGGCCGTCGTGCGCAGAAAGAGCGCGCCCTCTTCCTCGTAGGTGTAGCCGCTCTGCTTGAGCGCTTCGACGGTCTTGTCGACGCGCCCGTCAGTGTAGAGCGAGCTCTCGAGGTAGTACGTGTCGAACTTGACGCCGAAGGCCTGCAGGTCGAGGTCCTGCTCGTGCCGCAGCGCGGCGACGGCGAACTGACGCATGGCATCGAGATCGTTGCCAGCCGCATCTTCGGGATGCTGCGCGACATAGCGCTCGGCGATCTCGCGGATGTACTCGCCGTGGTAGCCCCCTTCGGGGATCTCGAGCGGCGCGCCGCCGAGTTCGCGAACACGCGCTTGGGTGCTCTTGGCGAGATTCGCGATCTGCGCGCCGGCGTCATTGTAGTAGAACTCGCGATCGACGCTCCAACCAGTCCACTCGAGGAGCGTGGAGATCGCATCGCCCAGCGCCGCCTGACGGCCGTGACCGACGTGGAGCGGACCGGTGGGGTTCGCCGACACGAACTCCACCACGACCCGCGTGCCGTTGCCGGTGTTCGAGCGACCCCACTGCTCGGGGTGCGCGAGGATCTGCAGGATCCCGCGTGCCTGGAATCCGGGATCGAGGCGCAGGTTGATGAAGCCCGGGCCGGCGATCTCCGCGGAGATGACGCCGACCGCCTGCTTGTCGAGCGCAGCGATGAGGGCGTCGGCCACGTCGCGCGGCTTCTTGCCGAGCGGCTTGGCGAGGGTCATCGCGAGATTGGTGGCCCAGTCGCCGAACGCGGGATCGCGGGGGCGTTCAAGGATGGGCGAGACGTCGTCGGGCGCGCCGAGGGACCGGGCAGCGCGCGCGAGCTCGGCGCGCAGGGCGTCGGCGTGGGTCACGTGGGGTGGCTCATGGAATAAGACAGCGCGGGGCTGTCAGTCGGCCTTGGCGGCCGGCGCGGCCGGTTTGGCCTCGCTCTTCGACTCGGACTTGCTCTCGCTCTTGCTGTCGCTCTTGGTTTCCGATGCGGTGGACGACCGCTGATCCTTCTTGCCGTCCTTGCCGTAGTCGGTGATGTAAAAGCCGGTGCCCTTGAAGAGCAGCCCGGCGCCGCCCGAGATGATGCGCGTCGCGACGCCCTGTCCGTCGGGCAGGTCGATGGACTCGGGGACTTCGCTGATCTTGAAGACGCGCTCGATGATCGTGCCGTCAGGGGCGCGGAACTCGTATGTCGGCATGGGTCGATGCGGGAGCGATGCAGGTGACGCGAGGTAAAGCTAGACAGCCCCGAAACTTACGCAGGCCGAAGGGCGGGTTCAACGGGGTCAGCGGTTTCTCACGTCAGGTGACGTACAGGACACTGGCCCCCGGGGTGTAACTCACCGTAAAGCGGGTGAGGTCGGTGGCCCGCTGCGGGCTTGGTTGCCATACGCCCTGCGCGTCGAAGAGCGCGCCGTGATTGGGGCACCGGAAGCTGGCGTTGTTGACCACGTTGACGCGGGTACCGGCGTGCGGGCAGCGCATGTTGAGCGCCAGGAAACTCGAGGCGCCCGTTCGCACCACGGCGACGGACGCGCCGTCGACGGTGCCCACCGGACCGGCGACGCCACCGACCGCAGCCAGCGCGGGCCACGACGCCAGGGTGACCGCCAGCCCGGCGGCGGTCACGGTGAGCGTCACGGTGACCGTGCGCGAGGAGACCCCGGGCGCGCTGATCGTCACATTGGCGGTGTAGGTGCCGGCGGCAATTCCGGTGATGACGGGACGGAGGGTGAGCGTCGCCGGAACGGTCGTCTGGCTGAGCGTTGCCGCGAGCCAGCCGGTGGCACCCGCGCCGTAGGCGATGCTCGTGGCGAGGCCCGCGAGCGTGCCGCCGCCACCGTTGGTGAGTTGCAGCGTCTGGGGGGTGACGGTGCCATTCACGGGCGCGGTGAACCCGGCGGTATTCGCCGAGACCTGCAGGGCGGCGGGGGCGTTGGGGTCGCGCACCACCAGCGAGACGGCGAGTGTCTGCGGCCCGTTGGTGATGCCGGGCGCCGAGAGCGTCACGGTGGCGTTGTAACTGCCCGCCGCGAGCGATCCCCGCGTGGCGCGGATGGTGAGCGACGCCGGCGCGCTGGCCTGGTCGAGCGACACGCTGAGCCACCCGCTGGGCTGATTGCTCGCGTACGCCAACGACACCTGGAGCCCGCTCAGAATGCTGCCGCCGCTGTTCGAGACGGCAATGGTCTGCGGCGCGATGGTGGTGTCGCTGACGAGCGTGCTGAAGACCGCCGTCGTGGCCGCCAGTGCCAGCGCCGGCGGGAGCGGCGCCCCGCCAACCGTGATCGAACCATCGGCGTTGAGCTGCACCCCAACCGGGGCGAGACTGCTCGTCTCCTGCCCGCCAAGCCAGGTGCCATCATCGGAAAAACGCGCGAGGTGATTGGGACAGACGAGCCCCGACGACTTCACCTCCACGATGCTCCCCTTGTGGGGGCAGATGAGCGACAGCGCGCGGAACTGCCGGCTGCCCAGGCGCTCAATGAGCACCGGCGATTCGCTCCCCTTCGTGATCACCACCCGTCCACCCACCTGCTCGAGCCCCGGCGTGGCGTCGGGATTGAGGGTGAACGTCGTATTGGGGAATTCGAGCCGGTGATCGGGCTCACTGATGACGCCGTCGCCGCAGGCTACGGCCAGCGCGCTCAGCGACAGTACCGAGGCCGACGCGAGGAACTGCCGGCGCGAGCAACCGGCGCAACCGCCGGTGTCGTGATCCGACGAGGAAGAGTCCGACGTAGGCATCTCAGCAGGCGGCAACGTGTCCATCGAACCGTGGGCGGAGCGTACAGTGAGGCAGGGACCAACCGCAGACGAACGGTAGCACCGGGCGCGCCCGTTCCGCGCCCCCCGTTTCATCGGATCTTCATGCGACCGTCAGGGGTTTCTCATCGATGGCCTGATGCCGACGGCCGCCCTGGCGTGCACATTGGCGAATGCGGACGGCGAAAGGCATGCCGCCCGTGGACCACTTCGTGCCCCACCGCGTTGGTCAACAGCATCTCTGCAGGCGTCCCCGGAGCGAGCGTGTTTTCGACCTGTCTGTTCTGCCACGACAAGCTTGGTCGCAACGAAGTGCTGGAGAGCTTCCCGGTGGGGCGACGGCTGGCGTTCGACAGTCGGCGCGGCCGCCTTTGGGTGATCTGCCGCCAGTGCCGCAACTGGAACCTCTCGCCGCTCGATGAGCGGTGGGAGGCTGTGGAACAGTGCGAGCGCCTCTACCGCGGCACGAGCATTCGCGTGAGCACCGACAACATCGGCCTCGCCTCGCTCAACGCGGGTGTGGATCTGGTTCGGGTGGGCACCCCGCTCCGCCCCGAGTTCGCCGCCTGGCGGTACGGCTCACGACTCACCCGCCGCCGGCTTCGCATGCCCTCACCTGCCCAATCCGCCGCGAGCGTGGCGCGAACGGGCGCCGCCATGATGGTCGGCGCGACCGCGGCGTTCGCCGAGTTGGGTTTCGCCATCACCGGCGCACGCAGCATTCGGGAGCGAGTCGTGCGGCCGCTCGAGCGCATCGAGACGCGGTTGCAGTACGATCAGGTAATGGCGCATGTGCGCACCCCCGACGGGTTGCTGCGCCCGCTGCGGCTCAGTCACATCGCGCGACTCGAGATTCTCGCCGCCGATGCCGACGCGCCCTGGACGCTGCGCATCGCGCACACCGAAGGCGTTACCGATTTGCCCGCCACCGACGCCGTACAGGCGGCGAGCCCGCTGCTCGCGCGCCTCAATCAGCGCGGCGGCAGCACCCACCAGATCATGGATGCGACCCGTCGCATCACCGATGCCGGCGACGCCGAGCGCTTCATTCGGGCGAGCAGCCATCTGCGACGCGAACGGCGACGCAAGAACGCGATCTTCTGGGATGACAGCGTGGGCGTGCTCGGGCTCACCCCCACGGAACGTCTGGCGCTCGAGATCGCGATGAACGAAGACGCCGAGCGGCAGGCGATGCAGGGCGAGCTGGAGGCGCTGGAGGCGGCCTGGCGCGACGCCGAAGAGGTCGCCGCCATCGCGGACACGATGTTCCTGTAGCGGACGCGCGACGAGCCGGGGTCATGGAGTCGGGTCCTGCACCGCCGGGTGGTCGGACCCGGTGCACATTCCCCTCCTCCACAACCCACGGCTCGTCGGGCAGTGCGCTCGCTACGGGTTACCCGTCTGGCCGCGGATTTCGCCGGCGGGATACACGCTGCTGTGCACGTTCACGTAGGCGTTCCCGGTGCGAATCAGCGTCATGAGCGAATCGAGGGACACGGCCGGCTGACCGGCCACCGAGCGGATGTCGCTCGTCGTGAAGGTGCCGGTCAGGACGCCGCTCGGGCCCATCTGCGTCGTCTTGAGCAGGTCGACCGCGATACCCGTGGCCTGCGAGGCGTTGGCCGGGGCGTGGATGTGCAGTCCCGTCGGATTGGACGCGATCCCCTGGAAGGCGACGGTGAACGACACGGTGTTGCCGCTGCGCGTGAAGATGGCGGCGCCGTTGGCGGCGGAGGTATTTGCCGTGGGGCGCTCGTTGGCACCGTTCATCTGCGCGAAGAGCGACGCGGCGGCGACGTTCACGGTGCCCGACATGCCCGCGTGCAACGAGCAGACGTAGGCGAACGAACCAATCGTGCCGAAGGTGCGCTGCACACTCGCGTTCGACGTCACCGGAATGCTCGTGGGCGCGCCAGCCGACTGGAAGACGACGTTGTGCTCGACCGCGCCGAAGGCCCACGTGACCGTACCGCCTTCGGCGATCGTCACCGAGGCCGGTGCGAAGGCGTTCGCACTGTTGGCCTGCACCGTGGCCGCCGCAGCGCCGGCCGCCGGCGGGGTGACCGTGATGGCCGCCGTACCCGAGGCGGTGACGCCGTCACGCGTGAGCGTCGCCGTCATGGTCGCGCTCCCGGGAGCAATCGTGGTCACCAGACCACTCGCGCTGTCCACCAGCGCCTTCGTACGATCGCTGGTGCTGTATTTGAATCCGCCCACCGACGCGATCGTGTTGCCGCGCGCATCCTTCGCGAGGGCCGTGAGCTGCGTCGTGGCGCCGATCCCCATCGAGGCACTCGCCGCCGACAGCGCCAGCGTCGAGAACTTCTGGGCCACTTCCACCACCGCGGTGGCCGACACCGAGCCACTGGTGGCGGTGATCGTGGCACTGCCATTGCCGGTGGCGGTCACGACCGCCGAGGAACCGGAGCCGGCAACCGTAGCGACGTTCGCGTTGCTGGTGGTCCACGTCACCGCGGGCGACGCGATGACGGCCGACTTGGCGTCGAGCACCGACGCCGCCAGGGTGCGCGTTTCGCCAATCGATACGAGCTGACCGGTGGCCGCCGACGAGACACTGATGGACGCCGCCACCACCGGCGCGGCCGTCGTGTCGCCGCTGCCGCCACAGGCGGCCATTGTCAGCGTGCCCACGCACGCCAACGCCGCGGCGAGCGACCGCGGCATTCCACCGCGCCGAATCAAGAACGTCATGCGAAACGTCATGCGAGCCTCCTCGAAGGGTCCTCGACGACGCGGTAGCGTCGTCACGGCGAGGGAGAGGGAGCAGGCGCGCGGATTATTCCGAGGCGGACGCCGCCGTCATTCGACCGGGAAGAGCGCGTCGAGCTGGGTGAGGGCGAGGCGGGCTGACGCCGGTCGCTCACGCGGTTCGGCCGCAATCAGCGCGGCGATCCACTGCTCGAGCGACGCGGGGGCGTCCACGCGCTCCGGCACGGGCACAACCGGCGCGCCGAGCCCCGGCGTGTGGCGTAGCTTGGCGGCGAGTCCGTCGAGTGGCGTCTGCCGACCAAACGGCGTGCGACCACGAAGCGCCTCGTGCAGCATCACACCCACCGCGTACACGTCACCAGCGGGCGACGGCGGGGCACCGATGAGTTGTTCGGGGGCCATGTAGTCAGGCGCGCCGACGGTAGCCCCCATGACACGACCACTCACGTGCAGGCTCGGCGCCGCGCCCTCGGCGCCACCTCGGGCCGGCGCCTCGCTCACGCGCAGCAGCCGCGCCACGCCGGCGTCGGTGATCGTCAGGCGTCCGCCGGCGCTGATCAGGATGTTCTCCGGTTGCAGATTGCCATGCACGAGCTGTCGTCCGTGCAGGGCGGCGAGTCCGGAGAGCAGCTGCCGCGCCACCGCGAGCAGCGCGTGCGCATCGAGTCCGGGCTGCGCATCGAGGATCACGCGGAGGCTGCGGCCGTGAATCCACTCGCTGCTGATGAACACGGTCTCGAGCGCTTCGCCCACATCATGCACGCGCGCGAGATGTGCCTGGCCGAGTGCACCGACCTGCCGGATGAACTGCAGCGCCGCAATGCGCGCGGCGGCGTCGGGCGTGAGCAGTTCGGGACGCACCAGCTTGAGCGCCACCGTCTCGTGACGGGCGCGGTCGAAGGCGCGATACATGACGCCACTCGGTCCCCCGCCCTGGCGCGCCTCGATGTGATAGCGATGCACCAGCCAGTCGCCGGCCTCGAGATGGAGCGGGCCCGCGTCGCCACCACGCGCCGCCGGCACGGGAAGCGCGAGCGCCTGTTCGCCTCGGCGGCCGCGCAGCCGCGGTGGATCGCTGGCGACCGGCGGGTCGTCCGTTGGCATCGCCGCGGTCGCCAGCCGCGAGAGGCGATCGCGCGCGTCGATCATGCGACGCCACGCGGCGAGGTCGCCCGCCAACGCCGTGATCTCCGGGGCCGCACCGTCGGGCGCGGCCTGTGCCGCCGGATTGCCCTCGGCAACGCGCTGCACATCCCAACGCAGGTGCCGCAACGGCGAGGCGATGGCACGATCGACCAGCAACGTGGTCAGCCCCGCGAGCAGCAGGGCCAGCACGACACCAACGAGCAGCGCCTGCCGGAACCAGGCGGCCCCGGCGAGTGGCCCGGTGGCCGGGCGCAGCACGAGATACCCGCCGACTTCCGTACCGCCCGCGGTGTTGAGCGCGCTCGGATAGGTGAACCAGCTGCTGTCGCCAAGCATCAATGACTGGGGAGAGAGTCGCGCACCCGTGGCCGCTCGCGCGACGGCCACGGTGTCGGTGTTCAAGGCACCGTGCAGCGTCGAGCGCGCAGCCGAATCCAGAGGGATCGTGGCTGCAGTGATATGTGCGCGTCCCGCGTCGTCGCGAAGATAGAACACGACATTCGATCCAGTGGCCACGGCGATATCGGCGGCCACGGCGGAGTCGAGCCGGCTCGTGGCGACCAGCACGCCGAACGATGTCCCGCCCGGTGCGGTGATCGGGACCGCCGTGGCGAGAAAGAGCAAGGAGTCGCCTGATCCACCAAAGCCGGTGGTAGCCTGTCCGCGCAGCGCGCCGGCGATGAGCGGCACGCCGGCGAGGACGTCACCCGAGGCCGACGGCTCGTCCGATTTGGCGACGAGCACGCCCGCGGCATCGGTGATGAATACCCACGACGCGTCGAGCTGCTCGGCGGCCTCGAAGGTCTGATCGAGGATGTCATCGCGCCGACGCTCCGCGACGAGCGTGCGGAAATACGGCCCCTGAACGAACACGCGCGCCCCACCGGCAAGGCTGCGGGAGCGACCGGCGAGCAGCTGCGCCACGAGGTCGGCCGCCTGTTCGAGCCCGCGCTCCGCCGAAGCGGCCGCGGCTCGGCGCGCACCGATCAGTGCCGTGCCCAGCACGGCCGCCAAAACGGCGCCCACCAGCAGCAACGTTCCGACGAAGGTGCGGACCGGAAGTCGCGACGTCATGCGACCCGTGCGCGGTCGCGCTCAGTAGCGATCGGCACGCGTCGTCGCGTAGGCCTCACCGAACTTGTTCGTGTGCGGCTTGGCCACGAATCCGCGACCATCGAGGGCAACGGCGAGATTGGCGAGGCCGTCGGCCGGCACCTGCACGGTCTCGACATGCTCGGGGGCACGCTCATGCCAGACGTGCAGCCGCCACGACCCGGCTGGCACGTTCTCCAGCACGAACGCGCCGTTCGCCGCCGCTCGCGCCACATGCGACGTCTTCACGGCGACGACGTAGTTCACCATGCGCGCGTGAATGTTGCAATAGATGGCATACACGCCGGCGCGCGGAAACGTGGCCGCGCGGCTCTTGCCGGTGCGATAGAGGCCGAGGTCGAACGCGCCGAGCGACGAGTTCGAGAAGACGTTGTGGCTGAACGGGTCCTGATTGGGGTAGGCGACGCTGCCACCGGCCGCGACGATCTGCACATGCGGTTCGAACTCACGGAGGCGCATCGCGACCGACGCGTTCATGAGCCCCGTCGGCCTCGGCGCATTGTCGGACTCCAGAAACACGATCGCGTCGGTGAGATCGGCGCTTGCCGCACCGGCCTTGTCGAGCACCTTGACCGTCCCGCGCACGGCGCCCTGGCCGGCCACCTGTCGCGGCAGGACCAGCGCCAGCGCGATGCCCACGGCGAAGCCGAGCGCGGACATCAGCGGCATTCGGCGCGTCACAGCTCGATCCCCAGGCCAAGGTTCAGCTGTCGCCCGCGCGCGAGTCCGGCCGCGTATCGCGTACGAAACTCCCGCCATTCGAACGAGAGAAAGAGCGGCTGCACCGGCCGCCACTGCGTGTGCACGGCGCAGGCGCTGTTGCGTCGGCGGTCGACCTGCCGTTCATGCACGCGATCGGTACCGCAGCCGGCACCGGCGATGAGCATGGCCGACAGCTGGGCATTGAGCTGCAACCATCCGGCGGTGTCGGTGAGCGGCACGCCGGGCTGCAACGCCGTGCCGAGGGTGCCGAAGTTCTGTCCGATGGCGCCGCCGCCCAGACCCCGAATGAGATGACCGCGGTACCCCTCGCCGCGCAGCTCCAGCCGGGAGCCAACAGGCATGCGCAGATCGGCACTCACCGCCCACGAGTCGAGGGTGGAATCGCCGGCGACGCGCATGCTGCCGCCATGTACCCCGATGCCGATTTCGCCGCCACTGGTGTGCACGCCCTGTGCAGCCACGACATCGTGTTCGGTGCCCCAGCGCAGGCGCACGCGGGACTCCATCGCGGGTCGCCCCGTCAGCGCGGCGGCGTCCGGCCCGGTGGGATTCGCGAGATGCCGCTCGTTCGCGTATGGCGCGAGCAGTGCGCCCTGCAGCGCGAGCGAGATGGTCCGCGCGCCATCGCGCGACCAGAGCTCGCGCGTGACGCGCAACTGCGGCAACCAGTTCCAGAGGTTGCCAGCGGTGGCGAAGACGGGAATGCCGACGCCGGCGGAACTGATCGGATTGAGATCCGAGATCAGCGGCGTCTCGGTGCCGATCATGATGTCGGTCTTGCGGCGCGTGAGAAACACCCGGGCCGTGCGCAGGCGGGGCTCGGGATAGAGGGGCGGATTGGCATCGGTCGCGCGCGCAAAGAAGTCCAACTCGATGTCGGCCGCGAGGGTGCCCCCCAGCACGCTGTCGATGGTGGCGGTGGCGCCCAGGAGTGTCTGCCGGAACGAGGCCCCGAGATTGGCACGGCCGGCCGACCCATACTCCGCATCGCGGGCCCGATCGGGTGCGGCGAACACGGGTGATTCGGCCCCCTGCAGATTTCCCGACGAGCGAAAGCCATTCATGACGACGCGAGCCGAGAGATCGAGCTGCGCGCGCGAACGGAGTCGCACCGCACTGGCGGACTCGGTGGCGAGCTGCTCCCGCAACAGACGGAGCGCGTCTTCGGCCCGCGCGAGGCGCGCCGCGAGCGAGTCGACGGCGGCGGCCGTGGTGTCGCGCGGCGACGTGGACTGCGCGTTGAGCGGGGCGCGTGCGGCGCCAAGGGCGAGCATCAGCAGGCCCGCGAACTGGGCGACGCGATGGCGCCCGCGAGGATCAACGGTGGGAAACACGCCCACAATTGGCGGTATGCACGCGGTGTGCGCAACTCGTCCCGTTTGATTCGGTTGCTCACGACTCCACCGGCCCCGCGTACTCACGCGGTCAACGGACGTCCGTCACGCCGCCACCGACTATCGCCCAGTCGGCTGCACGTCGCGCAGGGTGTTCCAGGTCACATCACCAACGAGAAACGCCCCGCCCTGCGCCTCCGTCCAGCCGATCACACCAACATCACCATCCTGCGCAGCGATGGGCTGACCGGCGCCGAACGCGCGACGAATGTCGGCCGCGCGGAACAGCGCGGCATCGGAGAGCGCATACTGCATGATCACGCGGTCGTGCCAGCGATAGGCGAGCACGGCGGCGAGTTCGCCATCGAGCTCGGTGGTCCACGCGCCCACGAGTCGCAGATCGTCTCGAATCAGCGGGCGCACCGGGAAGGCGACCGCGGCCCGCACCGCCTCGAGATCACGCGCGCGACCCGGGAGGTCGCGGCCGCTCGCTCGACGGAAATCGCTGGCCACCGCCCGCACGACCCCCGGCTCGGTGGTGAGCACGACCGGCGCCATCGCGCCGCTGGCGGAGTGGAGCCGCGGCCACACCTGCGACACGGCCAACGCAATCATCAGGAGGCCGGCGGCCGCGGCCCACATCGTCCGCGGCGACCGACGGGACGCCGTCGCCGGCGACGCTGCCGGTATCGGCATCGCCTGCGTGGCAGCCCGCACGCGCGAGAGCAACGCGGGCGATACCGGCGCCACCGCGAGCGTGGCGACACGGTCGGCGAGCGCCTGCTGAATGCGCACCTCGCGGCGGCACCGGTCACACCCCAGCAAATGCGCCTCGACCTGCGTCATGGTCTCGAGCGGCAACTCCCCGTCGGCATAGGCGCCCAACAGCGTGGCCAGCACCTCGTGGCGCGCCTGCCGCGTAGCGTCGTCCTCGGGCTGCGGTCGTGCACCGGGAACTGCCCCGCCCATCCAATCGGTCATGAGCGCCTCCGCGGGCTGCGCGCCATGGCCCGGTCAGCGGTGACATCGGCGCCGAGTGCCCATTCCTGCTGCCGCTCCTGGATGACGCCGGCGAGCAGGCGGCGTCCACGCGAGATCCGGCTCATGACCGTGCCAATGGGGATGCCGAGCAGTTCGGCGATTTCGACATACTTGAAGCCCGAAATGTCGTGGAGCTCCACCGCCGTCGCGAAGTCCTCGGGAATGCTGGCCAGCGCCGCGCGGAGCATTTCGGCGTCGAGCCGGCCGACCACCTCGAGAAACACCTGATCTCCTTCGCCGGCAACGAGTGTTTCGTGCACATCCTCGAGGCGCGACATCGGCACGAGGCGCGCGCGGCGGCCGGCGCGATCGGCCATGTCGCTGAGGACAGTGCGGAGAATCGTGTAGAGCCACGCCCGCACGCGGGTCGGATCGCGGAGTTCGTCGAAGGCGCTCCAGGCGCGCACGCACGTGTCCTGCACGGCGTCTTCCGCGTCACCGCTCGCGGCCATGCGGCGAGACGCAAAGCCGAGCAACTGGCCCAGATGCGGGGTGACGAGCTCTTCGAAGCGCTGCTGGCGACGCGCCAGGACGGCCGGGGTGGCGGACATGACTCCGGAGACGGGGGCGGTCGCCAACTTATTCCGTTCCGTGCGTCGGGGTGAGAGGTTGGTCCGCATGACGCCCTCGCTCCGCTTCCGCCCTGCCGCGGCCCTCCCCGTCGCCCTCGCCCTCGCGGTCGCTTCCGCCTCGACGGCGGCAATCCTCGCTGCCCAGTCGGCTCCCTCGCCGGGCCTCACGGGACCCGGCGTGTCGGCCTCGCTGGCGGCCGCGCGCCGGGCCTCGATCCGGAACGTCGCTTACGACCTGGCACTCACCGTGGGCACCGGAGACAGCGCAGCCGGACGCGTGACGGTCCACTTCGACCGGACCGGCTCCGGCGACGTGGTGCTCGACTTCCGCGGGATCGCGATCGGCGAGGCGACCGTGAATGACACACCGTGGCCGGATGCGTCGGCGGCGTGGAACCGGCAGCACCTTACCGTGCCCGCCGCGCGGCTTCGGGCCGGCGCCAACCGCGTGACGCTGCACTTTCAGACGCCGGTGGCCAGCGCGGGGGCGGCCATCATTCGCTATCGCGACATCACCGATGGGCAAACCTATCTGTACACGCTGCTGGTGCCGTCGGACGCCAACCTGCTCTTTCCCTGCTTCGACCAGCCAGATCTGAAGGCGCGGGTGCGCTTCAGCCTTACGACGCCACTCGCGTGGAAGGCGCTGGCGAACGGCGCGGAGGCAGGCGTCGATACCACTGGCGCGCAGATCATCCATCGCTTCACCGAAACGAAACCCCTCAGCACCTATCTCATTGCCTTCGCGGCGGGCCCCTGGGTGGTGCATACGCGCGCCGAAGCCATTCGCGAGGGTGAGTCGCCGGTGCCTGTCTCGATGTACGTGCGCGCGTCCCGTGCCACGGAGGCGGAGAGCGACACGCTGGTCGCGACGAACGCCAGGGCGCTGCGATGGCTGGGGACGTACTTCGGCACGACGTACGGTTTCGACAAGTACGCGTCGCTGCTGGCGCCAGCCTTTCCCTTCGGCGGCATGGAGCATCCCGGCGCGGTCTTCTACAACGAGGACAGCTTCATCTACCGCGAACGCCCCACCACGACGCAGCTGCTCGGGCGGCAGGCCACCATCTATCACGAGGTTGCGCACCAGTGGTTCGGCGACCTCGTCACCATGCGCTGGTTCGACGATCTCTGGCTCAAGGAAGGTTTTGCCACGTTCATGGCCGCCCGCATGCAGTCCGAGGTGGACCCGCAATCGAATGCGTGGAAGACCTTCTATCTGCGCAACAAGCCGGTCGCCTACGCCACCGACGCCACGCTCGGCACCACACCGGTGTGGCAGGCACTCGGGAATCTCGATCAGGCCAAGAGCAACTACGGGCCGATCGTCTACAACAAGGCCCCGAGTGTCTTGCGTCAGCTCGAGTACCTCGTGGGGCCGGCGGCGTTTCAGCGCGGTGTGCAGGCGTTTCTCCGCACGCATCGATATGGCAACGCGACCTGGCAGGAGCTGCTCCGCGCAATCGGCACGGCGTCGGGGCGTGATCTGAACGCGTGGGGAAAGCAGTGGATGCTGCGCCCAGGGATGCCGATCGTGCAGCAGCAGGTGCGCGTCGTGAACGGCCGAATCGCGCGGCTGGCGCTGGTGCAGCGCCCGGCGCAGCCCGGGCTCTCGGGGCGTGGCGCGTGGCCGCTCAAGATGCAGGTGTTGCTCTATCGGGCCGGCGCCGCGCCGGTGCGCCTGCCCGTGGAGCTGCGCGGCGACACGACGGTGGTCGCCGCCGCCGCTGGGGCGCCGGCCCCCGATTTCGTGTACGCCAACGACGGCGACTACGGGTATGCAATCGTGCTCCCCGATAGCGCCAGTGTGCAGTGGCTCGAAGCGCACATCGAGTCGGTGCACGATGACTTCCTGCGGGCGATGCTCCTGGGCTCGCTGTGGGATCTGGTGCGCGAGGCGCAGCTCGATCCGCTGCGCTATGCCCGCATGGCGATGCGCGCCCTTCCGGGTGAGCGCGATGAGCAGCTCGCCGGCACGCTCGTGGGGCGGCTGACCACGTCGCTGACGCGTTACGGACAGACGGAGGCGCGCGAGGCCCTGCTGCCCCCGGTGGAGGCGCTGTTGCTGCGCGGGGCGTCGGACACGGCGCGCAGTTACGGCACGCGGAAATCCCATCTCGATGCCTACATCGGGCTCGCCCGCTCCCCGCAGGCGTTGGCGACGCTGCGCGGGTGGCTCACCGGCGATACGATCGCGGGGTTGCCCCTGCGCGCCCCAACGCGCTGGAGCCTGGTGACGCGGCTGGTGGCGCGCGGCGCGAGCGATGCCGATGCCCTGATTGCCGCCGAGCGCACGCGCGACAACACGAGCGAAGGGCAGCGCCAGGCGTTCGTGGCGGCTGCGGCCAAGCCGGACAGCGCGGTCAAGGCGGCGCTCTTCACGCGCTGGTTCGCCGATGCGTCGCTGAACGAAGAGTGGGTCACCTCGAGCCTGCGAGCCTTCCATGACCCGGAGCAGCAGGCGCTCACGCGGCGCTATCTGACGCCGGCGCTGGATACGCTGCCATGGGTGCAGCAGAACCGGCGGATCTTCTTCCTGGGTTCGTGGCTGAGCGGCACCCTGGGCGGGCAGTCGGATCCGGCCGCGCTGGCGCTGGTCGACCAGTGGCTGGCGGCGCATCCGCAGCTGGCGCCGGATCTGCGCCAGAAGGTGCTGCAGGCGCGTGACGAGCTCGAGCGTACCGTGCGGATTCGGGCGCGGTATGCGCCGTCCTCGCCGTAGGCGCGCATATACCTGAGCTCGCCTCTGGATGACCGGCCGATGACGCCCGCGTGCTAAACCCATACACGCTTGTGACGCAAGTCTGGCCATTCGCGGTTTGTACCGTAGTTTCAGCCTTCTGCCGTCCGTCTCGTCCCGCACGAGCGGCGGAATCTGGGACTTGGCGCGATTCGGCGTCAGTTCCGTCCCCAGCAGTACGCTGTTCTCCATTTCCCTCTTGTGGAGCCCTCATGAGCAGGTTGTTCCGGATGGTGACCGCCCTCGCGGTCGCCGCACTGCCCTTCCGCGCCGACGCCCAGTCCCGAGACATCTCGGGGACGGTGAAGATGGCCGGGAGTGGTCAGCCCATTGCCGAAGTGACGGTTGGCATCGTCGGCCAGCAGGTCGGCGTCCGCACCAACGAGAAGGGCGAGTACCGCCTTCGCGTCCCGTCGGGTGAAGTGGTGGTCGTCGCGCGCACGCTCGGGTACAAGCGGCAGACGATCCGCCTCGGTGCCAGCGAGAACACGGCGAACTTCGTTCTCGAGAAGGACGTGCTGCAGCTCGAAGGTGTGACGGTCACGGGTGCCGCGACGACGACCGACCGCAAGGTGGCGACGACGGCGGTGGCCTCGGTGAACACGGCGGAACTCAACCGCGTGCCGGCCCGCTCCATCGAAGGCAACCTGGCCGGCAAGGTCGCCGGTGCCCGCATGTTCGAAAACAGCGGCGCGCCGGGCGGTGGTGCGCAGATCCAGATCCGTGGCGCCACGTCGGTGCTCGGCTCGGGCGACCCGCTGTACGTGGTCGACGGCGTGATCATCTCGAACGCCACGATCTCGTCGGGTGCCTCGTCGGTGAGCCGCGCGAGCGGTTCGACCGGCTCGAGCCAGGACCAGGTGGTGAACCGCCTGGCCGACCTCAATCCGAACGACATCGAGAACATCGAAGTCCTCAAGTCGGCGGCGGCCTCGGCCATCTATGGCTCGCGCGCCACGAACGGCGTCGTGGTGATCACGACCAAGCGTGGCCGTCAGGGGCGCCCGTCGTGGAACGTCGTGCAGCGCGTGGGTACGCAGCAGGCGCAGCGCCTGCTGGGGCACCGCACGTTCAGCAGCTACGACGAAGTGAAGCCCTACGTGGGCGGCTCGCTGGGTGACTCGATCGCCAAGGCCGTGTGCGGCTCGGGCGCCTGCCCGGCGTACGACTGGCAGAAGGAGCTCTACGGCGAAACGACCCCGTCGTACGAGACGCTGCTCTCGGCGGCCGGCGGTGTGAACAACACCCGCTTCTTCGCGTCGCTCAACGACCGCCAGGAATCGGGCATCATGAAGTACACCGGCGCCCGTCGCACGGGTGGCCGCATCAATCTCGACCAGACGCTCGGCACCAAGTGGACGGTGAGCGCGGGTGTCGATGTGACGCGCAATTATTTCGCGCGCGGCTTCGGCAACAATGACAACGCCGGTATCAGCCCGATGTACAACATGGGCTACAACCCGGCGATCATCGACCTGAAGCAGCGTGACGCGACGGGCCGCTATGTCCGCATGCCGTTCTACACGGGCAGCGCGACGCCGGGTCTGTCGACGTCGAACCCGTTCGAAGTGCTCGAGCGCGTCACCAACAACGAGAACGTGTGGCGTCAGGCCGGCTCGCTCCGGGTGGGCTACACGGCGCTCAGCAGCACGAAGAATTCGGTGCAGCTGTCGTACCTGTCGGGTGTGGACCGCTTCCAGCAGGAAGGCTTCCAGTACTCGCCGAACTACATGCAGTACGAGCCGCAGGACGGTTTCCTCGGCACCGTGAATCAGGTCAACGCGTCGAGCTTCCAGTTCAACCAGGGCATCAACGCGGTGTGGACGTTCACGCCGGGGTGGAAGTGGTTCACGTCGGCCACCACGTCCACCGGTGGCACGTACGAAAACCAGCGCCTGAACCAGTACAGCCTGCGTGGTCGCGGCCTGCTGCCGACGCGTCAGATTGCGACGGGTGCGCAGGATCTCGCGGTCACGAACGGTCGCAACGAGTTCCGTGACCAGTCGTACTACGTGAACGAGCAGCTGCTGCTCATGAACGAAAAGCTCTCGGTGAACGCCGGCCTCCGTGCCGACCGTTCGAGCGCCAATGGTGACCGTGAGAAGTACTACAGCTTCCCGAAGTTCTCGGCCTCGTACCGCTTCACGAACGTGTGGACGGACAAGATCGACGAAATCAAGCTGCGCGCCGCGAAGGGTCAGTCGGGCAACCGCCCGCGTTACGGCGACCGCGACATCCTGTACGCCGACGGTGGTCTGATCGGCGGCGGCGGGTCGCTCGTGTCGGCGAGCGCGCTCGGCAGCACGAAGATCAAGCCGGAAGTGATGAACGAGCTCGAGTTCGGTACCGACATCGCGCTCTTCAAGGGTCGCCTCGGCCTCGAGTTCACGCGCTACCAGCGCCAGATCAAGGACCTCCTCCTGACGTTCCCGCTGCCGCCCTCGTCGGGTCTCGGCACGCAGGTCATCAACGGTGGTCAGCTCTCGGTGCTCGGTACCGAAGGTGTGCTCTCGGCGGTGCCGCTCCGCAAGGGCAACTTCGAGTGGACGACCCGCGTGATCTACAACACGAACCAGCAGTTCACCGACAACATTCCGGTGCCGGCGTTCGCCGTGGCCGGCTCGTTCGGTGCCTCGTACGGCCGCAACCGCATCCAGGCGCTCACCAAGAGCACGCTGATCTGGGGTAACGCCCCGCTCGGCACGAACGGCGCGGTGCGCGACACGATCCTGTACGACTCGAACCCGATCCACACGACCACGTTCAACAACGACTTCACGTGGAAGCGGTGGGGCGTGTCGGCGCTCATCGACTGGCGCAACGGCGGCTATGTGTCGGACATGACGAACAACCTGTGGGATGAAGGCGGCCAGTCGGCCGACTTCGTGTCCGCCGGCAAGGCGCGCTACGAGACGTTCAACAAGGGTGACATCCGCCCCTACATCCAGAATGGTTCGTACGTGAAGATCCGCGAAGTGACGCTCAACTACTCGGCGCCCGATTCGTGGGCGAGCAAGATCCCGGGCGCGCGCTCGCTGCGCTTCAACCTGAGCGGCCGCAACCTCGCGATCATCTCGAAGTACTGGAGCTTTGACCCGGAGTTCTCGAACTTCGGCAACTCGAACTTCAACCGGTTCATCGACCTCGCGCCGTTCCCGTCGAGCCGGCAGTTCTTCTTCACCGTCGACCTGGGCTTCTAACCCATGACGACGACTTCCCTCAAGACGACCACGAACTCCGTGAAGACGTCCTTCGCTACGCTGCGCGCGGTCGGCGCGCTCGCGTCGCTGGCGGCCCTCGCCGCCTGCAATTCTGACCAGCTGGTGCTCACGAACCCGAACTCGCCCACCGTGGAAGCGGCTGCGGCCGATCCGCAGGCGCTGCAGCTGCAGGCCAACGGTCTGCTCCGTCAGCTCCGCAACGGGCGCGGGACGTTCGTCAGCAACGTCGGCATCTTTGGTCGCGAGTCGTACAACTACACGCCGCAGGAAGGACGCAACACGTCGGCGTACCTGATCGGCATCTCGGGCGCGAACAAGCTCGACCCGGCCGGTTTCGCCGTCGGCAACTGGGCCACGCAGTACGGCAACCTGCGCGACATCTTCAACTTCAAGAACTCGGCGACGGCCTCCGGCGCCCTGTCCGCGGAGCAGAAGAGTGCCGCGCTGGGCTTCGCGCGCACGCTCGAGGGCCTCGAGCTCCTGTATGTCCTCTCCACCCGCGACACGCTCGGGTTGGTGGTGGAGATCAAGCAGGATGCCTCGGATCTCGCGGCGTTCGTGTCGCGTGACTCGGCGTACAAGTACATCATCGCCACCCTGGATGATGGCGCCGCGAAGCTGGCGGCCGGCGGGAGCGCGTTCCCGTTCACCATGCACACCGGCTTCTCGGGCTTCAACACGCCGAGCACGTTCCGTCAGTTCAACCGCGCCATCGCGGCGCGCGCGAACGCCTACTACGCCACGTCGGGTGGTGGTGCGGCGGCGTGGCAGGCGGCGCTGACGGCGCTGACGGCCTCGTTCATGAACACGAACGCCACGACGCGGGCGGCACTCGATGTCGGCCCGTCGCACCCGTTCTCGACGGCGTCGGGTGATGCCAACAACCCGCTCAACTCGGTCACGAACACCGACCTGTATGCTCACATGAGCTTCCAGACGGACGTGCAGATGAAGGCGGACGGCACCACGCCCGACGATCGCTTCACGACCAAGCTCGGCACGCGCCCGTCGCGTACGGCGCCGCAGGGCCTGGGTATCGCGTCGACGCTCGGGTTCAACATGTACCCGACCACGGCGAGCAGCATGCCGATCGTTCGCAACGAGGAGCTGCTGCTCCTCCGTGCCGAAGCGCTGCTGGCGACGGGCGACAAGGCGGGTGCGATCGCGATCATCAACCAGATCCGTCAGGTGTCGGGCGGCCTGCCCGCCTCGACGCTCACGACGGCGTCGACCGACGCGGCGGTGCTGACGGAGCTGCTGTACAACAAGCGGTACTCGCTCATGCTCGAAGGCCACCGCTGGATCGACATGCGTCGTTACGGCCGTCTGAACCAGCTGCCGCTGGACATCACGACGGGCACGAACGCGCACTTCGTCGCCAAGGTGATGCCGATCCCGCAGGCCGAATGCCTGGTCCGCGCGGGTAAGACGGGCAACCTCGCTGGTCCGGGTTGCTGACCTTCTGAAGGTGCAACGGCCCCCGCGCGACTTCGTCGCGCGGGGGCCGTTTTTTGTTCTGATCAGTCGGGAGTCTGGAGAGCCTGGTCTGGAGTCTGGTGATCTGAGACGGAGATCTGCGATTTGATACTTGGGTCTCTTGAGACGCTTGAGAAACTGCGACGTCGCGCCCGCAACGTCGCCGCCGTTGCCGGACACCTCTCAAATCCCGGATCCCAGATGACTCCGATCTCAGAGTCTCAGATCGAGATCTCAGATCACCAGACTCCCGACCGGGATCTCCAGACTCCCGACTGATCAGCATAGAACACGCCCCCGCGCGACGCAGTCGCGCGGGGGCGTTGCACCTTCCATCAGGTCAATATCCGTCGCGCGTCCAGACCGCGATCACGCCGCAGCGGCGATCGGGTCCGCCGAACTGCGGCGGAACCGTGGCCGCGCCCGCGTAGACTTCGATGCCGGCGATCTGCTTCGGCGGGGGGAGCAGGTCGAGGTTGAAGTTGCGCGGCAGGATGATGCCGTCGAGCAGGATCTGCATGGCGCAGGCACCGGCGCCGTCGCCGAACACGGAGCCGCCTTCGCGCTTGGAGAGCGCCACCGTCCCGGCGAACTGGTCGCCCTGGAGCGGAGAGACGATGATGCTCGACAGGTTGCGCAGGAAATCCTTGGCGTACATCGAGCCGCGGCGCTCGAGCATGTCGCGGGTGACGAACTGGCCGGTGCCGAGCTTGCGGCGCTGTTCGAACTCCAGCATGCGCAGGGAGACGCGCTGTTCACGCACGCGGATCGTGTCGAGGAGCATACCGCTGCGGACCAGCGCATAGCTCAGGCGCACCGTATCGCCGGCTGGCACTTCGATGATGCCGGACGTGGGTGAGAAGCCGATGCGGCGAACCACGAGCAGGTACTGGCCGGACGGGACCTGCATCATGCGGAAGCGCCCGTTCGCGCCGGTGATGATCTTGGCCGACGTCCCGATCACGGTGACATCGGCGTTGTCGAGCGGATTGAGCAACGTGTCGGTGACGACGCCGTCGATGACGGCAAAGCCGGTCTGCCGCGCGGCCTGCTGCTCGCGCTCCATCCGGATGCGGTCCTGCATGCCGGTGCGCTGCTGCGCGCCGGCCGGCGCGGCGAACAGCGTCGCCGCCGCCAGGGTCGTGAGCGCCAACGTACGGCGGGGGATGACGTTCATGAGAGGCTCAGGACTCAGCGCTTCGCGAGGTCGCCGCAGGCCACGATGGTCTGCATGGCGGCGGCCGCGTCGTGAATGTTCACGTAGTACGTGGTGGTATCACTCAGTGCCACATCGAGTTTGGCCGTTGCGCTGCCGTGTCCTTTGAGGTCGATCGCGATGGGACTGTAGGCGCGAGCCGCCCCCACCACACCGCCGCTCTTGGCGCAGCTGCCGGCGTGAATGTGCCAGGGTCGCGTAGCGCCGGGGGTGTCACCGTCGAGGGTGACGGTCACCTCCGAGCCGGCGCCGTTCGCGCCCGGTTTGACGGTTGCCGATCCGGTGACCTTGCGACCGTCCTTGCCGGCAAGCGTTGCGGTCCAATCGCGGAGCCGTGCCGAGGCGGGGGTGCTGAGGGCCAGCGCGGCCAGCGTGCCGAGGGCCGCGAGCGACAGCAGGGAGAAACGACGCATACGAGATCCTGGGGGAGTGACTTCGCCCACACGCATCAACGTTTGGGCCGGGCGGGACCAGAGGAATTTGGCACCGCGCGCTTGGTTGGTGCTACACCGGGGCGCCGTGGCGTGCTCCGTGGTATTCCCCCGGGAGGGGCCGCCATTCCGGCGCGGGCGTCAGCCAGGAAGATGGCGCCGACCACCAGCAGCACCAGCACGAACAGGAGCAGCAGCAGTCGGGTCCGGAGCGGTGGCTCGATGAAGAGGCTCGCCACCAGCGTTGGGACCACGATCAGCACGGTCCGCAGGAGCTGCCGGTCGAAGGGGCGCGGCGAAAGCGGCGTTCCGCGGGGCACGATCTTGAGGCGGTATTCGATTTCGGCGAACAACGCCCAGATCGCGCGCTCGAGTCGGCCGAGCCAATAGAACGGGTTCACGCGTTGCAGCGGGGTGGGTGCAGGCATGATGTGCAAACGTCTGAGGCAGCCAATCGGATCCCCCTGCCCTTGCGCGACTTAGCGCACGTCAGCTGCGCTCGACGATCCGATCGATCAGGAAGCTCGACTGCTCGAGCGCTTCGGCGGTGAAATCGCCGAAGAACTGACGGACATCGCCGAAGAGCTGGGCGAAGGCCTCCTGATCACCGTCGGCGATGACCCGGGCGAGCTCCCGCGCGGCGTCGGAGAACGCCGATGTGACGTCGCCGGAGCGCGGGTTACGCATCTCGATCGGACCGTAGAGCGCCGGATCCTGGGCGAAGTGCCGGGCGGCGACGTAGAGCTCGAGCAGATACGCGGGCGACGTGAAGGGCATCGTCTCCGCCAGCGGCAAGCCGAGCCGGGCGAGGGTTATGCCCTGCACCTGCGTCTGAAAATGCGTGAGGACCTGCACCACGCTCATCACCCGATCGTGCTGCGCCGGTGTGGTCTCGGTGACCGACAGCCCTCGCGCCGCAAAGGTCCGCACGACCCAGTCCGCCCACGCGTCGCCCCGGGCCCGGCAGACCACCATGCGCTGCCCCTGCAGCGTGTGGACACTCGGGCCGAACATCGGGTGCGTTCCCACCACGCTCGCGGTCGTCGACTCGAGCATGGCCCGGACGGGGGCGTCCTTGATGCTGGTGACGTCCATGAGCAGGGCGTCGGGTCGAACGTGTGAGCCGACCTCGCCGATGACGCGCTCGGTGTGCTCGATGGGGACCGAGATGACCACCACGTCGGCCGCTGCCGCCGCCTCGGCGGCGCGGAGTTCGGTGTCACGATCAACGATCAGCAGACGATGGCCGAGATCGCCGAACAGTCTCGCCAGCAACCGGCCGATCTTCCCCTGCCCACCGATGATGGCGATGGTCCGCGAGGTCTCGTTGAGCGGGATCTCGGCCCGCAGCGCGGCCTGATGATCACGGCTCGACCGAAGCAGCAGCCGAAAGATCGATTCGATTTCGCCCGCCGGCAGCCCCAACTCCACCGCGCGCTCGTGGCGATCGCGGAGGACTTCCCGTTCCCGCTCCGCGTCGCGGATCCGAACGCCGTGCTGCCGCTTGTACGCCGCCACTTCGGCCACGAGCGCCATGCGGCGCGCCATGATCTGCAGCAGATCCCGATCCAGCGCGTCGATCATCGCGCGCAGCACCGGCAGTGGCCGGGGAGTGGGGGCGTTCTCGGATGCGTCGGAGGTCACGCGTGCAACGTACTGCGCGCTGCCCGCTTCGTCACCTCGACGGGCTTGGGCCTGGGCGACCGCGGGTCAGGCCGCCTCCAGGTAGTGCACGAGGGCCGACTCCTCGGCGTTGAGGCCATCAATATCGGCACGCCGGGCAAGCGTCGCCCGCCATGTGGCGACGAGGGTGGGGGTGGTCCATGCGGCGAGCACGCCGGGGTGGATGTAGCACTTCCGACAGACGGCCGGGGTGTTGCGCAGCTGTTCGGCGACCGCCTTCACGGCGGCGGCCGTCAGCGCCTTGGTTCTGGCGAGGCTGTGCTCCTCGTCCGTGTCGAGATCGGCGAGCTGACGCACGGCGAGCAGCGTGCCGGCCCAGGTGCGGAAGTCCTTGGCGGTGAACTCGCCCTCGCTGATGTCCCGCAGATAGCCGTTCACATCGGCCGACGTGATCGGGTGCGGCTCGCCGTCGTCACCGATGAACTGGAACAGGTCCTGGCCCGGCAAGTCCTTCAGCTTCCGGATGAGCGTGGCGACGCGGCGGTTGGTGAGTGTGATGTTGTGCGGTGTCCCGCTCTTGCCCGTGAAGCGGAGGCGAATGGCCGTGCCATTCACCTGCGCGTGACGATTCGTCAGCGTCGTCAGGCCGTAGGAGTGATTCGTGCGCGCGTACTCCTCGTTGCCGATACGCACGTAGGTGGTCTCGAGGAACCAGACGAGCAGCGCGAGGATCTTCTCACGCGGCAGCCTCGGTATGGCCAGGTCGTGGGCGACGCGCGACCGGATGCGCGGGAGTGCGCGGCCGAACGCGGCGAGCCGCGCGAACTTGTCTTCATCACGAACCTGGCGCCAGCGCGCATGATACCGATGCTGCTTGCGTCCGCGTGCGTCGCGACCGGTCGCCTGGATGTGCCCGTTCGCACTCGGGCAGAACCACACGTCCGTCCAGGCCGGCGGAATCACGATCCTGGCAATACGGGCAAGCGTGGCCTCGTCGGCAATGCGGGTGCCGTCGGCCCGCCAATTCGTGAAGCCACGGCCCGCGGCGCGGCGCGAAATGCCGGGCGCCGCATCCGACACGTACCGCAGCGAAGCGGCCTGCGCGGCCTCGACGGGGTCCATTCGCCGAGGCCGCGACCGGCGCGATCAGTAGGTGCTGCCAGCCGTGTTCGTGCGCGCGCTTCGGTCGCTCGTGGCAACCGTGCCCTGCACATGATCGACGAACACCTCGGCCGCGTATTGATTGAACACGCGCTGCATCTCGTCATGCTCCTGTTCGCCCATGCGGCCGAGTTCCGCAAGGCGGGTTTCGCCGAGGCGTTCGCCGGCACGCGCGAAGGTGGCGAAGGTGTCCTGCGCCTGACGAATCATCACGATATCGCCGACGACGCGCAGCCAGTCGGTTTCGCGCATCGCGTCGACGGCATCGCGAGCCTTGCCCAGAATCCCGCCGATTGCGTTCTTGAGACCGCTGCCGCCATCGGCGTGGAGCGTCTTGCCGTACTGCTCGAGCATGCCCTGGTGGCGTTCGGTGTGCGCCAGATACTGCTGGCAGAGCTGGCGATAGCGCGGATCATCGGCCTGCTCGGCGTGATCGCGCAGGCTCTCGACGAGGTTCTTGTGTTGCGCCACCGCGTTGTTCAGCTGGGACTGCAGAAAGTCGCGTCCGGTATCCATCGGTACTCCGGGTTGTCGTGGGATCGTCTGTGGATCCTCACGCTCCCTGCACGGAGGGTGCCTGCAGATCGTTACGGCCAGCGACTCTCCATGCCGCGCCGATAAAACACGGTCACGTTCGTGGCATCCGGAAAGACTTCCACCGCGACCACGTGCGACATCGTCAGGCCGCGCTCGAGCAGTGCATCGCGCAGGACGAGACTATTCTGCAGCTCACTGCGCATCGTGGTGATGGCGCGCGCGTTCCGCAGGACTGCGGCATCGAAGGCCTGCACCATGTCGGCGGTGAGCCAATCGCGCACGTCGACGAACGCGATGCTGGCCGCGCGCAGCCCCGTGATGCCGAGCAGGCGGCGGGTGTTGAGCTCGCTCGTGTTGAGCGCGGCGGTGAGCCGGCCGAACCGTACGGCGCTATCGGTGCTGTCCCGCCGGGCGGCGGCGACCTGCGTGGGGCGAACGGCAAGCGTCTGCGCGTCGGTACTGGCCGACGTGACGCAGAACACCGCCAGGGCAACGAGATGTCGGGTCATGGAGCCTCCTGATGCCGACCATCTCAGCAGGAGGCGAGCCATGACAGCCGGCAATCGTGAGCCGGACCACCGCCGGATTGGTTACATCGACGGCTGATATCGTCCCCAGACACCTTCCAGGGCATCGGCGATCTCCCCCACGCTCGCGCGGGCGCGGACGGCGTCGATGATGAGCGGCATGAGCGCGGCACGCGCGCCCGTGTGGTGCCCCTGATATTCCGGGGCGACTTCCACGATGCGCTGCAGCGCGGTCTCGACCGCATTGGGGTCTCGCTGGGCCCGAATGGCGGTGAGGCGCGCCACCTGATCACGCTCGAGCGCGCTGAAGTCGGGGGCGGGAATGATCGGCGGATCCTGTCCGTCGCCGAACTTGTTGACGCCTACCACCACGGTCTCGCCCGCCTCGACGCGCAGCTGGTACTCGTACGCACTGCGGCCGATCTCTTCCTGGAAGAAGCCCGCCCTGATGGCCTCGGCGGCACCGCCGAGTTCATCCACGCGCGCGAGCAGCTCACGAGCCCGCGTTTCGATCTCGTTGGTGAGCTGCTCCACGTACCAGCTGCCGGCGAGCGGATCGACCGTTTGCGCGACGCCACTCTCGTAGCCCACCACCTGCTGGGTCCGGAGCGCCAGCGTCGCGGCCTCGGCGGTGGGCAGGGCGAGCGCCTCGTCGTAGCCGTTCGTGTGCAGCGACTGCGTGCCACCCAATGTGGCCGCGAGCGCCTGAATGGTGACGCGCACGATGTTGTTGAGCGGCTGCTGCGCCTGCAACGTCACGCCGCCGGTTTGCGTGTGAAAGCGGAGACGGCAGCTCGCATCGTTCGCGCCGAACTGCTCGCGCATGAGACGCGCCCACAGCCGACGCGCCGCGCGGAACTTGGCGACCTCCTCGAAGAGGTCGTTGTGCGCGGCAAAGAAGAACGACAGGCGCGGGGCGAAGGCGTCCACCGGCAAGCCGGCGTCGACCGCCTGCTTCACGTAGGCGATGGCATCGGCGAAGGTGAACGCCACCTCCTGCACCGCGGTCGAACCGGCCTCGCGGATGTGGTAGCCCGAGATGGAGATGGGATTCCACTGCGGCACTTCCGCCGCGCAGAACCGGAACATCTCGGCCGTCAACGCGAGACTTGGCGCCGGCGGATAGATGTAGGTGCCGCGCGCGATGTATTCCTTGAGGATGTCGTTCTGCACCGTGCCCGAGAGCTTGGCGCGCGGAATGCCCCGCTCCTCGGCCACGACGATGTACATCGCGAGCAGCGTGGACGCAGTGGCATTGATGGTCATGCTCGTCGAGACCTGATCGAGCGGAATGCCGTCGAGCAGCACGTGCATGTCTTCCACGGTGTCGATCGCCACACCGACGCGCCCGACCTCTCCCAAGGCGCGGGGGGAACTCGAGTCGATGCCCATCTGGGTGGGCAGGTCGAAGGCGACGGACAATCCCGTCTGTCCGGCGTCGAGCAGCAGCTTGAAGCGCTCGTTGGTGGCCTTCGCGGTGCCGAAGCCCGCGTACTGGCGCATGGTCCAGAGGCGCCCACGGTACATGGTGGGCTGCACACCACGCGTGAACGGATACTGCCCCGGATCGCCGAGGTCGTTCGCGTAGTCCGTGGTCACATCCGCGGGACGCACCACCGCGGGGATGGGGATGCCGGAGGGGGAGAGGCGGTCGGTCATCCCCCTAATTTAGGGAAGTGCGCGAGGCGACGCCTTTCGCCGCCTCGCCCCCCTTCACGCCGGTACCAGGCGACGGCTAGGCGACGTCCGCCGTCCGCGCGCCGTGCCGCCGCTCCGGCACGGGCAGCGGGAATTCACTCACCGTCTCCACCTCGGCCTTGCTGCCGATGTAGAGGGGCGTGCGCTGATGGAGCTCCGTCGCCTCGACATCGAGAATGCGCCGATGGCCATCACACGCGAGCCCTCCGGCCTGTTCAGCAATGAACGCCAGCGGATTGGCCTCGTACAGCAGGCGCAGCTTGCCGCGCGGCGACTTGGCGTTCGCGGGATAGCAGAAGACGCCACCGCCCAGGAGGTTGCGATGGAAGTCCGCGACCAGTGAGCCCACGTAGCGCACGTTGAGTGGCTTCTGCTTGCCATCGAGACCGCGATACCGGCGCATGAGTTCGCGCGTGGGCTCCGGCCAATCCTGCTCGTACGCGTCGTTGACTGACAGATAGCGCGCGCGATCGGGGATCCGAATGTTCGGATGCGACAGCAGGAACTCGCCGATGGACGGATCGAGCGTGAAGCCGTGCGCGCCCTGCCCCGTGGTGTACACCATCATGGTGCTCGAGCCGTACAGGATGTAGCCCGCGGCGACCTGACGGCGGCCCGGCTGCAGCATGTCTTCCATCTCGCCGCGCGTACCCCGCGTGATCTTTTTGTACACGCTGAAGATCGTGCCGACCGGAACATTCACATCGATGTTCGACGACCCGTCAAGTGGATCGAAGAGCAGCACGTACTTGCCGTGCCGGAAGCCTTCGGGGATGTGGATGATGTCGGGCTCCTCTTCCGACGCCATGGCACAGAGGCGGCCGCCGTGATCGAACGCCTTCACGATGATCTCGTTGGCGATGACGTCCAGCTTCTGCTGCACTTCGCCCTGCACATTCGTGTCACTCGTGGCGCCGAGAATATCGGCGAGCCCGGCGCTGCGGACCTTGTTCGCGATCATCTTGCCAGCGAGCGCCATGTCGTAGAGGATGCCCGACAACTCGCCGGTCGCCTCCGGAAACATGCGCTCCTGCTCGATGATGAAGCGCTCGATCGTGACGACGGACGTCGAAGTGTGCTTGACCACAGGGGGGACTCCGAAGAGAGAGGGCGGGCGAACGCCGGAAAGCTGTCGACTTCGGGCGAGAGGGGGAAGAGCAATTGGTGCGGGGCGCGCGTCTCGCCCGAGTGAAACGCATGTAACAGCGAACCGCCTGCCCACACCTCATTCAACGAGCACCGACGCGGCAAAGTGCCCGGACGCAACTCAGCGCGGCACGCGGAGCGAATCCCGTGGTGGTACGATCCAGCGCGCATCGGCCGATTCGACCTCGAGCGTCCGACCGTCGCTTCGCACCACGATGCTTCCGTCGAGATCGGTGCGAAACACCGGCACGTCGCGGGCCAGCAGCGCCGCCAGCGTTTCCGGAGCTGGATGTCCGTATCGATTGCCAGTGCCAACCGAGGCGAGCCCCACCCGGGGGCGCACGACGTCGAGAAAGGGGGCGCTACTGCTCGTGCGACTGCCGTGATGCCCCAGCTTGAGCACATCCGCCTCGAGCAGCGCGGGCGCGTGGTGCGCCACGAGCCACGCCTCCTCGTCGCGTTCGGCGTCGCCGGTGAGCAGGAGCACGTGCCGTCCGTAGGCCACGCGCAGCACCACCGACGTTTCGTTGGCGTTTACCTGCGCCGCCGTCCATGCCGAGTCCGGTGCGAGCACGGTGATGGACACATGGTCGAGTGAGTACTGATCGCCGGGGTGCACGCGCTTCCACCGCACGCCATCCTGGGCCACCGCCTTCAGCGCGGCGAGATACCCGGGGCTCGTGGTCACGTAGGCCGGTTCCCACCACCACGCCGGCCGGGTCGCGTCCACGATGGCGGCCGCGCCGCCGACATGATCTTCGTGCGCGTGCGATAGCACCACGAGCGCGACGGGCCCGCCGAACCGGCGCAGATACGGCAGGACCACGCGGCGTCCGGCGTCTCCCGCGCGCCCGCTCGGCCCCGTGTCGATGAGAATCCAGCGCCCGCTCGGTGTGCGCAGCGCCAGCGCGTCTCCCTGCCCCACGTCGATCATGTGCAGTTCGAGGCGGCCCGAACCTCCGTGCACGACCGGTGCCCAGAGGCCGATCACGAGTGCCGCGGCCGCGCCAATCAGCCACGGGGTGCGCCGAGGGGCCGCCGATCCACGCACCACGCACGCCGCGGCCACGCCGGCGGCGAACACCGTTGTGAGGGTCGGTGCGACCGGCAGCACCGCCCCGGGAACGCGCGCGCTGATCTCAGCCACCTGATCGAGCAGCGCCATGAGCGGCTGCGACGCGTCGGCCACGAGCGCAGCCGCGCGCGGGATCGGCGCCAGGGCCAGCGCCAGGAAGAGCGCCGGCTGCAGGAGCGCGATGAGCGGGCCGGCGAAAAGGTTCGACAGGGGCGCCACCGCGCTGATCCGCCCGAACGTCCACGCGATCAGCGGCGCCGTGATGACGGTAGCGACCAGCCCCGTGGAGATCTCCGTGACGAGCCATCCGCCGACCCCCCGACGCGTTGCCAGCCAGCGCCACGCGCGCGGCAGCGCAGGCAGCGAGGCGTGCGCGTGCTGCTGGGCCCACTGACGGACACTCCGTCGAAAGGCGCGGGCCGCCACGAGCGCCGCCATGCCCCCCACGCTCAGCTGCCACCCCAGATCGGCCACGACCAGCGGATCGACCGTGGGAACCACCGCGCCCAATGCCAGCGGCGCCCAGGCGTGCAGTGGGCGTTGCGCGCGAGCGCTCAGCGCCATCACCACCAGCATCACCGCGCTGCGGACGGCCGGGGGTGGACAGCCGAGCATGAGCACGTACAGCACCACCCCCGCCATGGCGATCGGCTCAGCCACGGCCCGACGAAGTCGCAGGCCACCGAGTAGCGTGAGCAGCGCGGAGGCAATGATCGCCACGTGCATCCCTGAGACCGAGAGCAGGTGAACGAGGCCCGCGTCGGCATAGCGGTCGCGCAGATCGCGCGGGATTCCGTCCTGGTCGGCGATCAGCAGTGCCCGAACCAGCGGAGCCCGCGCGCGAAAGTGGGTATCGATCGTGCGAGCGGCCCACGAGCGCGTGGCGCGCAGCGGATCGCGTGGGCCGACCTGCATCACCTGCGTCTCGTGCAGCGCGAGTCCGCGCGACGTGACGCGTGCCGCGGCCCGCACCGTCACCCGGTGTCCGTCGGGTGGCGGGGCGCCCTGCCAGCGAATCGTGGCGGCCACTCGGCATCTGACGGTGCCGATGCGGGCCGAGAGTTGCCCGCGCGCGGGTAGTCCGGCCACGGGCGGCGCATCGACGGTCAGCCAGAGCGGCTGGGTGGAGATCAGCCGCTGCACGGCGTTGCGGCAGTGCACTGCGCGCAGCTGCGCGGCGTGCGCCGTCACCATGCCCGCGGCGGCAAGCAGCGACCACACGGCGAACCCGGTGTGGCGACGAACGACAGCCAACGCGCCGGCCACCAGCACGCCGGCCAGCACGACGGTCTGATACGCCAATTTGCCCAGCGCCAAACCCACCAGCCACGCGGCCACGACATGCACGAGCATCGGCATGCCGCAGCATGCCCAAAGAACACACCCCGTGCGTCATCGAATGAACGCACGGGGTGTCAGAAGAACGCGTGAGTCCGCGCGGTTACACGGTGGCCATGGGCAACGCGGTGCGCCTCTTCTCACCCACCGGCGTTCCGGTGAACGTGGCGCCGGTGGTGCCGGTCAGCTGCACGGTGAGATAGTCGCCGATCTTCGCGGCGTCAGCGGGGACCATCACCGTCTTGAAGTCGCGCGAGCGGGCCTGCAGCAGGGTGCCGTCGCGCGCCACCTTCTCGACCAGCACTTCCATCGTGTCGCCGAGCCGCGCGAGGTTGTTCTCCCGCGAGATGCCGCGCACGGTGCGCACCAACTCCTCGAAGCGTTCGGCCACCAGCGCATCGGGGATGGTCCACTCCGGGGGCATCTTGGTGGCCGGTGTGCCCTCGCGCGCCGAGAACTTGAACATGAACGCGTCGTCGAAGCGAATCTCCCGGCAGAGCGACAGTGTATCCGCGAACTCCTCGTCGGTCTCGCCAGGAAAACCCACGATGATGTCGGTCGTGAGGGCAATGCCAGGCATGGCCGCGCGCAGCCGCGCGACGCAGTCGAGGTAGTCTTCGCGCGTGTAGCGACGCAGCATGCGCTTGAGCATGCTCGTGGAGCCGCTCTGCATGGGCAGGTGAACATGCTCGCACACCGTTTCCACTTCGGCCATGGCCGCGATCACGCGATCACTGAAGTCGTTCGGGTGCGGGCTCGTGTAGCGCACGCGGCGGATGCCGTTCACCGTGCCCACGGCGCGGAGCAGATCGGCAAAGTCGTGCGTGCCGTCGTTGTACGAGTTCACCGTCTGGCCCAGCAGCACCACCTCGGTGAGCCCCTGCTCCACCACCTGCTGCACTTCGCGCACCACGTCAGCCAGCTTGCGGCTGCGTTCGGGGCCGCGCGTGAAGGGGACGATGCAGTACGTACAGCGGTAATCACAGCCGCGCTGCACGGGGATCCACGCCTTCACCCCTTCGAAGCGACGCGCCACCACGTCTTCGTAGTGCTCTTCGAGATCGAAGTCGGTGGCGGTGAACTTCTCGCCGCGGCGCGCGCCGTCGAGCAGCGACGGCAGCGCCTGATAGCCGTCGGGCCCCACCACCAGCGACACATGCTTCGCCTGATCGAGCACACGGGGGCCCAGGCGCTGCGCCATGCAGCCGGTGACCCCCACGATGGTGTCCGGCTTCATGAACCGGCGCAATTCGCCCAGGCGACCGATCACACGCGTTTCGGCGTTTTCGCGAATGGCGCAGGTGTTCACGAGAATCACATCGGCACCGTCGGGCGCGTCGATGGGCTCGTAGCCGTGGGCGGCAAGCTTGCCGTACATCAGCTCCGAGTCGGCGACGTTCATCTGGCAGCCGTAGGTCTCGATATAGACCGTGGGCTTGCGCTCGGCGGCGGAGGTCTCGAGCTCACTCACCGGTCAGCCCCCCGGGCGAACCTGCAGCCCGACGCCGAACATCCACGCCGATTCCTTCGCGGTCGTCCCGGGCAGCGAACGATTGGCGCGTTGCAGCGAGAAGTCGAAGGTGCCGAAATCCTTGGCGAGCGGGATTCCGAGTCCCGTGGACCACCGCGTTTCCTTCACGCGGTCGGCGGTGATGCTGAAGGGCAGCTGATTGTGGGCGTAGCCGGCGCGCACGAAGATCGGCGACCCCCGCCACTTGGGGCCGGCGGTCTCGACGCCGAAGCGGACGTTCATCGCGTCGTGCACCGTGGTGAGGCTCGAGCCGATGCCGCGCATCTTGCTCCACGCGACCTGCTCGATCGCGAGCACGAACTGCGAGCCCGAAATGCCGTCGTAGCGGATCGAGGCGCCAAGGGCCGACGGCACGTTCGCCGACGCGCGCACCGTATCGCGCACGCGCGCATCGAGCCCGCCGCTCGTACGATACGACATCGTGGCCGCGAGCCCCTTGAGCAGGCGCACGTCAGCGCCGGCCGAGAGTGCCGTGCCGAAGTACGTGACCTGCGACGTGTCCGTGATGCTTCCGAACGACAGCGAGTCGCTGAATTTCTGCTTGCGAGCCACGAGGTTGTCGCCGGTGAAGAGGTGGCCGGCGATCCCCACCTTGAGGCGCGACGTCGCCTGCCAGCCGGCGCCCGCCGTGAGCTTGCCGAGCGCACCACGCACCGACAACCGATCGGTGGTCGTCAGCGTGTCGTTGTCGAAAAGCACGGTGCCGGTGGTGTTCAGCGTGTACGAGCGGTCGAGCATGCTCGCCATGCTGAAGCCCACCGCCACGCCGCGCCGGGCGGGGAAGATCACGCTGAGCAGCGGGATGCGCTGCGCGCTCGTGGTTTCCTTCGCACTGCCGAAACGGAGGGTGCGTCGCTCCGGCTCGGCCTGCGCACTGATGACCGTGCGGGTGAGGCCACCCAGCGCCGACGGATTCGTGGGCGTGAGGGCGTCGACTTCACTGAAGGCGCCGGCGGTGCCGCTGACGCGCGTGCTCATGCCGCCCACGGGGTAGCCGAACCCGAGGGTGCTGAGTGACCCCTGCGCGTGCAGCGCGTGCGAAGGGGTGGTCAGGGCCGCGGCGACGCAGGCTGCCGCACCCGCCAGACGGGACAACTGGTGGCGTGTCATCACGGCAGCGCGAACTCGGTGCGGGGGAGATACGTGATCCGCAGTCGCGGACGCAGATTCGCGGGCGCCTCGCTGCTGAAGAAGCGGAGTTCCGCCGGCTGACCGCCTTCGCCGCTGATGCGGAAGGCGAGCGCGCGCGCCACGCCGGTGGGGAGCGCCGGCCAGGTGCGGGCGAGCGTCAGCACGTTGATGCTGCGCAGCCCCGAGTCGCGCGGCACCAGGCGCGTGGAATCGATTGCGGCGAAGATGCCGTCCGCCGAAAGATCGAGGAGGCGCCGCAGATCGGTGACCAGTGACGTGCCGGTCGGAATGATGGGGAGAATCGCCACCGAGTCGGCGTAGTTGCCGAAGTAGCTCGGTCGCTGGGTCAGCAGCAGCTGCGCGCGCACGATGGTGCTCGAATCGGAGATGCGCGCCGGAATCTGAAAGCGCAGGTAGCTGCGCCATGCCGGGAAGCCGCCAACGGTCAGTGTGTTGCTCGGAGGCGCCGGCGACCCCACATCGATCAGGTTGTAGACGGTGTAGGCGAGGATCTGCTCGCTGGTTGCGAGCGGGATCGTGGTGTTGGCCTGCACGATGATCGGGGCGTACGTCGTGTCGGTGCTCGGATCGTACTGCACCGACGGGGCCGGCGACCCGCTCGAGAAGGCGAGCAGGCGGATCTGCCCCTTGCCGCGGGTGATCTGCAATCCGACGCGCATGCGGTAGCCCCCCACGATCAGCGAATCCACGACCCGATGACTGAGCGGAATGCGCAGGGAATCCTTGACGCTCGTGGGGACGATCGTGAGTGAACCGAGGAGGCGCTTGGGCGTGAAGAGCGTCTTCACCACCGACGCCACCGAGTCATTCGCCGTCGTATCGACGTTGAACACGCTGATGGTGATCGAGTCGGTGCCCTTCGCTCCCAGCGAATCCACCTGCAGCCGCAGGTAGACCGAATCGGTCGCGGAGATCGGCTCCGTCGTGCCCGTCTTGTTGACCGAGTACTCCTGTGTGAGCGCGTCGAGCCGAATGACGGCTCGCGTCACGATGGTGTCGGGGCGGTTGGCGAGCAGCAGATCCGGACCGAGCCCCAGCACCGGATAGCCGGAAAGCGAGCTGTCCAGCGTCACCGCCTCGAAGGTGGTGTCCTTGAAGCTCTCGGTGCGCGACGGGCACAGCGTGGGACAGGCGCCGCCGCCCTCGAGGTCTTCGGTGCAGGCGGCCGCGAAGACCGTGGTGCACACGGCGCTCAGCAGCAACAGGGGAGAACGCAGACGCGACCACTGACGGCGCCACTGCGACATACGAACGCGCTCAGGCATTCTCGAGCGAAGCAGGCGTGAACGGTGCGGGCAGCAGCTCTGCCAGCGACCAGCGGGTCCAGCGCCCATCGGGCGTGACCGCAAAGACTTCGAGCGCCGGGGCGAATTCCACCAGCGCCTGTCGACAAATTCCACACGGCGGTGTCGGCTCCGACACCGCTGAGGTGATCACCACCCGCACGAACGACCGGGCGCCGGCCGCGATGGCCGTGCCCAGCGCCACGCGCTCGGCACAGGTGCCCGCCGGGTACGACGCGTTCTCGACGTTACAGCCGGCGAAGATGCGGCCGTCGTCCGTTTCGAGCGCCGCGCCCACCGGAAAGCGTGAATACGGGCACCAGGCGTTGGCCCGGGCCGCATCGGCCACCTCACGAAGACGCGCGAGATGCGCTGGAGCGACGTCCGCGCTCACGTGTGCAGCAGTTCCGGGAGGAACGACGTGCCGCGGCCGCGCCACGCGCTCCCGAACCAGTCGGCCACCGTGGCCCCGAGATCGGAGAACGTGTCACGCTCGCCCAGCGGACCACCGCGCACGCGCGCCCCCGCCGCCAGGATCGGCACACGCTCGCGCGCATGGTCGGTCGAGGCCGTGGTGGGGTCGTTGCCGTGATCGGCGGTGATGAAGAGCAGGTCGTCCTCCCGAAGGGCAGCCAACAGCGAAGGGAGCGCCTGATCGAACGCCTCAAGGGCTCCCCGAAAACCCGGGACATCGTTCCGATGCCCGAACAGCTGGTCGAAATCTACCAGATTGGCGAAGCAGAACCCACGCGTGTCGCCATTCAGCCACGATTGGAGCGCGGCGACGCCCTCGGCGTTGTCGGCGGTGTGGCGGGAGGTGATGCCGCGGCCGGCAAAGAGGTCGTCCACCTTCCCCACCCCGGTTCGTTCGATACCGGCCTCGGCCAGCACGTCCAGCAGCGTGGTGCCGGGAGGCTGGATGGAGTAGTCCCGGCGGTTGGCGGTACGCCGCCGCGCCCCGGGAGTTCCCACGAACGGCCGGGCGATCACCCGGGAGACGTCATGAGGCGCCACCAGCATCCGGCGCGCCGTCTCGCAGGCGGCGTAGAGCTCCGGCAGCGGGATCCACTCCTCGTGGGCCGCGACCTGGAAGACCGAATCGGCAGAGGTGTACACGATCCACGCCCCGGTTCGCTGCTGCTCCTCGGCGAAATCGGTGATAACCGTGGTACCGCTGGCGACGCAGTTGGCGATGACCGGGCGGCCGGTGGCCTGTTCGAAGGCCTGAACGACGTCCGCGGGGAAGCCGTGCGGGTAGGTCGGGAACGGCTTGTCGAGGTGCAGCCCCGCGATCTCCCAGTGTCCCGTGGTGGAATCTTTCCCCGCCGACCGGGGGAGCATGACGCCGTAGCCGGCGACGGGGTGCTCGACCGGGGCGACCCCTTCGACGGCCGACAGGTTCCCCAGCCCCAGCCGCTGCAGGTTGGGGAGCGACAGGCCACCGGATACGCGGGCGACATTTCCCAGGGTGTCGCTGCCCGTATCGCCGTAGGCGTCGGTATCGGGCGCAGCGCCGCACCCGACGCCGTCGAGGACGATGATCAGTGCGCGGCGGTTGGCGAGGGAGGCGTTGAAGGCAGTCATGGCAGCACGTCGTGATGCACGGCAGGGACCCGGAGGGTGAGCCCCACGAGCAACTCATACGGTGACACGCCAGCAAGGCCGGCCACCATCTCCGTGGTCAGTTCGTTGGACCCATCCCGGCCCAAAAGGGTGGCCACATCGCCGAGCGCGGCCTGCGTGCCGGTCACGTCGATCATGGTCATGTCCATCGTCACCCGTCCGACCACGGGGCAGATCTGCCCATGGACGAGCACCTGCCCTGCGTTCGACAGGTGGCGGCGGTACCCGTCGGCGTACCCCACGGCCAGGGTCGCGATGCGGCGCGTCTCGGGCGCGGTCCAGGTCGCCCCGTACGAGACCGTCTCGCCAGCGTACACGTCGCGCATGTCCACGATGCGGGCCCGCAGATGGGCGACCTGCCGGAGCCCCAGTTCGGCGGCGAAGAGCCCGGCGTAGAGCGCGATGCCGGGGCGTGCGAGATGCCCAGGCGAGCGGTTCGCCCGGGAGGCGATACCGGCGCTGTTGTCGCGGTGCTCGAGCACCGCGGCCGGCAGCACGTCGCGAAGTACGGCGAGCGCCTCTTCGAAGCGGGCGTCCTGCTCGTCGCGGGTCGCCGGGTGCTCGTCGGCCGAGTGGAAGTGGGTGAGGACACCCTCCGGAGGCACGGTCCGGACGGCATCGCGGAGCGGCGACACCGCGTCCCAGCGAACACCGGCGCGGGACATGCCGGTGTCGATGGCCAGATGCCAGGGGCCACCGCCAAGCGAGCCCCAGAACGTGATGTCGGGGGCCCGATGGAGCGTTGGGCGCACATCGAGCCGGCGGGCCCGCGGCAGCTCGTTCGGCAGGAGTGGCGTCGTGCAGACGATGCGCCCGGTGCACCCGGCCTGCCGCAGCGCCTCGGCCTCATCGAGCGACGCGATGCCCACCCCCCACGGCGCCTCGGTGGCGGCGTGGACCGCGCCGCGATCGAAGGGCACGCCGAGGGCGCGGCAGACCGCCTCGGCACCGACCCCGTAGCTGTTCGCCTTGACCATGCAGAGCAGCGGCACGCCCGCCCGCGCGCGGAGCAGCGCGGCGTTGTGGCGGACGGCGCCCAGATCGACGTCGAGCCAGGCCCGGTCGTGGGTCGAGGCAGGGTGAGGCATAGCCTTTGAAGCTAGCCACCGCGAACTTCCCCGTCGACTCTGAACCGGCCCTGTTTTGCATGTCTGCTGACTCCGATCCGATCGACCCGGCGGCTCCGCCCCCGGCGGCCCCTGCCCCGCGCACCATGGACGACGCGCTCGCGCTCATGCGCGACCTGCGCGCGCGTTGCGAGTGGGATCGCGTGCAGACGCACGAATCGCTGCGCCCCTATCTCATCGAGGAGTCCCACGAAGTCGACGACGCCATCGCTGGCGGTGACGACGCGGTGCTGCGCGACGAGTTGGGCGACCTCTTCCTGCAGGTGCTCTTTCACTCCGTCGTGGCCGAAGAGCGCGGGGCGTTCACCATGCACGACGTGGCCGGCGCGCTGATCGCGAAGATGCACGCGCGGCATCCGCATCTCTACGGCGACGGCGTGAAGCGCTCGTGGGAGAGCATGAAGGCGGCGAAGGCCAAGCGGTCGACGCTCGAGGAGGGGCTCCCGGCAAGCCTGCCTTCGCTGCACCGCGCGCACCGATTGCAGGACCGTGCCGCCGGCGTGGGCTTCGACTGGGACAACGCGCTCGGGCCGCTGGCGAAGGTGCGCGAGGAAGTCGAGGAGGTGGCCTCGCTGATCGACGCGTCATCTGGCGCGGTGTTGGATCAGGACGCGCTGGAAGCGGAGCTCGGTGACTTGCTCTTTGCCGTGGTGAATCTGTGCCGCAAGACGGGCGTGCACGGCGCGCTCGCGCTCGATCGGACGAATGCGAAGTTCGTGCGGCGGTATGCGGCGATGGAGCGAATGGCGGAGCGGGATGGGAAGTCGCTGACGGCGCTGAGTCTGGAGGAGCAGGATGAGTACTGGGACGCGGTGAAACTCGCCGAGCGAACCCAAAACAACCCAGAACCCACGACCTAAAACACGAAACCCTGAACCGATCAGTTCAGGGTTTCGTGTTTTTGGTCGTGGGTTGTGGGTGTTATGGCGCGATGCGCCCCATCAGTCTCGGAAACGGAATCACCTCGCGGATATGCTCGATCCCGCAGATCCACGCGATCGTGCGCTCGAGTCCCAGCCCAAAGCCCGAGTGCGTGAACGTGCCGTACTTGCGGAGGTCGAGATACCAGCCGTACGCCTCGACCGGCAACCCTTCGTGCGTGAGGCGCGCGAGGATCTTGTCGTAGTCGTCTTCGCGCTGCGAACCGCCGATGATTTCGCCGCGGCCTTCGGGCGCGAGGAGATCGGCGCAACGCACGGTGCGCGGATCGGCCGGGTTCTCCTTCATGTAGAACGCCTTGGCTTCCTTCGGATAGTTCACGACAAAGACGGGGCGCTGGTACTCGTCCACGATCATCGCTTCGTCGGGCGCGCCGAGGTCGTCGCCCCAGGTGATGTCGCTCCCCTTGCTCTGCGCGAGCTTCACGGCCTCGCCGTAGTCGAGGCGCACGAACGGCTGTGAGACGCAATCGAGCTTGCTCGTGTCGCGCTCGAGGACCTTGAGCTCTTCCTGCCGGCGCTCGAGCACTCGGCCCACCAGGTAGCGCACGAAATCTTCCTGGAGGTCCATGTTGTCGTCCTGATCGTACCACGCCATTTCCGGTTCGATCATCCAGAACTCGGTGAGATGGCGGCGCGTCTTGCTCTTTTCGGCGCGGAACGTTGGGCCGAAGGTGTAGATGCGGCCCAGCGCGGCGGCGAGCGCTTCCCCGTACAGCTGCCCCGTCTGCGCGAGATACGCCGTGCCTTCGTCGAAGTACTCGGTGCTGAAGAGCCCCGCGCGTTCACCGATGGCGGCGGTGAGAATGGGCGTATCGCAGCGGACGAAGTCGCGCGCGTAGAAGAAATCGTGCACCGCCTGCTCGAGCTCATGCCGCACGCGCATGATCGCCGCCTGCCGCTGGCTGCGGAGCCAGAAGGTGCGGTTGTCGAGCAGGAAGTCGATGCCGTGCTCCTTGGGCTGGATGGGGTAATCCAGCGGGCTCGCGCCGATCAGCGTGAGCTCCTTGACTCCCATTTCGTAGCCACCCGGCGCGCGGGCATCGGCGCGGACTTCGCCGGTGAGCGCCACACTCGCTTCCTGCGTCAGCGCGCCGAAGGTCTCCCACGCCGCCTCCGGCACCTCGGCCTTCACCACCACGGCCTGCATCACCCCGGTCCCGTCGCGCATGACGGCAAACCCCAGTTTGCCCTTGGAGCGGAGATGCGTGACCCAGGCACGCACGGTCACGGTGGCGCCGACGTGGTGCTTGAGGTCGGCAATGCGGGTGGTCTGCTGGGAGAGGCCCATTTCGGCGGCGGGTAAGAGGGAGGCCGCAAGCTAGGCCGCCCGCCGGGCGACTTCAACGCCCGCTGGCGCTGGCCTCGACGTCCGGTTCCAGCGCGCGCCGCACTGCCTGCACCAGTGTATCGGGGGTGAACGGCTTGCCGATGAACTGGTGCATCGCGTCGCTGGGAAGCTCCTCCCCGGCCTGATACCCCGACATGAACAGTACCGGCATCGTGAGCCCACGCTCGGCCATGCGGCTCGCGAGCTCCCGACCGCCCATCCGCGGCATCACCACATCGGTCACCACGAGCGCGGGCTGGAGGCCGGCATCCAGCTGCTCGAGCGCCGCCACGCCGTGTTCGGCCACACGCACCCGATGGCCCCGGCGACGCAGAATCTCGGCGACCAACCGGCGAATTCCCGGCTCGTCCTCGACGACCAGCACCAGGGCGTCGCTCCGGTCGCGCACGGCCCGCGCCGGCAGATGCGGCGACATCGGCCCTTCGAACCGCGGCCAGGCCACGGTCACCGTCGTGCCCCGCCCCGGGGTGCTCTCCACGAACAGCTGCCCGCCGGCCTGGGTGACGATGCCATACACCGTGCTGAGTCCGAGCCCGGTCCCGTGGCCGAGTGGCTTGGTGGTGAAGAACGGCTCGAACATGCGCGCCTGCACCTCCGGCGACATGCCGACGCCGTTGTCCTCGACCGACACCCACACCCAGGCACCGGCGCCAAGTCCGGCGAGGGTCCCGTCGGCCACCGGCGCGTCGAGCGTGAGGGCGCCGGTGCGCACGCGCACCAGCCCACCGTGCGGGAGGGCATCCCGGGCGTTCACCACGAGGTTCAGCAGCACCTGCGAGAACTGTCCGGGATCGGCCAGGACCGGCAGCGACTCGTCCGAGGTCTCGGTCACCAGGCTGACTGTTTCACCGATCAGCCGCTGGAGCATGCGCTCGAGGTCGTGCACCGCGCCATTGGCATCGAGCGGCGCCGGCGACACCTTCTGACGTCGACTGAATGCGAGCAGCTGCGACGTCAACAGCGAGGCGCGATCGGCGGCCTTGAGGATTTCGATCAGATCCTGCCGCACCTCGACGAGCCGCGATTGCAGCGCCCGCTCCGCCCCTTCGTCGAGCGCCAACTGCACCTGCTGTTCGGCCAGCTGTGTGAACCCCAGGATTGCCGTCAGCAGATTGTTGAAATCGTGCGCCACACCGCCGGCGAGCGTCCCCACCGCCTCCATCTTCTGCGAGTGCAGCAGCTGTTCCTCGAGCGCACGCCGCTCGGC